>CAOJSG010000004.1 GCA_948442615.1 uncultured Alistipes sp.
CGAATTCGGCGTTGGTCATCCAGCCGTGCTGGACGACCACTTCGTTCTGGATGAGCGACAGCATGGCGTAGCCGCCGCCGAATCCGAAGAATCCGATCTTGAGGTAGCTGACGAAGAGTTGCCAGAGTATCATGCGTTTGTCTGTTTTCGTTTATCGTCCGGATTGCGCGGCCCCGCGGTCGGGCCGCAGCTCCCTGCCGTGCCCGGCGTGCGGAGGCGCTCCGCTTCCGGAGGCGTCGTGCTCGCGGTGCGGCCGTCGGGCCTATTTCCCGCTTTTGCTGCCGTGGCGGCCTGCGACCGCCAGCTCCCATGCGATGCCTGCGGCGGCCGCGCCGAGCAGGATGTAGATCGGCGACCACCCCAGGTACCATACGGCCAGGGCCGAGAGGAGGATCACGGCGTACATCGCGCGGTGCATGCCGCGGGCAAGCGACAGCACCGGCACCACGATCAGCGCCACGACCGCCGGACGCATGCCCTTGAATGCGGCGTCGACCACCGGATTGTAGCGTATGTCGTTGAAGAAGAGTGCGATGGCCAGGATGATGAGCAGCGACGGCACGACCACCCCCAGGATGGCCGCCACAGCTCCCGCATAGCCGCGCACGCGGTAGCCGACGAAGACCGACGTGTTGAGCGAGATGGGCCCGGGAGCCGACTGCGCCAGGGTCAGCAGGTCGAGGAATTCGCGCTCGGCGATCCAGCCCCGGCGGTCGATCACCTCGCGGCGGATCAGCGGGATCATCGCATAGCCGCCCCCGAAGGTGAAGAGTCCGATTTTCAGGAAGCTCCAGAAAAGTGTCGCGATCGGTCGCATGGCGGAGGTCATTGTCGTGTCTTGAGCCCAAGCAGCGTGCGCACGCCGTCGATGAAGACCATCGGGTGCGTGGGCGTGCCCGGCAGCCAGAGGTCGACGCGGTGCCGCTCGAAGAAACTGCGGTCCACGGCTCGGCTTTCGGCGAACAGCCCGCCCGAGCAGGCGTCCGTGCCGCAGGCGACGAGGATTTTCGGCTCGGCCACGGCGTCGTAGCAGATGTCGAGCGCCTCGGCCATGTTGCGCGTCACGGGGCCCGACACCACCACGCCGTCGGCATGGCGGGGCGAGGCGGTGAACGAGATGCCGTGGCGCCCCAGGTCGAAGTTGACGTTGCCCGTGGCGCCCAGCTCCATCTCGACCGAGGCGTCGCCGCCGGCGCTCACTTCGCGCAGCTTGAGTGTCCGGCCGAAGCAGCGGCAAATCTCGGGCCGAACTTCCTTCCGGTCGAACTCCACGCGCCGGTCGCCCGGCCGGAGCACCAGCCCTTCGCGGGTGGGGGAGCCGAGGCGGTAGTCGTTGGTGAAGCGGATGCTCTGCGGTGCGCGGCGCGCGCATTCGCCGCAGAAGAGGCAGCGGCCCAGGTCGAGGGCGAAGGGGGCCGCCGCGAGCGCCCCCGTGGGGCACAGGGCGGCGGCTTCGTCGAGCGCCGTGCGGCTCTCGGCGTCGGCGGGCTCGGTCAGCTCGGGCCGGCCCCGGAATTCGGAGGTCAGCTCCACGGCGTCGAGGTCGGGGATGGCCTGCCGCCCGTGGCTGCGCAGAACGCGGATTTTCGGAAATATCATGATCGTCAGTCGTTTTTTTCGTTATGTCGGATCGGCCCCGGGTTTTCAGCGGCCCGGGAGCCGTCGCTCTCAAAGGTCGTGGCCGCAGTAGGAGAGGTTGAAGCTCTTGTTGCAGATCGGGAAGTCGGAGATCCCTTCGCCCCGCACGGCCAGCGCCAGCGCCATCCAGTTGTGCAGGCTCGGGTCCTTGATGCGGTAGGCGGCGATGTCGCCCCGGTCGTCGGTGAGGGCCACGTGCAGTGTCTCGCCCCGCCACCCTTCGACCAGCCCGAAGGCGAGCGAACGGGGCGCGAGGGGGGCGCCGTAGTCCGGCCGGCGGGTTTCGGCGGGGACGAAGCCCTCCAGCAGCCGGTCGATGCAGCCGGCCGACTGCAGCACTTCGCGGCAGCGGACCATCAGCCGTGCCATCACGTCGCCCTGGGTCTTGACGATGCTTTCGTGAGCGAGCGTCCCGGCGAAGAGCCCCCACGGGTGCGAGGCCCGGATGTCGCGCGCCGCGCCGCTCGCACGCGCCGCCTGGCCCACGCCTCCGATGCGCAGCATCTCCTCGCGCGGAACGATGCCGCACTGCTCGAACCGCGCCAGCAGCGTGGGCGACGATTTGATGTCGTGCCGCACTTCGTCGTAGCGCCGGGCGATTTCGGCCACGTTGCGGCGGATCATCGCGGCCTTCTCGGCCGTCAGCGGATGGTCGGTGCCCAGCGGCCGGATCAGATTCTTGCCGAACCGGTTGCCGCACCATGCCTGCGTGGTGTTGATGGTCATGGTGCGCAGCGCCTCGCAGGCCACCTGCCCCAGCTGGTAGCCCACGTCCATCGACAGCGCGCCCGTGTCGGCGATCTGCATGGCCATGCGCTCCAGTTCGAGCGCGACGAGCCGTTCGGGTGCCAGCTGCGCGGGGCGGGCGGTGCCGGCGAGCTTCTCGATCGTCTCGACGCAGGCCGTGGCGTGGGCCACGGCGCTGTCGCCCGCGGCGGCTTCGGCCAGACACAGCTGCCGCAGCCGGTTGCGCGTGGCGGCGAAGAGATGTTCGACGCCACGGTGCTGGTAGCCCAGGGCGATCTCCAGGTGCAGCACCTGTTCGCCGTTGCAGATGAAGCGGAAGGCGCCCGGCTCGATGATCCCGGCGTGGATCGGCCCGACGTTCACCTCGTGCAGCGAACCGCCCTCCATCGCGTAGAACGGATAGTTGTCCATCGTGCTGTTGCGGTCGTAGCGGTCGAACGGAAAGCGCAGCGGCTTGGGCCACGGCATGCCGTCGAAGCGGATGCCCCAGCGTTCGGCGATTTCGCGTTCGAACGGGTGCATCTGCGCATGGAGCGCCGTGAGCGACGGCAGCGCCGTGTCGTCGTAGTATTCGCGGGCGAAGGAGCCGATCAGCACCTGTCCCGTCGCATCGTCGAGCAGCAGCAGATAGAAGCGCAGCCGCGCCTCCTCTTCGGGCAGGGCGAAGTAGTGGCCCACGTGCCAGCGGCTGTCGGAAAGACGGGTGCGGAGGTCGTCGTAGAACGACGCATAGTCCGTTTCGGGTATGTCGCGCAGGCGGACGGCGCCGGAGGTATTGTCTGTGATGAGGTAGTTCATAAGCGTCAGAGTTGTGCGATACGGTCGATCAGCGTCGTCAGGAACGGCGGCTGCCAGATGCCGGCCACCAGGGCGGCGAGCAGCAGCGCGAGAGCCGACCACGAGAGCTTGCGGTCGGCCAGCGAGGGGTGCAGCTCGTCCTGGTTGGGCTGGTAGCAGAGGCGCAGCAGGCGCAGGCATATTGAGTAGATCACGATGCAGAGCAGCACCAGCAGCACGATGGCCAGCCACCACGAATCACCCGCGAGCGTCTCGCGCAGGATCGTCAGTTCCGAGAGGAAGAGCGGCGAGGGCGGGAAGGCCAGCACGGCGATCGTACCGACCAGGATGCCCACGGCGCCGATGCGGTTGATGCGCATGTAGTCGCCCAGGCGATTGATGCGGTAGCCGTTGTAGACCTGGCGCACGACGGCCATCTGCAGGAAGAGGCTGCTCTTGATGAAGGTGTGGAACACGACGTGGAACACCGCGGCCCACACGCCCGCGCCCCCGATTCCCAGTCCGATGGCCGCGATGCCCATGTTTTCGACCGTGGAGTAGGAGAGGAAGCGCTTGTAGTTGTTGGTGCGGCGCAGGAACAGCGCGCCGATCATCAGCGACAGCACGCCGACGAGCACCAGCACGTGGCGCACCCACTCGAACACGGGGCTGCCGGCCAGCACGGCGTAGACCCGCAGCAGCGCCAGGAAGCCCGCGTTGACCAGTCCGGTCGAGAGCAGCGCCGAAGCGGGCGACGGCGCCGCGAAGTTGGCGTCGATGCCCACGGTGTAGAGCGGGAAGATCTCCATCTTGCAGCTGTAGCCGCACAGGACGAGCAGAAATGCGGTCTTCAGGTAGAGCGGGTTGCCCTCGGCGGCGGCCGCGGCGAGCGCCTCGTAGCTCAGCGCCCCTCTGGTGGCGGCGGTGCAGAGCAGCAGGATGCCCAGGTAGGCCATGGCGATGCCCGTCGAGCAGACGAAGAGGTATTTCCAGGCCGCTTCGAGCGTCTGCGCCGTGCGCCGGTGGTAGATCAGCCCCGCGGCGCAGAGGGTGGTTCCCTCGAGGAAGATCCACGTCACGGCGATGTTGTCGGCGAAATAGACGCCCGTGAGGGCCGTCGTGAGCAGCATCAGCAGGGCGAAGTAGAGCCGGTATTCGGGCAGGCTGTTGTTGCGCAGGTAGGATTCGGAGTGGGCGAAGACGAAGCCCGAGACCAGAATCATCAGCACGAAGAAGAGCGTTCCGGCGGCATCGAACGCGAAGAAGGAGCCGCAGGCGGTGCCGTAGCCGCCGTTGAGGAACAGGTGGGCCAGCAGCAGGGCCTGGACGAAGTAGAAAACGCCTCCGGCCGCATGCACGATGCGGCGGCTGCGCGCGAAGAAGGTCGCGGCGGCGGTCAGCAGGCAGAGCAGAAAATATACGTAGATCGTCATGGCATCAGTCTTTTACGTGCGACAGGGTGTCGGCATCGTCGGCGTGCAGCTTGCGGTCGATCTTCGTGAAGAAGACGCCCAGCATGAGCACCGAGATGAGGATGTCGAGCAGAATGGCGATATTGATCAGGAAGGGCATCTCGATGCCGATGGCCGTCGAGAAGAGGAACACGCCGTTTTCGATCACCAGGAACCCGACCATGTGCGAGAAGAGCCTGGCGCGCAGCACGATGAGGATTAGGCCGCTGAGCAGTGCGTAGAGCGCCACGCCGAAGAAGACCATGTCCACCGTGGGGTCGGCGATGTACCAGGCGATCGAGATGCTGGCGGCCAGCGCCGCGATCGAGAGCACGAGCGAGTTGAACTGCGACGAGCCCGGACGCGGCACCCGGTTGATTTTCGTGTGCCGGATCACGGCGAAGAGGATGGCCGGGACCACGATCGCCTTGAACAGCAGCGTCTCCATGCCGATGAACAGCAGTTCGATCGTGTCGATGGCGTGCAGCCGCAGGATGGCGATGGCGAAGAGCAGCAGCCCTTGCAGGCAGACGATCGAGGCGTAGTTGCGGAAGCGCTCGGTGATGGCCAGGTAAACGAGCGTCACCACATAGAGGATCACTAACGAGAGTATCATTGTACGAACAGGTTGAGTTGCAGCAGGTAGCCCGAGAAGAAGACGAGGGCCGCCAGTGCGCCGATGGTCAGAATGAACGTGGTGTTGCGGGCGAGCTTGTTGCGGGCCTGCGTCGACTCGACGATGCCCACCGACAGCCCCGTGACGGCCACGGCCAGCGGAGCCGCGGCCCACCAGGGCCAGCCGAATGCCGCGGCGACGGTATCGGCCGCCAGCATCGAGAGCGCCGCGGTTTTCAGCCACCCGGCGATCTGGATCATCCCCAGATCGACGCCGCAGTAGTCGAGGCACATCACCTCGTGGATCATCGTCAGCTCGAGGTGCGTGCGCGGATCGTCGACCGGCACGCGGCCGCTCTCGGTGAAGACGATCTTCACCAGCACGTAGGCCGTCAGCAGCAGCACGACGGTGAAACGGGCCTGCGGGGCGGCCGTGAACAGGTCGGCGAACGACGTGTAGCCCGAGACCAGCGCCAGCGTGGCGACGGCCGTCATCAGCGCCGGTTCGACGAGCGCGCCGTAGAGCGCTTCGCGGCTGGCGCCCATCCCTTCGAACGAACTGCCCGTGTCCATCGCGCCGAGAATCAGCGCGAAGCGGCCGAGGGCCAGCAGGTAGGCGAAAGCGACCATGTCGCCCTCGAACGAGAGCAGCGGCGACAGTCCGCCCACCGGGATGAAGAGCGCCGCGACGAGCGCCGTGCCCAGATAGACCGACGGTACGGCGCGGAAGAGCGCCGAGGTGGTCGGCGAATAGACGGCGCCCTTGCGCAGGAGCAGCCGTACGTCGTAGAGGTGCTGCAGGAAGCGGATGCCTCGGCGGCCGGCCAGTGCGGCGCGCGTGCGGTTGACGACGCCCGGAATCGCGAGCGCCGCCAGCGTCAGCAGCAGGATATTGACGAGTGCCATGTCAGAGCAGATTTAGAACGGATAACACGAATACCAGGACCAGGAACGCCAGGGCGAAGAGCACGTAGTGGTTGATCTTGCCCGTGCGCAGCCGCATGACCCGGCGGTTGATCTGGTGCAGCAGCTCGACCCACCAGGCCGCGAAGAGCCGGTCGATCTTGTCCTTGTGGCGGATGTCGAAGTTGTGCGTGGCGGGGAAGATCTCGGCCTTGTCGACGGCGCGTCCCTCGCCGCTGTTCTGCGTGAGCGACGTGGCGATCGACTGCAACCCCTCCGAGAAGGATTCGCCCGTGTACTGCATCCGCACGTTGGGGGCGGTGAAGCCGCAGCCCCACGTGGGGCCCGCGGTTACGGTGCGGCGGCGGAGTGCCCGGCGGCGCAGCCAGGCCAGCAGCGCGACGACCGCCACGACGAGCCACGCCGTGCGGCAGACGCCCGCGAGCGCGGGGTGGAGCAGCCGCTCGGCGTGGGCGGCTGCATCGGCGGCGGGCATGAAGCACGCTGCGGCGCGGACGACGATGCCGACGGCCGCCTGCGGGAAGAGCCCCACGGCCAGCATCCCCGTCAGCGGCAGCGCCATGGCCGCGATGCGGACGTTGTCGACCTCGCGGGCCTCGGCGACGCAGTGGCTGCGGGGGGCGCCGAGGAAGGCCGTGCCGTAGAGCTTGGTGAAGGCCAGCAGCGCCAGGCCGCCGATCAGCGCCAGGGCGATCAGTCCGGCCGCCGAGGTCAGCACGTTGCTGCCCGAGGCGATGCCGTCGAAAAGCCCGAGGTAGATCGTCAGCTCCGAGACGAAGCCGTTGAACGGCGGCAGCGCGCAGAGCGCCGCCGTGCCGCACAGGAAGAGGATGCCCGTGAGCGGCATCTGGCGTCCCGCGCCGCCCAGGGCGTCGAGCGAGACGGTGTGCGTCTGCGAAAGGAGATTGCCCGCGCCGAAGAAGAGCAGCGATTTGAACAGCGAATGGTTGAGCGTGTGGAGCAGCGCGCCGCACACGCCGCAGAGCGCCACGGCGTAGTTGCCTGCGTCGTAGCCCAGCATCCCGATGCCCAGTCCGAGGACGATGATGCCGATGTTTTCGATCGACGAGTAGGCCAGCATGCGTTTGGCGTCGTTCTGCGCGGAGGCCAGCACCACGCCCCAGAGTCCCGTGACGATGCCTGCGCCCAGCAGCACGAGCCCCGCCGTGCGCAGGGCCGGAAGTCCGGCGAGCGCCGACGTGATGCGCAGGATGCCGTAGATGCCCGTCTTGATCATCACGCCCGACATCAGCGCCGAGACGTGCGACGGTGCGGCCGGATGCGCCTCCGGAAGCCACACGTGTACCGGGAACAGACCCGCCTTCATGCCGAAGCCGGCCAGCAGCAGCAGGTAGAGCGGCAGGACGTCGTGCGTGCGGAAATAGCCCCGGAGCGCCGCGAAGTCGGCCGAGCCGCAGGCGGCGTCGAGCCGTGCGAATCCGGCCACCAGCAGCACGAAGCCGATGTGCATCATCACCAGATAGGCCAGGGCCGCGCGGCGCACTTCGCGCCGCTGCGCGTCGTAGAGGATCAGCAGGAACGAGGCGATGGTCATCAGCTCCCAGAAGAAGAGGAACGAGTAGCCCCCTTCGGATGCGACCACGCCCGTCATGGACAGGCTCATGACGGTCAGCGCCGTATAGTGCAGCGAGACGTGGGCGGCGGATTTTCCGGCGAGCGTGTGGGCCAGATAACCGTGCGAGTAGAGCACCGAGGCCACCGATCCGATGGCGATCACTACCACGAAGAGCGCCGACAGTGGGTCGAGCATGCCGCGGTCGGTGCCGAAAGGCCCTGCGATCTCCCACAGCGCGACGCGCTGCTCCGCGCCCGACAGAATGCCGACGGCGGGAATCGCGGCCGCCAGCATGCCGGCTGCGACCAATGTCAGGGCGGTCCAGGACTTGGCCCGCACGGGGACGGCGAAGATCAGCCCCGCGACGGCCGCCAAAATGAATAATAGGTATAGAGTCATTTGTCTGTGTTGTGTCTTGTCTTCAAATTGCCGCCCGCCGCGTGCGTGCGCTTCGTACGGCGTCTCTCCGCTTCCGATCCGGCGCAGTGGAGATCCGGTGCGGCTGCGGGCGTCGGGGCGGGGGTTCGCGGCGCTGCGTTTCGGAGCGGCCGCGTATCCGCGGGTTTTGCCGGAGTGATCCCGTTGCCGAGGCCGCGCATCCGCAGGTTCTGCCGGGACCGTCCGACGGGGCGGTGCCGTCGTGCGGCGCGGGGATAGTCCGGCGGGACATACGAAAACACCGTGTTTGTCCGTTGTTCCGTCGGCGGAACGGATCCGCGCGGCAGCCGCCGTCCTTCCGGGGCGACTGCTCCCAGAGGGAGCGGCCGCGCTACTCCGGACCGTTTGCCGCGGCGACCAGCACCGCGGCCACGACGGCCGCCGTTTCGGTCCGCAGCCGCTGGGTGCCGAGCGAGATCTCCTCGAATCCGCAGGCCAGCGCCTGCCGGATCTCCTCGGGCGAAAAGTCGCCTTCGGGCCCGATCAGGATCTGGACGCGCTCGCCCCGGTGCAGCAGCGAGGGCAGGAAACGGCGCCCGGCCTCCGACTGGGGCGCGTCGCAGTGGGCGATGAACCTGCGCCCCTCGAACGGTGCGGCGATCGCCGCACCGAACGGCGTCAGCTCGCGCAGCAGGGGCCGGTAGGCCTTGAGCGACTGTTTCATGGCCGCCGTGACGACCTTCTGGCCGCGCTCGGACTTGTACGAGCGGCGTTCGCTGCGGGCCGAGGCGATCGGCACGATCTCGGTGACGCCCACCTCGGTCGCCTTTTCGAGGAACCACTCGAAGCGGTCGGTGTTCTTGGTCGGCGCCACGGCCATCGTCAGATCGTAGGGCAGCCGGCCGTAGCCGGAGTGCGTCTCCGCGATGCGCACCTTGCATCTGCGGGCGTCGACGACGACGATCTCGCAGGCGTGGAGGTTGCCCCGTCCGTCGGTGATATGGATGCGTTCGCCCCGACCGAGCCGCAGCACGCGGACGCAGTGCTTCGACTCCTCCTCGCCGAGCGTGTACTCGGGCGGGGCGATGTCGGGCGCATAAAATAGTTGCATGGAAGTCGCGAATTCTAAACTTTAATATTAACTTTGCCGCAAAGACGGACGTACCGGAGCCGATCGGGGCCGCCGGAACGCCGGTCAGGGTGCGGAAAAATTTTCCGCAAAGGTATATAAAATAACAAAAATCCATGAGACGTTTCGCAGGATTCTTGCCCCTATTGTTTGCGATTATGGCTTTCAGCGGTTGCAAAACGGTGAAAAACAGCGATGAAAATCCCTTTTTCACCGAATGGGACACTCCGTACGGGGTGCCGCCTTTCGACCGGATCGCTCCGGAGCATTTCATGCCGGCCTTCGAGCGCGGCATGTCGCTCCATGCGGCCGAGATCGACGCCATCGTGTCGAACAACGATGCGCCCACGTTCGAGAACGTGATTCTGGCTTACGACGCTTCGGGGCGGATGCTGGCCCGGACCGAACTGGTCTTCGGGATGCTCTGCGCCGCGGAGACCGACGAGCGGATGCAGGCCATCGAAGCGCAGACGGCCCCCCTGCTGGCGGCCCACGCCGACCGCATCCTGCTCGACGAGCGTCTCTTCGCCAAAATCAAGGAGGTCTACGACCGGCGTGCGACGCTCGGGCTCGATGCCGAGCAGAGCCGGCTGCTGCAGAAGACCTACGACGCGTTCGTGCGGGCGGGCGCCCTGCTCGACGATACGCAGAAACAGCGCCTGAAGCAGATCAACGAAGAGCTGTCCGGCATCGGCGTGCAGTACGGCAACCACATCCTGGCCGAGAACAACGCTTTCGTGCTGGAGCTGGCGAGCGGCGATCTGGAGGGGCTGCCCGCCGGAGTCCGCGACGCCGCCAAGGAGAAGGCCGAGGCGATGGGCCGCAAGGACAAATGGGTCTTCACGCTGCACAAGCCCAGCCTGATTCCGTTCCTGACCTACTCGGCGCGGCGCGATCTGCGCGAACAGATCTACAAGGCTTATCTGAACCGCTGCAACAATGGCGATGCGAACGACAACAAGCAGCTGGTCAACGATTTCGTCCGGCTGCGTACGGAGAAGGCCCGCATGCTGGGCTACGACTCCTATGCCGACTACGTGGTGTCCGACCAGATGGCCGGGACGACCGAGGCGGTCTATGCGCTGCTCGACGAGATCTGGACGCCGGCGCTCGACCGCGCCAAGGCCGAACTGGCGGAGATGGACGAACTGCTGCAGCGCGACCAGCCCGGTGCGACGTTCGAGTCGTGGGACTGGTGGTACTACGCCGAGAAGGTGCGCAAACAGAAGTATGCGCTCGACGAGGAGATGCTGCGCCCCTATTTCGCGCTGGAGAACGTGCGCAGCGGCGCATTCTTCCTGGCCAACCGGCTGTACGGCATCACGTTCCGGCCGATCTCCGTGCCGGTCTATCATCCGGAGGTGACGGCCTACGAGGTGCTCGACGCCGACGAGTCGCACCTCGGGGTGCTCTACTTCGACTTCCATCCGCGCGACGGCAAGAGCCAGGGCGCGTGGTGCGGCAACTACGTGGAGCAGACCTACGAGAACGGCGTGCGCGTGGCTCCCGTGGTGTCGGTCGTCGCCAACTTCACGCGGCCGGCCGGCGGCGATCCCGCCCTGCTGACGCTGGACGAGACCGAGACCCTGTTCCACGAATTCGGCCATGCGCTGCACTTCCTGTTCCACGACGTGAAGTACCGCGGACTGACCGAGGTCGAGGGCGATTTCGTGGAGCTGCCGTCGCAGATCATGGAGAACTGGGCGTTCGAACCCGAACTGCTGCGCCACTATGCCGTGCACTTCCGCTCGAGCGAGGTGATCCCAGACTACCTGGTCGAGAAGCTGCGCCGCAGCGAGCTGTTCAACCAGGGATTCGCCACCACGGAGCTCGTCGCGGCGGCGCTCACCGACATGGACATCCACTCGCTGACGGCCTACGAGCCGTTCGACGTGGAGGCCTTCGAAAAACGGGCGCTCAACGAACGCCGGGGGCTGATCCCGCAGATCGAGCCGCGCTACCGCTACCCCTACTTCTCGCACATTTTCGACGGCGGCTACTCGGCCGGATATTATTTCTATACGTGGGCCGAGGTGCTCGACAAGGATGCCTTCCAGGCGTTCAAGCAGAGCGGTGACCTCTTCAACCGGCAGATCGCCGACCGTTTCCGCCGCAAACTGCTGGCGCGCGGCGGCTCGGAGGAGGGGATGTCCATGTACCGGGCGTTCCGCGGCGCCGACCCCGACAAACGGGCCATGCTTCGCAGCCGCGGGCTGTGGAACGGTCCCGACGAGGAGATGTCGGAGGACGGGGCGGCGGCGACGTACGACCTGGTCCGGGAAGACGACTTCGAGCGCGGAGGGACGCCCGAGGCGGCCGAATGACGACCCGCAGGGCCGGTGCGTCCCGGCTGCCGTACGGCGGCTGGGGTCGGTGCGTCCGGATGACGAAGAGACCAAACATACCGAAGAATATGAAAAAAGTATTGATTGCCATGACATTCGCAGCCATGGCAGCCGGTTGCGGGAGCGATAAGATGCCCGTGGCCCAGCTGCCCGAAATCGACACCTCGAACCCGCTGCTGGCCGAGTGGGATACGCCTTATGCCACGCCGCCCTTCGACCGGATCGAACTGGCGCACTATGCGCCGGCCTTCGAGACGGCCATCGCATGCTCGCGCGCCGAGGTGGAGGCCATCGTGAACAATCCGGCCCGGCCGACCTTCAAGAACACCATCGTGCCGCTCGAACGGCAGGGGGCGCTGCTCAACCGCATCGCCGGCGTCTTCTACAACCTGCTGTCGGCCGATACGTCGGACGAGATGCAGCAGATCGCGCTGGAGATCCAGCCCAAGCTGACCGAACTCTCGAACGACATTTCGCTTGACCCGGAGCTCTTCGCCCGCGTCGAGGCGGTCTACAAACATCCGGGATGGGGTCTGTCGCTCGAAGACAAGAAGCTGCTGGAGGATACCTACAAAGGCTTCGCACGCAGCGGCGCGGCGCTTTCCGATGAGGACAAGGAGCTGTACCGGCAGTATACCACCGAACTTTCGGCGCTGACGCTGCAATTCGGACAGAACTCGCTCGCGGCGACCAACGCCTTCACGCTCAACATCACCGATCCGAAGGCGGTGGCCGAGCTGCCCGCGTTCGTGAAGGAGGGTATGGCCGCCGAAGCCAAGGCCCGCGGCGAAAAGGGGTGGACGGTGACGCTGCAGCACCCGAGCTACCTCCCCTTCATGACCTACTCCTCGAACCGCGAGCTCAAGGAGAAGCTCTGGCGTGCGTCGAACTCCAAGGCCCTGGGCGGCGAATTCGACAACACGGAGAATATCAAGAAGATCGCCAACCTGCGGCTGAAGATCGCCAACCTGCTCGGCTACGACTCCTATGCCGACTACGTGCTCGAAAACCGCATGGCCGAGAACGCCGCCACGGTGAACGCCTTCCTGGCCGAACTGCTCGACGCCACGAAGGAGTATGCCGACAAGGACTACCGGATGATCGCCGACTACGCCGCGTCGCTCGGTTTCGAGGGCGAGCTGATGCCCTGGGACTGGGCCTACTATACCGAGAAGTACAAGGACGAGAAGTATGCGCTCAGCGACGAGGTGGTGAAACCCTATTTCAAGCTGGAGAACGTGAAGAAGGGCGTCTTCATGCTGGCCAACAAGCTCTACGGGCTGAACTTCACGCCCGACGAGTCGATTCCGGTCTACCATCCCGACGTGACGGCCTACGACGTGACCGACGAGGAGGGCAGGTTCGTGGCGGTGCTCTATCTCGATTTCTTCCCCCGGGCCTCGAAGCGCGCCGGAGCGTGGATGACCGAGTTCCGCGGCACGAAGACCGTCGACGGCGCGGAGACCCGTCCGCTGGTGTCGCTGGTGATGAACTTCACCAAACCCACCGAGACGACCCCGTCGCTGCTCACGTTCGACGAGGTGGAGACCTTCCTGCACGAGTTCGGCCACTCGCTGCACGGCATGCTGGGCCAGGGTACCTACGAGTCGCTGACCGGTACGAACGTTTACCGCGATTTCGTCGAACTGCCGTCGCAGATCATGGAGAACTGGGCCACCGAGAAGGAGTTCCTCGACCTGTGGGCCGTGCATTACCAGACGGGCGAGCCGATGCCGGCCGAGATCGTGGAGCGGATCGTCGCGGCGCAGAATTATCTGGCGGCCTACGCTAACGTGCGCCAGCTCTCGTTCGGAATCACCGACATGGCCTGGCACAGCCTGACGGAGCCTTTCGAGGGCGACGTCGAGGCGTTCGAGGTGGCTTCGATGGCTCCCACGCAGGTGATGCCCGTGGTGGCCGGCACGGCGATGGCTCCGTCGTTCACCCACATCTTCTCGGGCGGTTATGCGGCCGGGTACTACGGTTACAAGTGGGCCGAGGTGCTGGAGGCCGACGCCTTCTCGCTCTTCAAGGAGAAGGGGATCTTCAACCGCGAGGTCGCCGATTCGTTCCGCGAGAATATCCTCTCGAAGGGCGGTACGGAGCATCCGATGAAGCTCTACGTGGCGTTCCGCGGCCATAAGCCCGAAACCAAGGCGCTCATCGACAAGATGAACCTGAAATAAAACCGCAGCCGACCGTTGCGGCGAGGGCGGAAGTGCGAATGCGCACTTCCGCCTTTTTTTTGCGGACCGGACCCGGGAGTCCTTCCGCTGCGGAAATGCGGGGCGGTCTGTCGGTAGCTCCGTGTCTCGTATTCCGGCACCTCGTGCCGGCGCGGACGGTCCGATGTCCGGCCGCAACTGCGGCCGACGAATCAGGCCGGGCGGCGGCGATAAAAACATAAAAAGTTGCTAATTCGTTTTAGCAATCGATTATTTTCATATATTTGCATGCGGGTACGCTGCTTTCCCTGTCGCGAACACTAATCCGAACCGATAATATGACTATGAAAAAACTTCTTCTGTTGGCGGTTGTCCTCCTCGCCGGACCGCTCGCACGGGCCGGCCGGCAGGTGCAGGTCGTCTCGCCGGACAAACGCATTCGTTTCACGCTCGATGTCGCTCCCGAAGGCATCGCCTACGACGTCGCGGCCTACGGCCGTCCCGTGATCGGGGGCGGACGGCTGGGATTCGAGTTCGACAGCGGGGCGTTCAGCCGCCGTCTGCAGGTCGGCCGCGTCGAACGCCGCCGCATCGACGAGACCTACCGTCTGATCGTGGGCAAAACCTCCGAGGCCCGCGCCTGCGCCAACGAGGCTCGGATTCCGCTCGTCGAGCGCGAAGCGCCGTTCCGCCGCATCGATCTGGTGGTGCGGGTCTTCGACGAGGGGGTCGGCTTCCGCTACGAGTTCCCGGAGCAGGCGGGCTGGAGCGCCTATACGATGTACGACGAGCTGACGACCTTCGATCCGGCGGGCGATCCGCTGGTGCTGGCGCTGCCGCTGCCCTCCTACACCTCCACGCACGAGGGGCTCTACACCGAGGCCCGCTACGCCGCGCTGCCCGAAAACCAGTTGTTCGACATGCCTGCGACCTTCGACTTCGGCGACGGCCTCTTCGCGGCCGTGACCGAAGCCGCCGTGCGCGACTATGCCGGCATGTACCTTTGCCGCGAAGAGGGGCGGCTCGCGGGCAAGCTCTCGCCGCTTCCGGGCCGCGGGCGGGTGAAGGTGGTGGCCGACTCGCTGCCGCACCGCACGCCCTGGCGCACCGTGCTGATCGGCCGCTCGGAGGGCGACCTGATCGAGAGCGACCTGCTGACACACCTGAACGACCCCTGTGCGTTCGACGACACGTCGTGGATCGCGCCGTGCAAGACGACCTTCACCTGGTGGAACGGCAATGTGGTGCCCGACCTGGACTTTTCGCCGGGCAACAATTTCGAGACGAACAAGTACTATATCGACTTCGCCGCCCGCCACGGCATCGATCTGCACGGCATCTACGGCTATGCCGAGACTCCGTGGTACTACGACGACGGGTTCAACTTCGGGTGGCCCGGGCCGCATGCCGACGCCACGCGGCCCATCCCCTGTCTGCAGATGGAGCGCATCGCCGACTATGCGCGCGGCAAAGGGGTCGGGCTGCATCTCTGGGTCCACTGGAAGGCGCTCTACGAGCGGCTGGACGAGGCGATGGCCCTCTACGAACGCTGGGGCGTGCGGGGCATGATGGTCGATTTCATGGACCGCGACGACCAGGAGATGATCCGTATCCAGGAGCGGATCCTCCGCGCCGCGGGCCGTCACCGGATCTTCATCCAGTTCCACGGGGCCAGCAAACCCTCGGGGCTGCACCGCACCTATCCCAACGAGTTCACGCGCGAAGGAACGCTCAACTACGAAGTCTGCAAATGGGCGCGGCAGGTGACCCCCGACCACGACGTCTCCATCCCCTTCGCCCGTATGCTGGCCGGTGCCGCGGACTACCATCTGGGCGGCTTCCGGGCCGTGCGCCGGGCCGATTTCGAGCCTCACTACGTCAATCCGACGGTGGTCGGCACGCGGTGCCACATGCTGGCGATGTACGTGGTGCTGGAGAACTACCTCGGGTCGCTCTGCGACAATCCGATGGCCTACGAGGGAGCGCCCGGCTTCGAGTTCCTCACCGCGGTGCCGCAGACGTGGGATCGGACGCATGTGGCTGCGGCGCGGCTCAACCGCTACGTCGCCGTGGCGCGCCGCAGCGGCGAGGAGTGGTACCTCGGGGCGATCACGAACCGCGAGGCGCGCGAGCTGGAGATCGATCTCGGCTTTCTGGGCGAGGGCCGCTACAGGGCCGAGATGTGGCTGGACGAATCCGATCCGGAGGCCGACCCGAACCGGCTGGTCCGTCGCGTGTCGACGGTCGGACGGGGCGACCGGCTGGTGCTGCCCCTCGCGGCGGACGGCGGCGCGGCGGTGCGGTTCGTGCCGGAGCGGTGACCGGCGTGCGTTTGACCGAAACGGGGAGGGCACGGCAGGCGCGCCCTCCCCGTTTTGCATGGAGCGGATGCCGGACGGCCGGCGCCGGCATTTCCCGCCGGTGCGGATCGTCTGTGCTGCGGACTGGCAGCCGTCGCTGCGGGCGCCTCGGCCGGTGCGGGGCTCCGGACAGACCGTCGGAAACGAAAAAGGCCGAAGCGTTGCGCTTCGGCCTTTCTTGTTGAGCTACCTGGATTCGAACCAAGAATAACAGGACCAGAATCTGTTGTGTTACCATTACACCATAGCTCAATGACGTTTTGGTGATGCAAAAGTAGAACTTTATTTTGCAATTGCAAAGAAAAATCCGAAAAAAAACGTATATTTGTTTTGAACTTTTTCGGCACGAAAATCGCAGGAACTGTAAAATTACGATAAATCAATAAGTTATGGGAATCAAGTTTCGCCTCACCGTGATGAACTTTCTTCAGTTCGCCGTGTGGGGTTCGTATCTGGTGTGCATCGGCAATTTTCTCGGCCGCGTGGGGCTGGGCGATTACATCGCGTGGTTCTATGTGGCGCAGGGCGTGGTGTCGATCTTCATGCCGGCCGTCATCGGCGCCCTGGCCGACAAGCTCGTGGAGCCGCAGCGCCTGCTGGGCATTTCGCACCTCACGGCCGCGGCCTTCATGCTGCTGGCCGCCTGGTTCGGCTACGAGGCTACGATGCAGACCGCCGCGGGGCTTCCGACCGCCATCGGGCCGATCTTCGCGGCCTACTGCCTGAGCGTGGCCTTCTACATGCCGACCATCGCCCTGTCGAATACCGTGGCCTTCTCGATCCTCAAGCGCAAAGGCTTCGACACGGTGAAGGATTTTCCGCCCATCCGCGTCTTCGGTACCGTCGGGTTCATCGCGGCCATGTGGTTCGTCAACTTCGTCGGGTTCGGCGGCGCCGGCATCCGGACCGAGGAGCTCGCGAGCGGCGAGAAACTCGTGCAGCTGATGCCCATGGCGGCGCAGTTCACCTACATGCAGCTCGTCGTCTGCGGGGCGCTCGGGGTGCTGCTGGGCGTTTACTCGTTCACGCTGCCGCACTGCCCGCTCGACCGTTCGGCCTCCACGGAGCGCAAGACGCTGGCGCAGCGGCTCGGACTGGATGCCTTCGTGCTGTTCAAGCAGCGGAAGATGGCGCTCTTCTTCGTCTTCTCGATGCTGCTGGGTGTCTCGCTCCAGATCACCAACGGATACGCCACACCTTATATAAACAGCTTCGCCGCCACGTCGAAGAGCTGGTTCGCGGAGAATCCGACCCTGCTGGTCTCCGTCTCGCAGGTTTCGGAGGCGCTCTGCATCCTGTTGATTCCCTTCTTCCTGAAGCGGTTCGGTATCAAGCGGGTGATGCTCATGGCCATGTTCGCCTGGGTGCTGCGTTTCGGATTCTTCGGCATCGGTTCGACGGAGACGACGGTGGGCGTCGCGCTGCTGTTCCTGTCGTGCATCGTCTACGGCGTGGCGTTCGACTTCTTCAACGTCTCGGGGGCGCTCTTCGTCGAGCAGGAGGCCTCGAAACCGATGCAGGCGAGCGCCCAGGGGCTTTTCATGCTGATGACCAACGGCATAGGCGCGTCGGTCGGCACGTGGATCGCCGGGAAGATCGTGAACCGCTATTGCGCCTGGGAGGGCGGCTATCTGCTCGCGCGCGAAGGCGTGGAGGGCGGCTGGACCGCCACATGGCTGATCTTCGCCGGGTATGCGCTCGTGGTGGCTGTGGTTTTCGCCGCGGTCTTCCGCTATCGGCACGACCCGGTACGCATGGGCGAGGTGCGGCATTAGACCTTCGCGTCCCGGAGGGGCGGCCGAGCGGGGAGGTGCGATCTTCGAATCGCACCTCCCCGCTCGGCTTTCGTAGTCTGCACTCCCGTCTTGCCGTGTCCCGCGGGCGGGTCGATGCGTGCCTTTTCCGCTCGGAAGGGTGCGGAGCCGGAAAGTGCGCGGAGATGCGCTGCTGAGATGCGTTGTGGGATTGCGAGGAGTGGGCGGCGCTTCGCGGATGCCGGGGCGGTCCGCCGACCGGCCGCTGCGTCTGTTTCTGCGTCGAACGGCGTTTTGTGCGGCGGTTCTGCACGGCAGATGCGGCCGTCGTCCGATGCGGCGACGGGCGATGAATGGCGGCGAACGGCCGTCGTCGAAAGCGCGCCGGTGTCCGCCGCACTTCGCCGGCGGGCCGGATGCCGCGCCCTGTCGTACGTCAGAACATGTTGTCGTACATCGACTGGCTCTTGTCGTATTTCAGGTCGGAGAGCGATGCGGCCTTCACGCCGATGTTGAAGCTCCAGCTGCGCTGGAAGCCGAACGGAATCCACGAGAACGACATCTGCCAGCAGTGCAGGTCGTGCGAAATGGAGATCGCCGAGGTGGTCAGCTTGTTCTTGGCGATGTCGTAGCCCGCCTGGAACGTGATGCCCGTTTTGGGCGTGAGGTTCACGCTGCCGTTGAAGTTGACGCTCTGGGTGACGTTTTTCTCATAGCCCGTGGTGCCGTTGTTCACGTAGCTGACCGAGTAGTTGATCGTGTAGTTGAATCCGAAGTTCCACGGGATCGAGAAGTCGTAGTAGGCCTGTGCCATGTATTGCCGGCGTAGGACGGGGTCCATCGTCCCGTAGGGGTCGTAGTAGGGGTTCATGTACTCGGGCGGGATGCTCGTGATGTCGTTGATGGCCGGCTGAGACCGGTCCTGGCGCGACTTGAAGGTGTAGCCGAACGACCAGCCCGTCGAGACGATGCGGCCCGGGAAGAAGAGCTTGTCGATGCGTCGTCCCTGCGGTGTGACGCGGTAAGGGTCGAGCGTGGCCGAGAGGTTCAGTCCGAAATTCTTGAACAGCGTGGTGCGCAGCGAGATCGGGATGGTCGACAGCCGCATCGAGTCGGCCAGGAAGTTGTACGATCCGCTGATGCGCAGCTCGTCGATGAGCTTGATCTTCTTCACGCCCGAGGTGTCGCGCTTCGAGAGCACCTTCATTTCGAGCGTCTGCGACAGCGAGAAGTTCATCGACGCCGAACGGCCCGAACTGGGCACGCCGTAGGCGTTGACCGCATAGGGCGAGTAGAGCTGGTAGCGGCCCGTGGAGTCCGACTGCACCAGCCGCTGGTAGCCGTATTTCAGAGCCGAGAAGTCGGGAGCGTAGGAGAATCCCACCGTGGGGGTGATCGTATGGCGGATGGCCTGGATCTTGCGGTCGCGGCGCTTTTTCGTGAAGTCGTACATGCCGTAGACGGTCGTCGAGGCCGAGACGCTGGCGCTGTAGTTGTAGAGCCGCCAGAATCCGTATTCCGGGTCGAGGTCGACCACGCGGTTGTTGTTGGGGTCCCACTCCTTGAACTGGCGCTTGAAGTACCATTTCTCGGTGTAGTTGAACGACGGCGAGACGTTGATGTAGTTGAACAGGTTGAACGACGCCGAGACGGGCAGCGTGTGTTCGATGCCGTTCTTCATGTTCTTGAGCGTCTGTTTGGTGAAGATCTCCGATTCGGTGGTGTTGACCTGGTTGGTCATCTTGGCCGAGTACTGCATGGAGATCTTCTCGTACCAGCGGGCCTTGCCCATGGCCTCGCGCCGTTTGAAGGGGTAGAACCGCGAGACGTTGAAGACGATGGTGGGCAGCGTCACGGAGATGGTCTGCGCCTGGGAGTTCTGCGAGATGGCCATGTTGGCCGAGAGCGAGAAGGGGGTGCCGGCCCAGTTCTTCGAATAGGAGATCGACGAGTTGGTCTGGGTGGCGAGCATGTCGTTGAGCGTGGTCGCCGAGTACTTGCTGTAACCGCTCGTGGCGAAGTTCACCGAGGCCGAGAAGGTCGACCCGGGATTGGCCTTCGGGTCTTGCGAATGGGTCCACTGCAGGCGGAAGTTGCTTTGTTTCATGAAGTCGGGCTCGCCTTTCTCGCCGGTCTTGATGCTCGAGTACTCCATGTTGAAGCTGCCGCTGTATTTGTAGCGCTTGATGTAGCGCGACGCGGCCTTGACCTCCCACGAGCCGAGCGTGTAGAATCCGCCCCGCACGGCCAGGTCCATGTGTTCGCTGATGGTGAAATAGTAGCCCAGGTCGCGGATGAAGAATCCCTTGACGTACTCCTCGCCGTAGGTGGGCATCAGCAGACCCGACTTCGGGCCGGAGTTGATGGGGAAGAACCCCTCGGGGATTCCGAGGAAGTAGATCGGCACGTCCTCCAGCACGAGATAGGCCGGTCCCGTGACGACCTTCTTGCCCGGAATCACCTTCGCCTTGGTCATCGCCAGGTAGAAGTGGGGGTGGTCCGTTTCGTCGCAGGTGGTGTATTTGCCGTGCTGGATGTTCACCGTGTTGTCGGGCATCTTCTTCACGCTGCCGCCGATGAGCCATCCGTCGCCCTCCTGCGTGGCCACGCCCTTGATCTTGGCCTTCTTCGAGGAGATGTTGTAGGTGATCGTGTCCATCGTGTAGGAGGCCGACCCCTGCTCGAAGACCGGGTGGGTCACCGTGGGCTTGCCTTCGACCGTGTCGGCTTTTCCGTAGGCGAAGATCTCCTTGGTGTTCATGTCGATACGCATGTAGTCGCCCTTGAGGGTCATGTCCTGGTAGGCCACGTCGCCTTCGTTGTAGATGTAGACGGTCTTGTTGCGTACGTCGTAGACCAGCGAGTCGGTGTTCTTGCCCGAGATCATGTCGTCGAGGAAGGCTCCGGGTTTCTTGGACCGGCGCACGGTGTCGCGGGCGGTCGTGTCCGCGCCTTCGCGGGGCATGGCCGCCGAGTCGGGTGCCGGAGCGGGAAGCGAGTCGGACGGCTGCGGCGCTGCGGACCGGGAGCGGCGGCGGTTCTCTTCGCGCGCCGCACGGGCCTGGCGGCGCCGTTCGCTCCGCGCGGGCGAGGGTGCGGGGAGGCTGTCGGGCGACTCCTGCGCCTCGGCGTTCTCCGTCGTGCCGACGGCCGTCCGCACCACGTCGGCCCGGCCGGCCGGAAGACCGCACACGCACGGCAGGACGAATGCCAGAAGCATCGCCGCGACGAGATATTTTGCCCTCGGTTTATCCAAAATCCCAATAATTTTTCGTACCTTTGCCGACGAGTCGGCAACGCCGCCCGGAACATGCCCGGAGAGGTGCGGAACCGCGTTTTTCGACCGACAAATATAGGTAAAAAATCAGAGATCCCTCCACTTTCAGGTTACTATCGCATGGCCCGGATGAAGTTTTTTGCAATTCTCTTGTCTGTCTGCACGATTCCGTTCATTAACGGAGCGCGGGCGGAAAATATTGTTTCGCAGCGGACGGAGGGGGTGAAAGTCGTCGTGCTCGATCCCGGTCACGGAGGCAAGTTTCCCGGGGCTGTCTGGGGCGGCGTGAAGGAGAAGGATCTCACGCTGTCGGTGGCGCTCAAGCTCGGGGCGCTCATCGAAGAGGGGATGCCCGGGGTGAAGGTGGTCTACACCCGCAAGACGGACAAGCAGCTGGGCGACGAGCTGATCGACGACCTGCAGGCCCGGGCCGACATCGCCAACAAGAGCAAGGGCGACCTGTTTCTGTCGATCCATGTCAATGCGTCGAAGGACCGTTCGGCCCGGGGCGTCGAGACGCTCGTCATGGGCGAGACGCCCAAGGAGCAGCAGTACAACGAGGCGGCTCTGATCTCGTCCAACCGCGAGGAGTACATCGAGCTGGTCGACGACGCCGAGGGCACCGCGGCCATGAAACGGGCCTACGTCCAGAATCTGCAGTTCACCTACGGCACGTACAGCATGGCTTTTGCGCGCAGCATCCAGGACAGCTACCGGACGCACGGGCGCCACATGCGCAAGGTGGGGATCAAAACCAAGCTGCTGCGCGTGCTGTTCGCCACCAACATGCCCGGCGCGCTGACCGAGATCGGCTTCATGTCCAACGCGCAGGAGATGGCCTACCTGAAGTCCGAAAAGGGGCAGCGCGAGGTCGCCCGTTCGCTCTACGATGCCGTGAAGAGCTATGCCGACCGCGTCGAGGCGATCCGCCGGGCCGAGGAGGATGCCGAGCGGCAGGATGCGGCCGCCGCATCCGACCGAACGGACGAGCCGGCCTCCGAGACGGAGCCGGCTCCCGGAACGGCGCCGGCATCCGGCACCGCTGCGGCGAAGGAGGCCGAGGCGGCCGGGGCTGAGCGGAAAACGTTCTATGCCGTGCAGCTGCTGGCCAGCGCCGAACCCGTGGCGGCCCGGTCGGCGGAGTTCAAGAGCTACCGGGGCCAGGCGAAATGCTACAGGGGGCAGGGCCGCCTGCCCTACAAATACTGCGTCGGGGAGTTTCCGACGGCTGCCGCAGCGCAGCGCAAGCTCAAGGAGGTGCGCAAGCATTTTCCCGATGCGTTCGTCGTCTGCTGCCGCGGCGGGGAGATCGTCAGTAAAAAGTGAAAGATATGAAAAGAGAGGCTAAAATCGGGCTGTTCGCCGTGTTGATGATCGGCGCCGCATGGGCGGGTATCCGGTTCCTGAGCGGGATCGATATTTTCAGCCGCAACCGGGTCTACTATGCGGTCTACGACCGGATCGACGGCGTGCAGTCGGCGTCGCCCGTCATGATGAGGGGGGTGAAGATCGGTACCGTGACGGGCGTTTCGTTCGACCCGGCGCGCAGCGGCAGCGTCGTGCTGCAGTTCACCATCAAGCGGCAGTACCGCATTCCGACCGACTCCGAAGCGAAGATCTTCAGCGACGGGTTTCTCGGCAACAAGGCGATCGAAATCACTTACGGCACGGCTTCGAGCTATCTCGAAAAGGGCGATACGCTGCGCTCGGGGCGCAATCTGGGGCTGATGGACATGGCCGGATCGGAGCTGGAGTTCTTCAAGCAGAAGTTCTCGCAGGTGGTCGGCGACCTCTCGCGCACGCTGGGCACGATCAATACGCTGCTCGAGGACAACACGTCGGAGATCTCGGGTACGCTCTCCAACCTGAACGCCCTGACGGGCGACATGCGCGGCCTGCTGGCCGCCGAGCGCGGCAACCTGGAGTCGGCCGTGGAGAATTTGGCCGTCTTTTCGCAGACGCTCGGCGCGAATGCCGGGCGGGTGGACAGCATCGTCGGCAACCTCGACCGGCTCTCCGCGCAGCTGAGCGACGAACGGTTCGTCGGCAACCTGACGCACGCGGTCGAGGGGCTCGATGCGCTGATCGCCCGGATCAATGCGGGCGAGGGAACCCTCGGGCGGCTCGCGACCGACGATGCGCTCTATGCGTCGCTCAACGAGGCGAGCGCCAACCTCTCGGCGCTGCTGGCCGATCTGAAGCAGTATCCCGGGCGCTACGTGCACCTCTCGGTTTTCGGGCGCGATCCGGAGAAGATGAAGGAGAAGGCCGACCGGCGGGCGGCGAAGGCGGCGGCCCGCGCCGAGCGCGATTCGCTGCGCCGGGCCGAATAACCGATGCTCCCCACGGCCATGA
Source organism: uncultured Alistipes sp. (assembly GCA_948442615.1). Classification (GTDB taxonomy): domain Bacteria; phylum Bacteroidota; class Bacteroidia; order Bacteroidales; family Rikenellaceae; genus Alistipes. The sequence continues at coordinate 23,492 of CAOJSG010000004.1, forward strand.
TTTACCCTGCGAATTTCGAGCAGAAGGTCGGGTTCGACCGTGTGCGCGAGCAGGTCGCCGCGCTGTGCACCATGCGCGCCGCCCGCGGGCTGCTCGCGGACGAGACGTTCTGCACCTCGCCGCGCGAGGTCGAGCGGCGGCTGGCGCTGGCCGACGAGATGCGGCAGGTGGTGGAGATAGAGCACGAGTTTCCGGGCGGCGAGTTCCCCGATACGGACCGGATCGTGGCGAAGGCCCGCATCGAGGGGGCCTTCCTCGACGTGGAGGAGGTCGTGTCGCTGCGTGCGGCGCTGACCGCGGTGGAGGAGGTCGTGACATTCCTGCTCGGGCGCGGCGAGGAGCGTTATCCGGCGCTCGGGGCGTGCAGCGAGGGGGTGGCGACTTTTCCCGGGATCGTGCGGGCGATCGACGCCATCGTCGACCGCTTCGGCGAGGTGAAGGATTCGGCCTCGCCCGAGTTGCAGCGGATCCGCCGCGCGATCCGCGAACGCGAGGGGCAGGCGGCCAAGCGGCTGCAGCAGGTGCTCGCCTCGGCCAAGGGGGCGGGGATCGTCGACGCCGACGCGCAGATCTCGATCCGCGACGGGCGGGCCGTGATCCCGGTCGCCGCGGCCAACAAACGCAAACTCAACGGTTTCATCCACGATGAGTCGGCCACGGGCAAGACCTTCTACGTCGAGCCGGTCGAGGTGGTGGAGATCAACAACGAACTGCGCGAGCTGGAGTACGCCGAGCGGCGCGAGATCGTGCGCATCCTCACCGACTTCACGCAGCTGGTGCGTGCGGAGGCCGATGCCGTCGAGGCCTCGGGCGACTACCTCGCGCGCATCGACATGCTGCGCGCCAAGGGGCGGTGGGCCTCGCAGAACGGATGCGTGAAGCCGATCCTCTCGACCGACGACCGGCTGGAGCTGCGCAACGCCCGCCATCCGCTCCTGCAGCAGACCCTGCGCGCCCAGGGGCGCGAGACGGTGCCGCTGGAGATGCGGCTCGACCGCCACGGCCGGATTCTGGTCATCTCGGGCCCCAATGCGGGCGGCAAGTCGGTCTGCCTGAAGACGACCGGCATCATCCAGTACATGTTCCAGTGCGGATTCCCGGTGCCGGCGTCGGAGGTTTCGGAGCTGCCGGTCTTCCGGTCGATCTTCATCGACATCGGCGACGAGCAGTCCATCGACAACGACCTGTCGACCTATTCGTCGCATCTGCTCAACATGAAGCACATGCTGGCCGGCGCCTCCGACCGCACGCTGGTGCTCATCGACGAGTTCGGGTCGGGCACCGAGCCGACCATCGGCGGGGCGATCGCCGAAGCGATCCTCGAGCGGCTGCTGGAGCGGGGCTGCTACGGTGTCATCACGACCCATTATGCCAATATCAAATACTACGCTTCGAACACCGACGGCATCGCCAACGGCGCGATGATGTTCGACGTGCAGCAGATCCGGCCGCTGTTCCGGCTCGAGCAGGGCAAGCCCGGCAGCTCGTTCGCCGTGGAGATCGCCCGCAAGATCGGCTTGCCGGAGGAGATCATCCGTGCGGCGAGCGAAAAGGCGGGCAGCGACCACATCAACATCGAGAAGCAGCTGCGCGAAATCGCCCGCGACAAACGCTACTGGGAGCAGAAGCGCGACCGCATCCGCCTGACGGACCGCAAGGTCGAGGAGCTGGAGCAGACCTATGCCGAGCAGCTGGCCAACATCCGCGCCGAGCGGCAGGAGATCCTGAAGCAGGCCCGGCAGGAGGCCGAGCGGCTCGTCGCCGAGGCCAACCGCCAGATCGAGAATACGATCCGGACCATCCGCGAGTCGCAGGCCGAGAAGGAGCTCACGCGCCTCGCACGCCGGGAGCTGGACGAATTCCGCGAGACGGTCGACCGGAGCGCATCGGCGGAGCGGGATGCCGCCGTGGCCCGCGAGATGGAGCGCATCGAGCGGCGGCGTCAGCGGCGCGCCGAGCGGAAGGCGCAGCAGGGTGCCGCGCCGCAGCCGGCTCCGGAGCCCGAGAAGCCGCGCGAGGCCGAAGTCGGATCGAAGGTGCGCATGGCCGGCCAGCAGATGGTGGGCGAGGTGCGGTCGGTCAAGGGGCGCAAGGCGCAGGTCGCCTTCGGTCAGATCCTCACCACGGTCGACCGCAGCCTGCTGACCGTGGTGTCGAACAACGAATACCGCGAGGCGATGCGTCCGCAGTCGGCCCGTACGGTGGTCTCGGCGGCCATTTCGTCGCGCAAACTCAACTTCAAGGACCATATCGACGTCCGCGGCATGCGTGCCGCCGAGGCGCTGGAGACCGTGCGCGATTTCATCGACGATGCGGTGATGGTGGGTGTCGGGACGGTGACGATCCTCCACGGCAAGGGGACCGGGGCGCTCAAGGAGGAGATCCGCCGCTACCTGGCCACGGTGCCCGAAGTGGCGCGTGCGGCCGACGAACACGCGGACCGCGGCGGCGCGGGGATCACGGTGGTCACGTTCGACGCATGATGCGCCGGCCGCACAGCGCCCGGACCCGGGATCGGCGGCCTCGGCGGCCTCGGCAGGCGGACTTTTGGACCGCACCGTTTCGGACGGCTGGCCGCAGGGACGGTCGGGCCGGATGCTCGGGGAGGACGGTTTTGGCCGCTGATTTCGGGATTGCAGTCTCGGCAGGCGGACTTTTTCGCCGACCGTTTCGGACGGGGGAACTGCGAGGAAGACACGGCACGCAGCCAGGCGGGCGGTCCGCAGATCGGGATCTCCAATTTTTTTTCGGTCGATTTGTTTTGCGGCGTTCCGTCCGGCGGGGCGCCGCGTGCGTTGCGGCAAGATTCCGCGACGGCTTCGGATGTGTGCTGCGGATCCGGCGGAGTGGCGGCGGCCGGAAACCCGAGACCGGACGACCGGCATGCAGGCGGGCGCTGCGGCCGGCTTGCCGTGCGCGGCGCGGGCGGAGATCGGCCGGGAAATTCCGGATTCCGGGGCAATTTCCGTGCGGGCGGGACAGGATGGTCCGGCGCGACGGGCTAAATATCGCCCGTCCGCGCACGAAAAGCGGATGCTTTTTATTACCTTTGCACTTCATCGACCGACATCGGGATAGGCCTTTCAGTCATGCCGCGTATCCGGAGGGGGTCCTCTGAACACAAATCGCTATGAAACGTATCGTATTTCTGGACTACGTGCGGGTGTTCGCCTGCTTTCTGGTCATGCTGGTCCACGCCTGCGAGAATTACTACGGCGCGCCCGGCTCCACCGACATGGCGGGCCCCCAGTCCTTCCTGGCCGACGAGACGGACCGGCTGTGGGTGTCGCTCTTCGACGGATTCTCGCGCATGTCCGTGCCGCTGTTCATGATCGTGTCGGCCTATCTGCTGGTGCCGATGAAGGAGGACGAAAGCGCCTGGCAGTTCTACCGCCGGCGTGCGCTCCGCATCCTGCCGCCGATGGGCTTCTTCCTGGTGCTCTACGCCACGCTGCCGCTGCTGTGGGGGCAGCTCGACGCCGCGACGGCGCAGACGGATCTTTCGCGCCTGCTGCTGAATTTCCCGACCCTGGCCGGCCATCTGTGGTTCATGTATCCGCTGATCGGCATCTACCTCTTCACCCCGGTCGTGTCGCCCTGGCTGCGGAAGGTCTCGGCCCGCGAGGAGCGCTTCTTTATCGGACTCTTCCTGCTGTCGACCTGCATTCCCTATCTCAACCGCTGGTGCGGCGAGGTGTGGGGCCAGTGTTTCTGGAACGAGTACCACATGCTGTGGTATTTCTCCGGCTATCTGGGCTACGTGGTGCTGGCGCACTACATCCGGGTGCATCTGGCCTGGAGCCGGCGCAGGCGGCTGGCCGTCGGTGCCGCCGCAATGGCCGCAGGGGCCGTGCTGACCATCCTCTCGTTCTATGTGCAGGCCGTGCCCGGCGTGCTCCACGATACGCCCGTGCTCGAGATCGGGTGGTCGTTCTGTACGATCAACTGCGTGCTGCTGACGACCGGAGCCTTCCTGCTCTTCACCTGCATCCGGCAGGCGGAGGCGCCGCGCGTCGTCGTCGAACTCTCGAAACTCAGCTACGGCATGTACCTCATGCATATTTTCTGGCTCGGACTGTGGGTGGCGCTCTTCAAGCAGACGTGGGGCTGGCCCACCGCAGTGGCCATCCCCGCCATCGCCGCGTGCACGTTCGTCTGCTGTTATGCGACGACGAAACTTCTGTCGCGGGTGCCGGGCAGCCGGTGGCTGATCGGATAACGGTTTGATTCGCGGACGGTCCGGCCGTCCGTATTGCGATATGGATTACAGACTTTCAGAGATCGCCGCCCTCGTCGGCGGCGAATTCACGGGGCGGGACAGCCGCGTGCGGTCGGTCGTGACCGACAGCCGTTCGCTCAGCTGCGAGCTGGGCGATGCGCCGCTGTTCGTGGCCATGCGGGGCGCCAACCACGACTCGCACGACTTCGTCGCCCAGATGTACGACCGCGGCGTGCGGGCCTTCCTGGTCGAGCGCGAACCGGCGGCCGGAGCGATGCCCGACTGCGGGTTCGTGCGTGCGGACAATGCCATCGACGCCCTGCAGCGTCTCGCCGCCGCCCACCGCGCCCGTTTCGCGGGGCGCGTGGCGGCCGTCACCGGGTCGAACGGCAAGACGGTCGTCAAGGAGTGGATCGCCGAGGAGCTGCCCGCAGGGGTGAAGTGCTACCGCTCGCCCAAGAGCTTCAATTCGCAGCTGGGCGTGCCGCTCTCGGTGCTGATGCTCGAGGGCGACGAGGAGCTGGCCGTCTTCGAGGCCGGGATCTCGAAACCGGGCGAGATGGAGCGGCTCGAACGGATCATCCGTCCGGACGTGGTGGTCTTCACCTCGATCGGCGACGCCCACCAGGAGAATTTCGTCGATCTGGCCCAGAAGTGCGAGGAGAAGCTGGTGCTGGCGCGCCGGGCCCGCCGGATCATCTACCACGGCTACTACGAACCGCTGGCGTCGATGATCGCCGCGCGTTTCGCCGACCGCGATCCGGTCGATGCGGCGCGCTTCCCCGAGGTGCCGCAGGAGGCGGTCGGCAATGCCGCGTCGTGCCGCAACGCCCAGCTGGTCGAGGCGTTCTGTGCGACGATGGGCTACCCGGCGCCGCGTTTCGCCGCCGCGCCGTCGCTGGCCATGCGGCTCGAGGTGAAGGACGGCATCAACGACTCGATTCTGGTGAACGACGCCTACAACCTCGACCTGAACTCGCTGGCCCTGGCGCTCGACTACCTGCACAGCGTAGCGCTGGGGCGCCGCAAGACGCTGGTGCTCTCCGATATTGCGCAGAGCGGGCTGGCGGACGGCGAGCTCTATGCGCGCGTGGCCGCGATGGTCGCGCGGGCCGGCATCGATACGCTCATCGGCATCGGCGAGCGGATCCGGCGGCATGCGGCGCTCTTCGCCTGCGACTGCCGGTTTTTCCGGACGACCGACGAATGCGCCGCACGGATCGAACGCGCTTCGGTGGCCGGGCGCGCAGTGCTGCTGAAGGGGGCGCGCGACTTCCGGTTCGAGAAGCTGGCCCATCGGCTCGCCCGCAAGAGCCATACGACGGTGCTGGAGGTCGATCTGGACGCCATGACCCGCAATCTCAACTATTTCCGTGCGAAACTCCGCTTCGGGACCAAGCTCGTGGCGATGGTCAAGGCCGGATCGTACGGCACGGGCGATTTCGAGGTGGCGCAGCTGCTTCAGCACCAGGGGGTCGATTACCTGGCCGTGGCCTTCGCCGACGAGGGCGTGCTGCTGCGCGAGCGGGGCATCACCATGCCCGTCGTGGTGCTCAACGCCGATGCGGACAGCTTCGAGCTGATGATCGCCCACCGGCTGGAGCCGGAGATCTACAGCTTCCATTCGCTCGAGGCCTTCTGCCGTGCGGTGGAGCATGCGGGCGAACGACGCTATCCGATCCACATCAAGCTCGATACGGGGATGCACCGCCTGGGATTCACGGAGGAGGAGATCGGACGCCTGTGCGAGGTGCTTCCGGCGTCGGAACGGGTGCAGGCGGCCAGCATCTTCTCGCACCTGAACTGCTCGGACATGCCCGGGCAGGACGACTACACCCGCGCGCAGATCGCCCGGTTCGACCGCATGAGTGCCGCCGTGGCGGCCGCGCTGCCCTATCCCGTGCTGCGCCATACGGCCAATTCGGCCGCGATCGAACGTTTCCCCGAGGCGCAGTTCGACATGTGCCGCCTGGGGCTGGGGCTCTACGGCTTCGGCTATGCGCACAACGAGGCGCTGCATCCGGTTGCGACGCTCCGGACGCGCATCGTGCAGATCAAGCGGCTGCCTGCGGGCGATACGGTGGGCTACGGCCGCGCCGGGGTGCTGACGCGTCCGACCGTCACGGCCACCGTGCCGATCGGCTATGCCGACGGACTGGACCGCCACCTGGGCTGCGGCCGTTGGGCGATGCGCGTGGCGGGGCGCCCGGCGCCCATCGTGGGGCGCGTCTGCATGGACAGCTGCATGATCGACGTGACGGATATCCCGGGTGTCGCGGAGGGCGACGAAGCGGTCGTCTTCTCGGCCGCCGAGGGCAACGACCTCGAGACGATGGCCCGCGTGCTGGATACGATTCCCTATGAAATCATGACCTCGGTCTCGGGCCGGGTCAAGCGCATCTATCTGAAGGAGTAGGGGCCGGCTCCGGGGTGCGAAAACGAATGCCGAACTTATGGATACTGCATCGAAGAGTGGTACGCTCTATCTGATTCCCTGTCCGATCGCGGACGAAACGGCACCGTGGGACGTGCTGCCCGCCGCCGACCGGGCGGTGATCGACGCGCTGGACTACTTCATCGTCGAGAACACGCGCTCGGCCCGCCGGTTTCTCTCGCGTGCGGGCGTCGCGCGGCCGATCGATACGCTGGAATTCCGCGAACTGAACGAGCACGTCACCGACGCCCGGGCGGTCGAGGAGCTGGTGCGGCCGCTGGCCGAGGGGCGCTCGGCGGGGGTGATCTCCGAGGCGGGCGTGCCGGGCGTGGCCGATCCGGGGGCGCTGGTCGTCGCGGCCTGCCACCGGCGGGGCATCCGGGTGGTGCCGCTGGTCGGACCCTCGTCGATCCTGCTGGCGCTGATGGCCTCGGGGCTGAACGGACAGTCGTTCGCCTTCAACGGCTACCTGCCCGTCAAGCCGGCCGAGCGGGTCCGGGCGATCCGCTTCTTCGAGCACCGGGCGCGCACCGAGCGTCAGTCGCAGCTCTTCATCGAGGCGCCCTACCGCAATGCGAAGCTGGCCGAGGAGCTGCTCCGGAGCTGTGCGCCCGACACGCTGCTGACGATCGCCGTCGACGTGACGGCGCCCGGCGAGACGATCCGCACCCGCACCGTGCGTGCGTGGCGGGAAGGCGGGCTGCCCGAACTGAACAAACGTCCGGCGATTTTTATTCTCGGTATATAATTTGTGCAGATAGTAGCGGGAAACAGAGAAAATCCGACGATATGAAAAAGAAACAGGTTTATAATGAGGCCGTTGACGGCGACGAAGGGTTCGGCGCCGGCGACGGATATCCCTCGTGCGAGGGGCAGCCTTGTGCCAATATGGCAGACAAAACGGCCGAAGATGCTGACACGATGGCAGGTGCGGGCACCCGCAACGGTGCGGCCCGCGAGCAGACCGAAGCGGCGCCCGATGCCGAGGCCGGTGCCGAGCGCCAGGATGCCGGCGCGGAGGCGGCGGTGTGGAAGGACAAGTACGTCCGGCTGCAGGCCGAGTTCGACAACTACCGCAAGCGTACGCTGCGCGAGAAGATGGATCTGGTGCAGACCGGCGGCCAGGAGGTGCTGAAGGCGATGCTGCCCGTGCGCGACGACGTGCAGCGCGCCGTGGCCGCCATGTCCGGAAGCGACGACATCGAGGCGCTGCGCAAGGGAGTGGAGCTCATCGCGCAGAAGTTCACCGAGACGCTGCGTCAGAAGAACGTGGTCGAGATCGAGGCCAAGGGTGCGGCGTTCGACGCCGACCTGCACGAGGCCGTGGCGAAGTTCGCCGCCGGCGAGGAGAACCGCGGCAAGGTGATCGACGTGATCCAGACCGGCTACATGCTGGGCGACAAGGTGTTGCGCTTCGCCAAGGTCGTCGTGGGCGAATGAGTGCCCGCAGCGACGAAAAATGAAGAACCGATGATATTTGCGGCGGGCGGAGCGCCCGCAGGAGAACTATGGCAGAAAAACGAGATTATTACGAAGTGCTCGGCGTGGCGAAGAACGCCAATGCGGATGAGATAAAGAAAGCCTATCGCAAGGCGGCCATCAAGTACCATCCGGACAAGAATCCGGGCGACAAGGAGGCCGAGGAGAAGTTCAAGGAGGCGGCCGAGGCGTACGACGTGCTGTCGAACCCCGACAAGCGCGCCCGCTACGACCAGTTCGGCCATGCGGGCATGAACGGCGCCGCGGGCGGCGGAGCAGGCGGTTTCGGCGGCTTCGGCGGCGGCTTCTCGATGGAGGACATCTTCTCGCAGTTCGGCGACATCTTCGGCGGCCACTTCGGCGGGGGATTCCGTTCGTCGGGCGGCGGCGGGCGGCGCGTGAACCGCGGTTCGGACATCCGCGTGCGGGTGAAGCTGACGCTGGCCGAGATCGCCGCCGGCGTGACCAAGAAACTCAAGATCACCAAGACCGTGGCGTGCGACAAGTGCGGCGGCACGGGCGCCAGGGACAGCAACTCCTATGCGACCTGCGCGACCTGCAACGGCACGGGCTATGTCACCCGCGTGGAGAACACCTTCTTCGGCCGCATGCAGTCCCAGGGCGTCTGCCCGACGTGCGGCGGTACGGGCAAGGTCATCTCCGCACCCTGCGACAAGTGCAAGGGCGAAGGGACCCAGCGCGGCTCGGAGGTGGTCGAGATCGCCATCCCGGCCGGCGTGGGCGAGGGCATGGTCCTCACGGTGGCCGGCAAGGGCAACGCACCGCGTCACGGCGGCGTGAACGGCGACCTGCAGGTGGTGATCGAGGAGGAGGCGCACCCCGAACTGGTGCGCGACGGCAACGACCTGATCCACAATCTGAATATCCCCGTGACGACCGCTATTCTGGGCGGTACGGTCGAGGTGCCCACGGTCGACGGGCGCGCCAAGATCAAGATCGCTCCCGGAACCCATGCGGGCAAGGTGCTGCGCCTGGGCGGCAAGGGGCTGCCCGACGTGAACGGCTACGGCCGCGGCGACATCCTGGTGGTGGTCGACCTGACCATCCCCTCGAAGCTGAACACCGAGGAGCGCCGGCTGGTCGAGGAGCTCTCGCGCCAGCCCGGTTTCCAGAAGGCCGAGTCGGTCCGCAACCAGAATATCTTCGAGCGGATGAAGAGCTTCTTCCGCTGACGCACGGCGGCGAGGGGCGGATGCCGGGCTCTTTTGCGGGCCGGGCGTTTCGCCTTCCGCGCATTTTTCCGTAACTTTACGAACAAAACGATCCGAGCATGTTAGGTTTCAGCCCGTTCAAGAAACACGCGAACAAATTCAACTACATCCCGCGTTATTACGACCCGGAGAAGGAGGCGCGCGAGGAGCGCCGGGCCGAGTTGCGGGGCGAGCGCGCCGAGGATGCCGGCCGGGAGTACCGCCCCGGGCAGCTCATCCGCACGCAGCGCGCGGCGCGTGCCGCACGGCGCGAACGCGAGGAGGGCCGGAACCGCACCCGGATCTGGAAGATGGCGGTGGGTGCCGTCGTGGTGCTGCTGTTCGTCTACCTGCTCTATCCGCGGCTGGCGAACCTGTTCATCGGGATGGGCGGCGCTCCCGCGCGGACCGAGGCGGTCGACGACGGGTTTGATCCCTATGCGCCCATCGTAATCGTCCCCAACGACTACGAGGAGGATCCCTCCGCGAACGAATAAAACGACGGCCCATGTCCGACAAGATCAAACTGCTGCCCGAAGTCGTCGCCAACCAGATCGCCGCGGGCGAGGTGGTCAACCGCCCCTCGTCGGTGGTCAAGGAGATGATGGAGAACGCGATCGATGCGGGCGCCCGCACGGTGAAGGTCAACTTCCGCGAAGGGGGGCGCGACCTGATCCAGGTGGTCGACGACGGGTGCGGCATGTCACCCATCGACGCGCGCATGGCCTTCGACCGCCACGCCACGAGCAAGATCTCGGAGGTGGACGACATCTATGCGCTCCGCACGTTCGGGTTCCGGGGCGAGGCGCTGGCCTCGATCGCCGCCGTGGCCCAGGTCGAGCTGCGCACGCGGCAGCAGGGCGACGAGATCGGCACGCAGACCGAGATCAACGGCGGGAGGTTCGCCTCGCAGACGCCCGTGATGTGTCCCGTCGGGGCGCAGTTCTTCGTGCGCAACCTCTTCTTCAACGTGCCCGCGCGGCGCAAGTTCCTCGAGAAGCCCAACGTGGCGGCCGCCAATATCCGGGCGGAGTTCCAGCGCGTGGCGCTCTGCAATCCGCAGATCGCCTTCGAGCTCTACGCCAACGACGCGCCGGTCTACACGCTGGGCGCCGCGACGCTCGCCGGGCGTATCGTCGACGTGGTGGGGCGGCACATCAAGCAGAACCTGCTGGAGGTCGAGGCCGACACCTCGATCGCGCGGCTCGAAGGGTACGTCGGCCGGCCCGCCGCAGCCAAGAAGCGCAATGCGGGCGAGCAGTTCCTCTTCGTCAACGGCCGTTATTTCAAAAGCGCCTATCTCCAGAGCGCCGTGCTGAAGGCCTACGAGAAGCTGATCCCCGAGAACTGCGCTCCGGCGTGGTTCCTCTATCTGACCGTCGATCCGGCGCGCATCGACGTGAATGTCCACCCGCAGAAGACCGAGGTGAAGTTCGCCGACGAGGAGGCCGTGTGGCAGATCGTCAACGCCGCCGTGCGCGAGACGCTGGCCAAGACGGGGGCCGTTCCGCTGATGGATTTCGACGATGCGGGGCGCGTGGAGATCCCCGTGCTGCAGCGCGGCGCGGTGTACAGCGAGCCGCGGGCGATGTCCGATGCCGGCTACAATCCGTTCCGCGAGGCCTATATCGATCCGGCCGCTCCCGATCCGAACGTGGAGTTCGCGGGGTTCGACGTCCCCTACGACGGGGCGATGCCGGCCGCCGCGGGCCGGTCGTACGACGAAGTGCCCTCGGGCGGCGGCGATGCGTTCGGCGACAGCGAGTTGGAGTTCATCCCCTCGGCCGAGCCCGAGCAGCGGCGGCTGGAGATCGAACCCGAAACGCGGTTTGCGGATGCGATGCCGCTTGCCGGCGGCTATGTCGCGGCTACGCTGGGCGGCCGGCTGACGGTGGTCGACGTGCGGCGCGCGCGCGAACGCATCCTCTACGAGAACTACCTGCTCATGCTCGGGCACGGCTCGTCGGCGAGCCAGCAGCTGCTCTTCCCGGAGAGGCTGGTGCTTTCGGCCGAGGAGTACGCCCTGATGGAGGAGAACGCAGTGGAGTTCGCGGCGCTGGGGTTCGACGTCGAGTACCTCGGCGAGGGGGCGGTCGAGGTCCGGGGGACGCCGGCCGACATGCCTGCCGATGCGATCGACGAACTGGTCTACGAATTGCTGCACGCTTTCGATACGCCGGTCGCCATGGCCGACGTGCGGCGCACGAAGATCGCCGCGGTCATGGCGCGCGAAGGGGCCAAGGGGGCGGTCGGCTGCCGTACGCGCGAGGAGGCGCAGGCGCTGCTCGGCCAGCTGGCCGGGAGCGGCAATTTCAGCTATACGCCCTCGGGCAAGGCGATCCTGTGCGAGATCGCGCCGGAAGATATTCGTGCGCGTCTGGGATAATTTGCCGGGAATTCGTATCTTTGCCGTCGTCCGTTTCCGCGGCTGCGGCGCGGGCCGTGCGACGCCGGTGCCGCTGCGCGGGATCGGTTGCGAAATTAGGATGCGCTCCGCACGGGCTTGCGTGCGGGAGCCGAATAGAGCGATAAGTTATGAACCGAAATTTCCAGGCACCTCCCGTGGTGCTCAATCTGATAATCATCAACGGCCTGTTCTTCATGGCCATGGGGCTGGTGCAGCCCGCCCGCATCTGGCTCGTGGAGCATCTGGGGCTTTTCAACCCCGAGAGCCCGCTGTTCCACACGTGGCAGACGGTGACCTACATGTTCCTGCACGGCGACTTCTGGCACCTGTTCTTCAACATGTTCGCGTTGTGGATGTTCGGCCGCACGCTGGAGCATGCGCTGGGTTCGCAGCGCTTCCTGACCTACTTCATGGCGTGCGGCATCGGCGCCGCGCTGCTGCAGATGGGGGTGGGGTGGCTCGAGTACCGCCACGTCGCGGCCGAATACGGAACGTTCGCGGCGCATGCGCTGCTCCGCATCCCGACGGTGGGCGCTTCGGGCGCGGTGTTCGGGCTGCTGCTGGCTTTCGGCGTGCTCTATCCCAATGCGGTCATTCTGCTGATGTTTCCGCCCATCCCGATGAAGGCCAAGTGGTTCGTGGTGGTGTACGGACTGATCGAACTCTTCCTCGGCGTGTCGGGCAGCCAGCCCGGCGTCGCGCATTTCGCCCACGTGGGCGGCATGCTGTGGGGACTGCTGCTGCTGTGGTGGTGGAAACGGCGGGGCATCATCCGGTTTTAGATTATGGCAAGCTACTACGACGATTTCGACAACGGTGCGCCGCGCCGTCCGCGCCGGAGCGTGGCGCTCTATCTCGCGGATCTGCTGATGGGGTTCGTGACGGTGCTCACCGCCGCGGCCATGATCCTCACGCTGCTGGCGCCCTACGTCAACCCCGACCGGTGGTGGGGCTTTCCCGTGCTGGGGCTGGCCGCGCCGGGCGTCTATCTGGTCACGGTCGTGCTGGCGCTCTACTGGATCGTCCGCTGGCGCTGGACGTTCGCCTGCGTCGCGCTGGTGCTCGTCGGGGCGGGGCTCTTCAAGGTCACGCTCTTCTACAAGCCCGAGTTCAAACGCTATTACGGCGATCCGAAGCCCGAACGCGGTTCGTTCGTGCTGATGACCTACAACGTGCGGCTGTTCTACGACGACGAGGGCGAAAGCAGTGCCGGCCGGATCGCCCGGCTGATCGCCGCGCACAAACCCGACATCGTCTGCCTGCAGGAGTACCAGGCCCGGCTGGCCGAGGCGGCCCCCGAATTCCGGGCGCTGAGCGAGTCCTACAGCCGGACGTCGGGCGGCCGCGAGCATCCGGACCCGTTCCAGTGCATCTGGAGCAAATACCCGATTCTCGGCAGCGGCACACTCGACGCCAACGCCTCGATCTGGGCCGACCTGCTGATCGGCGAAGATACCCTGCGCGTCTACTGCAACCACCTGCACTCCACGACCATCAAATCCTCCGACGACGCTTTCATCACCCGTCACGAATACCTGTCGGATACGGCTCGCGAGGTGAAGCTGCGCAGCATCGTGCAGCGCTTCCGCGCGAGCAGCGTGCGGCGGGCCGTGCAGGTGGACAGCATCGCGCGCGCGATCGGGGAGGTCGGCGGCCCGAAGATCGTCTGCGGCGACTTCAACGACACGCCGATGTCTTACGTCTACCGCACGATGGCCGACGGGCTGACCGATGCGTTCCGGGCCTGCGGCCGGGGCTACTCGCATACGTTCCGGGGGTTCTACGACGCGCTCCGCATCGACTACGTGCTCGTCTCGCCGCAGCTGGAGCCGCTGACCTACGAGGTGCCCGACGAAGCCCTCTCGGACCACCTGCCGGTGATCGTGCGTCTGAAAATGAGAAGAAACTGAAAAAAATACGCGTTATGATCTTAGACTCACTGAAGAACGGCGCCCTGTACTATGCGCTCAATCCGCGTCTCGCGCGGGTTTTTGAATTCATTGCCACGACCGATCTCGAAGCGCTCGAACCGGGGCTGCACGCCATCGACGGCGACGATATTTTCGTCAATGTGCTGGAGACGGAACTGAAGAAGCCGGCCGACGCCAAGCTCGAGATCCACGATGCCTATCTCGACGTGCAGGTGCTGGTCCGCGGCCGCGAGGAGCGTTTCGGCTGGAGCGAACGGGCCGATCTGCGCCGGCCGCTCGGGCCGTTCGATGCCGGGAAGGACATCCAGCTGTTCGACGACGAGCCGCAGACCTACTACACCGTGCGGCCGGGTCAGTTCACGCTGCTGATGCCGGACGACGCCCATGCCCCGATGGTGGGCGAGGGCTCCATCCGCAAGATTATCGTGAAGGTCCGCGCGTAGCGGCGGGCCGGATCGGAAAAAACGCGTGCGCCTTCCGGAAGGCGCACGCGTTTTTTTCGGCGGGAGCGGGATCGGCCGATCCCGTGCCTATTTCCCGATGCCCACGTAGCGGAAACCCTTGTCCGCGGCCTCCTCCTTGTCGTAGATGTTCCGGCCGTCGACCACCACGTTGCCGCGCATCGAACGCAGCAGCCGCTCCCAGTCGGGCATCCGGAACTCCTTCCATTCGGTCATCAGCGCAATGGCGTCGGCCCCTTCGGCCGCTTCGTACATCGAGCGGGCGTATGCGATGCGGTCGCCCAGGCGTCGGCGGCATTCAGGCATGGCGACCGGGTCGAACACCCGGATGCCGGCCCCCTCGCGCAGCAGAATTTCGATCACCGTCAGGGCCGGCGCCTCGCGCATGTCGTCGGTTTCGGGCTTGAACGAGAGTCCCCACAGCGCCACCGTCTTGCCCCGGAGCGTGCCCAGCGCGCGCCGCAGCTTGTCGGCGACGACCGATTTCTGGCGTTCGTTGACCCGCTCGACCGCCTCGATCACCTCCATCGGAGCGCCGTGGTCGCGTGCGGTGCGGATCAGCGCCTTCACGTCCTTGGGGAAGCACGAGCCGCCGTAGCCGCAGCCGGGGTAGAGGAATTTCTTGCCGATGCGGACGTCGGAGCCGATGCCCTGGCGGACGTTCTCCACGTCGGCGCCCACCAGTTCGCAGAGGTTGGCGATGTCGTTCATGAACGAGATGCGCGTGGCGAGCATGGCGTTGGCGGCGTATTTGGTCATCTCGGCCGAGGGGATGTCCATGAAGAGCACCCGGAAATTATTGAGCAGAAAGGGGCGGTAGAGCCGGGCCAGCATCTTGCGGGCGCGTTCGCTCTCGACCCCCACCACCACGCGGTCGGGCGACATGAAGTCCTTGATCGCCGCCCCCTCCTTGAGGAATTCGGGGTTGGAGGCCACGTCGAAGTCGACCGTGCAGCCGCGCCGGGCCAGCTCCTCCTCGATCACGGCCCGCACCTTGCGCGCCGTGCCGACGGGCACGGTGCTTTTGATGACCAGTACGGCGTATTTGCGTATGTGGCGGCCGAACGAGCGCGCCACCTCGAGGACGTAGCGCAGGTCGGCCGCGCCGTCTTCGTCGGGCGGCGTGCCCACGGCCGCGAAGACCGCCTCCGCCGTGTCGATGCAGTCCGTGAGCCGGGTGGTGAAGTGCAGCCGGCCGGCCTCGACATTGCGGGCCACCATCTGTTCCAGCCCCGGTTCGTAGATGGGGATGACGCCGCGGTTCAGGGCGTCGATCTTTCCGGCGTCGGTATCGACGCAGGTCACGTCGAGCCCGATCTCCGCGAAGCAGGCGCCCGATACCAGGCCTACGTAGCCCGTTCCGACGATCGCGATTTTCATCATGTCAGTAGTCTTTTTTTCGTTGCGCCGCGCTGCCGGCGGAGGTTGTTCCGTCCGGCGCGGCGGTTTCCGGCTGTTTTCTCGGCCGGCGCGCGGCCGGTTGTTTCGGACATTCCCGCCCGGCGCGCTGTTTTTTTGCTGCTTTTCCGTCCGGCGGGCTCTTCCGTGGTTTCCCCGCCCGGCATGCGCCTCGGCGGCGCTCCGCACGGGCGGGGCGCTCTTTCCGGCGGTTAACGGCTCTGCGCGAGCTGCCGCGCCAGCTCGTCGCACGCCTCGTAGCATGCGGGACCGAATCCCTGTTTCATCTCGACCGGCCGGCCGATCACCTCCCATTTGGTCCGCGCGGCGAACTCCGTCATCTTGCGCACGGCGGCCCCGGCCCAGCAGAACGAGCCGAAGCAGGCGAAGCGGCGGTGGGGGATGCAGCGGTTGGCGAGCTTGTCGAGCAGCTGCTGCACCTCGGGGAAGAGTTCGCCGTTGTAGGTGGGCGATCCCACGACGAGCGTGTCGTAGCGGAACACGTCGCGCAGGACCGTCGACGTGTCGGCGGTCGAGAGGTCGTAGACGAAGATGTTCCGCTGCCCGGTCTCGGCCAGCGAGCGGGCGATGCGGCCGGCCATCTGCGCCGTGTTGCCGTACATCGAGCCGTAGGCGATCACCGTGCCGGGTTCGCCTTCGTAGCGGCTCATCCGGTCGTAGAGGTCCAGCACGCGGGGGATCTCGCGCTGCCATACGGGGCCGTGGGTCGGACAGAGGGTGCCGATCGCGAGCGGAGCGAGTTTCCGGAGCGCCTGCTGCACGGGGGTGCCGTATTTGCCGACGATGCAGGCGTAGTAGCGGCGCATCTCGTCCCGATAGCGGTCGAAGGGCAGCTGTGCGTCGGTGACGCCGCCGTCCAGCGTGCCGAACGTCCCGAAGGCGTCGCCCGGGAAGAGCGTCTGCGTCTCGGGGCAGTAGGTGGCCATCGTCTCGGGCCAGTGGACCATCGGGATCATGTGGAACCGGAGGCTTCTGTGCGCCCCCAGCCGGAGCGTGTCGCCCTCCTTCACCTCGACCAGCCCCTCGCGGATGCCGTAGAACCCTTCGATCATGGCGAGGGTCTTGGCGTTGCCGACGATGCGCATGTCGGGGTAGAGGCGCCGCAGCGCCTCGATCGACGAGGAGTGGTCGGGTTCCATGTGGTTGACGATCAGGTAGTCGATCCTGCGGTCGGCGAGCGTCTCGCGGATGTGCCCGAAGAGCTGGCCGCCGAAGCGCTCCTCGACGGTGTCGATCAGCGCCACCTGCTCGTCGACGACCAGGTAGCTGTTGTACGATACGCCGCAGGGCAGCGGCCAGAGCGCCTCGAAACGCACGGTGGTGCGGTCGTCGACGCCCACGTAATGGATGCCGGGATGTATTTCTGTGATTTTCATATCGATCGCTGCGAATTTACAGACAAAGTTACGGATTTTTTCGGGAAAAGGGCGGGGCGCCGCTGCGGATTTCCGTGCGTCCGCCTGCTCGTGCGTGCCTATTTCGCCGGCCGGACAGGCAGGCGGCCGGTCCGACCGGCCCCGCTGCTTTCCGCCGCGGATCAGGACCGCGCGGCCGGTTGCGCCCGGACGTAGGCCCGTTCGATCTCCACGATATAGAGCGTGTGGAAGTCGCGCAGCGGATACCACTGTCCGACCGGTTCGGGGTCGAGGAAAGCCTCCTCGCGCAGCGTGTCGGCGTACATCTTGCGGCATTCGAGCACCAGCCGCGCCTCGGCGATGGCGGGCGTTCCGGCATCGGTCGCCGTCACGCTCAGCCCCGCTTCGGCGATCTTGTCGCCGTCGCGTCCCGAATGGGTGCCGCAGTATTGCAGCGCCTTGCGTCGCTCGGGGCCGAAGAACGACAGCGTCAGCCGTTCGTGCGCGTCGACGAACTCCTTCGTATAGCGCGTAGGCCGGATCACGACCGCCGCCGCGGGCTTGCCCCACATCTGGCCGACGAATCCCCAGCTGGCGGTCATCGTATTGCACGCCGCGGCGTCTCCGGCCGTGATGAGCATCCACTCGGCGCCGATGGCCCGAATGAAGTTTTCCGTGAGTTCCGCGACGGGCGTTTGCTGAAAATTATCCATCTCTTTACGTTGTGTTGGTCCTGCAAAAGTAGAATTATTTCACCGATATGCCACTTTTCGCACTCCGCTTTTCGCTTTTCTCCGTAATATTTTTACCTTTGTTCCGATTATCCGAACACCCTGATACAAGCGATCAATGCTCAAGACATACCTCCGATTGCTCGGCTTCGCCAAGCCTATCCAAAAATATGCCATCCCGTACTTTTTCTATTCGCTGCTCTACGCGCTGTTCAATTCGTGCACGTTCCTGCTCATCATCCCGATTCTGAACACGATGTTCGATGCGAACTATACGTTCGAGTACGTCGACAAACTGCCGCCCCTGACCCTGGACAAGAGCTACCTGACCGCACTGTTCAACTATGCCTACGCGCACTTGTTCGACGAGTTCCGGGTGGAGAACGTGCTGATGCTGCTGGCCGTGGTGACCATCTGCATCAGTTTCCTGAGCAACCTGTTCCGCTATCTGGGGGCCTGGACGGTCGAGAACATGCGCACGCGGACGCTGCAGCGCATCCGCGACCGGATGTTCGCCAAGGTCGTTGACATGAACGTGGGCTATTTCAGCGAACAGCGCAAGGGCGACATCATCTCGAAGATCACGTCGGACGTGGGCGTGGTGCAGTTCTGCATCACCAATACGCTGCAGGTGGCCTTCCGCGAGCCGTTCCTCATCATCGGCTACACGGTGATGATGATCGCCATCTCGTGGGAGCTGGCGCTCTTCTCGGTGCTGTTCCTCCCCGTAGTGGCCGTCATCATCGGCAGCATCGTCAAGCGGCTGCGCCATCCGGCCCGCACCAGCCAGAAACGGCTCGGCGAGCTGGTCAGCACGGTCGACGAGGCGCTGGCGGGCATCAAGGTGGTCAAGAGCTACAACGCTTCGGAGTACGTCAAGCGCAAGTTCTTCGACATCGACGCGGACTTCTCGCGGCTGAATCTCTCGATGGCGCGCCGGCAGCAGCTGGCCTCGCCCATGAGCGAGTTCCTCGGCATCACGGCCGTGGGGGTGATCCTCGTCTTCGGCGGGTCGCTGGTGGTCAAGGGGTCGCTCGACGCGGGCGGGTTCATCGCCTTCGTGGCGATGTTCTCGCAGATCACGCGTCCGGTGCGCACCTTCATCGACCAGTTCGCCAACATCAACCAGGGCATCGCCGCCGGCGAGCGGATCTTCTCGGTGCTGGACGCCGACAGCGAGATCCAGGACCGTCCCGACGCCCGGCCGCTCGAAGCGCTGCGCGAGAAGATCGAGTTCCGCGACGTGCGCTTCTCCTACGACGGCCAGCGCGAGGTGATCGACGGCATCTCGTTCGAAATCCGCCGCGGTGAGACCGTGGCGCTCGTCGGTCCGTCGGGCGGCGGCAAGTCGACCCTCTCGGAGCTGATCCCCCGCTTCTACGACCCCACGGGCGGCGATATTCTGATCGACGGCATCTCGATCCGCGACTATACGCAGGAGAGCCTGCGCGCCCACATGAGCGTCGTGGCGCAGAACACGGTGCTCTTCAACGATACGATCGAACGCAACATCGCCATGGGCAAGGCCGGCGCCACGCACGAGGAGGTGGTCGCCGCGGCGCGGATCGCCAATGCCGACAGCTTCATCCGCGAGTGCGCCGAGGGGTACGACACCAACATCGGCGACCGGGGCGCGAAGCTCTCGGGCGGCCAGCGCCAGCGGCTTTCGATCGCCCGCGCCGTGCTGAAGAACCCCGAGATCCTCATTCTCGACGAGGCCACCTCGGCGCTCGACACCGAGAGCGAGAAACTGGTGCAGGAGGCGCTGAACAAGCTGCTGAAGGGGCGTACGTCGGTGGTCATCGCCCACCGGCTGTCGACGATCCACAATGCCGACCGGATCATCGTCGTCGACCACGGCCGCATCGCCGAGCAGGGGACCCATGCCGAGCTGATGCTCCGGGGCGGCATCTACGCCAAGCTGATCGAGATGCAGTCGTTCGACTGAGCCCGTGCGGCATGCGGCCGCCGCGGCGCATCGGACGCCCGCAGTGTGAAAAAAAGTCCCCCGGATCCGGGGGATTTTCTTTTTTTTCGTACCTTTGGCTGCGCCGAAGATACCGCGCCTCGGAAAAAATGCGGCGAGCCTGCTTTTTTCTCTCGGCTTATTCGTATTTTTGGCTTCGCCTTAGATACTTCCGCTCGGCAATGCTCAAATAGATTTGGCATTGCCCTCGCTTATTCGTATCTTTGCGAGTTACCGCTCATAAAGTCACAAAACGATATGAAATTCAAAGAGTATAAGGGCCTCGATCTGCCTGCCGTGGCGGACGAGGTGTTGAAGCGCTGGGACGCCGACGACACGTTCCACAAGAGCATCTCCACGCGCGAGGGCCATCCCGCATTCGTCTTCTACGAGGGTCCCCCCTCGGCCAACGGCCTGCCGGGCATCCATCACGTCATGGCCCGCACGATCAAGGACGTCTTCTGCCGCTACAAGACCCAGAAGGGCTATCTCGTCCACCGCAAGGCGGGGTGGGACACGCACGGACTGCCCGTGGAGCTGGGCGTCGAGAAGAAACTCGGCATCACGAAGGAGGACATCGGCAAGAGCATCTCCATCGAAGAGTACAACCGCACGTGCCGCGAAGCGGTCATGGAGTTCACCGGCGTGTGGGAGGACCTCACGCGCAAGATGGGCTACTGGGTCAACATGGACGACCCCTACATCACCTACGACAACAAGTACATCGAGTCGCTGTGGTGGCTGCTGAAACAGCTCTTCGACAAGGGGCTGCTCTATAAGGGCTATACCATCCAGCCCTACTCGCCGGCGGCCGGAACGGGCCTTTCGACCCACGAGCTGAACCAGCCCGGCTGCTACCGCGACGTGAAGGACACGACGATGGTGGCGCAGTTCCGCATCGTCGACCCGAAACCCGAAATGGAGGGGTGGGGCACCCCCGTCTTCCTGGCCTGGACCACCACGCCGTGGACGCTGCCCTCGAACACGGCCCTGTGCGTGGGCCCGAAGATCGACTACGTGGCCGTGCGCAGCTATAATCCCTACACGGGGGCGAAGATCACGGCCGTGGTGGCCAAGGCGCTGCTCTACGCCCACTTCAACAGGAAGGCCGAGGGGCTGCCGCTCGACGCCTACAAGCCCGGCGACAAGCTGGTGCCGTTCGAGGTCGTGGGCGAATACGCGGGACCCGAACTCGTGGGTATGCACTACAAACAGCTCATCCCGTGGGTGAAGCCTGTGGCGGCGGATGCCGACGGCAACTGGCGCGACGCCTCGGCCGAGGCGTTCCGCGTCATCGCGGGCGACTACGTCACCACGGAGGACGGTACGGGTATCGTCCATATCGCCCCGACGTTCGGTGCCGACGACGCCTTCGTGGCGCGCGCCGCGGGCATCCCGTCGCTCTTCATGATCAACAAGCGGGGCGAGACGCGCCCGATGGTCGACCTCACGGGCAAGTTCTACCTGCTCGACGAGCTCGACGAGCGTTTCGTCGCCGAATGCGTCGATACGGAGGCCTACCGCGAATACGAGGGCCGCTGGGTGAAGAATGCCTACGACCCGCAGTTCACCGTCGACGGCCGGTACGACGAGGCCGCCGCACAGGCCGCCGAGTCGCTCGACGTCTACCTCTGCGTCCGGCTCAAGGCGGCGGACAAGGCCTTCCGCATCGAGAAGCACGTGCACAACTATCCCCACTGCTGGCGGACGGACAAGCCGGTGCTCTACTATCCGCTCGACTCGTGGTTCATCCGCACCACGGCGCTCAAGGAGCGCATGATCGAGCTGAACCGCACGATCCGCTGGCGCCCCGAATCGACCGGCTCGGGCCGCTTCGGCAAGTGGCTGGAGAATCTGAACGACTGGAACCTCTCGCGCTCGCGCTTCTGGGGCACGCCGCTCCCGATCTGGGCCACGGAGGACCGCTCGGAGCTGAAGTGCATCGGTTCGGTCGCGGAGCTGGCGGCCGAAATCGAGAAGTCGGTGGCGGCGGGTTTCATGAAGGAAAATCCCTACAAGGAGTTCAAGGCGGGCGACATGTCGAAGGAGAACTACTCGACCGAACGTATCGACCTGCACCGCCCCTATGTCGATTCGATCGTCCTCGTCTCGTCGAAGGGCGCGCCGATGCGCCGCGAGAGCGACCTGATCGACGTGTGGTTCGATTCGGGCGCCATGCCCTATGCGCAGGTGCACTATCCGTTCGAGCACAAGGAGGATTTCGGCGAGGTCTACCCGGCCGACTTCATCGCCGAGGGCGTCGACCAGACGCGCGGCTGGTTCTTCACGCTGCATGCCATCGCCACGATGCTCTTCGACTCGGTGGCGTTCAGGAACATCATCTCCAACGGCCTGGTGCTCGACAAGAACGGCAACAAGATGTCGAAGCGTCTGGGCAACGCCGTCGATCCGTTCGACGTGCTGTCGACCTACGGTGCCGACGCCACGCGCTGGTACATGATCTCCAACTCGCAGCCGTGGGACAACCTCAAGTTCGACCGCGACGGCGTGGACGAGGTGCGCCGCAAGTTCTTCGGCACGCTCTACAACACCTATTCGTTCTTCGCGCTCTACGCCAACGTCGATTCGTTCACGGGCCGCGAGCCGGAGGTGCCCGTGGAGAAGCGTCCGGAGATCGACCGCTGGATCATCTCGCTGCTGAACACGCTGGTGCGCGACGTGACCCGGTCGCTCGAGAACTACGATCCGACTCCGGCGGCCCGCGCCATCCAGGAGTTCGTCGGCGAGAACCTTTCGAACTGGTACGTGCGCCTGAACCGCAAGCGCTTCTGGGGCGGCGGAATGACCGAGGACAAGCTCTCGGCCTACCAGACGCTCTATACGTGCCTCGAAACCGTGGCGATGCTCTCCGCGCCGTTCGCGCCGTTCATCTCCGACCGCATCTTCTGCGACCTGAATGCCGTGAGCGGCCGTCATGCCGAGGAGTCGGTGCATCTGTCGACCTTCCCCGAGGCCGACGAGTCGCTCATCGACGCCGGGCTGGAGGAGACGATGTCGCTGGCGCAGCGCGTCTCGTCGATGGTGCTCGCCCTGCGCCGCAAGGTGGGCATCAAGGTGCGCCAGCCGCTGACGAAGATTCTCGTTCCGGTGCTCGATCCCGCCATGGCAGCCCATATCGAGGCCGTGCGCGGACTCATCATGAACGAGGTGAACATCAAGGACATCGAGCTTATCGAGAAGACCACAGGCCTCATCACCAAGCGCATCAAGCCCAACTTCAAGACGCTCGGCCCGCGCTACGGCAAGTACATGAAACAGATCGCCGCCCTCACGGCCGGCTTCTCGCAGGAGCGCATCGCCGAGATCGAGGCGTCGGCCGAAATCGCCCTCGACATGGGCGCCGAGACGATCACCGTCACGCCGGCCGACTTCGAGATCACCTCGGAGGATATGCCGGGCTGGCTCGTGGCCTCGGAGGGCAAGCTCACCGTGGCGCTCGACATCACCGTGACCGACGCGCTGCGCGCCGAGGGCGTGGCACGCGAGTTGATAAACCGCATCCAGAATATCCGCAAGGATTCGGGCTTCGAGGTGACGGACAAGATCCGCGTGGAGATCGAGCGGCGGCCCTTCGCCGCCGAGGCGCTGGACGCCTACGCCGACTATATCGCCTCGCAGACGCTGGCTGTGAGCGTGGCGGCCGTCGACGCGCCTGCGGGCGATACGCTCGTGCAGTCCGAGATCGACGAGCAGCCCATCGCCATCGCCGTCACGCGGGTGTAGGGCGCGGGGCTGCGGAGCTGCGGCGGCCGGTTCCGTCCGGCCCGGACGATCCGGGCGGGAGTTACTGCCGGGAAAATTTGGTAGTTCGGAAAGAAATGTTTAATTTTACGTTATACCAAAACAGAAAGCGATATGGCAGATGAGAGAACGAGATACAGCGACGCCGAACTCGAGGAGTTCAAGCAGCTCCTGCTGAAGAAGCTGGAGAATGCGCGCGCGGATTACGAGCTGCTGCGTGCCACCATCACCCACACGGCGGATAACGATACGGAAGATACGTCGCCCACGTTCAAGGTGCTCGAAGAGGGGGCCACGACCCTCTCCAAGGAGGAGAGCGGCCGGCTGGCCGCGCATCAGATGAAGTTCATCCGCAATCTGGAGATGGCGCTGGTGCGTATCGAGAACAAGACCTACGGCATCTGCAAGACCACGGGCAAGCTGATCCCCAAGGAGCGGCTGATGCGCGTGCCGCATGCCACGGAGTGCATCGAGGCGAAGGAGGGGCGGCGCTGACGTTCTCTGCCGGGCCGGGAAGCTCCGCCGACACGGCCGGTCCGCCGGTCCGGTGCTGGCCGGAACGGAGAGCCGCTCCGGCGGCGGGACCGATGTCCGGACGCCGGAGTCAGACTCGGAATCGGACGCCGGAATCGGGGACGGAATCGCCCGAAAGGCTTCGGAATGACTTTGCGACCGGGACGGATCTTTTCCGTCCCGGTCGTTCGCATCTGCGTTCCGAAGGGACGGTGCCTCGGGCTGCCCCGGGCCCTCGCCGGCCTCCCTCGCCGGTCCGGAGGGTGCGGAGGGTCGGGCGAATGCGCCGCCGGACATACTTTTTAGAGGAAGAATACGTTAGTTTCGACACATGTCCATTCGGATCTGCATATTCGCTGCCGCTCTGTTCGCAATCTCGGCGTTCGGTCTTGCAGCCGGTCCGGTTCCCGCCGCGGAGCGGGAGCCGCGCCGCGCGCCGCACGAAGCGGATACGCTGATACCCCGGGCCTCCGAGCGCAACCAGCGGCTCTACGACAGCATCCGTACCAAAACCAGCCGCCGGACCGTGCCGCGCCTGATGTACAGCATGCTGTTCCGTCCCGTGCGCGACACGACCGGCCAGGGGCGCGTGCTCGACGCCGACCGGCTGTTCGAACCTTATGCCGGGCGGATCATCGGGCGGGTGGAGATCGTGCGCGAACCGGTCTTCGGCGACAACAACTGGTTCGAGCGCGCGGGCAACAAGACGCACGTCATGACCCGCGAGCGGGTGATCCGCCGCGACTTGCTCTTCCGCGCCGGCGACGCGCTCGACCCGCAGCTGCTGGTGCGCAACGCACAACTGCTGCGTTCGCGGCGCTACATCTCCGACGCCGAGATCATCGTGGCGCCCGACCCGCTGGACTCCGCACGCGTGGACATCGTGGTCCGCACGCGCGACAGCTGGACGATCACGGTCGACGGCGCCCTGCACGGCGAGGGCCGGACCATGGTGGGCCTCTACGACGCCAACATCCTCGGGTGGGGCAACAGCCTGCGGGTCAAGACCCATTTCGACCGCCGGAATTTCGACTACGGCGGGAATATCGTCGAGTACGAGATCCCGAACGTGCTGGGGACTTTCTTCACGGCCGACTTCACGGCCGGGCGCGATTTCTATAACAGCGAGCTGGTGCTCGGCGTCCGCAAGGAGTTCATCCGGCGCACGGACTATGCCGCGGGCGTCGACTACAGCGAAATCAAGGCGAAACACTACCTGATCGACCGCGACACGTCGGAGCTGGCCAAGTCGCGGACGCTCGACGTGTGGGGCGGCCGGTCGCGCTATTTCCGGGGCATCCGTTCGAGCTTCTTCGTGACGGGGCGCTACCACCGCGTCCGCTACAGCCTGCGTCCCGAGGTCGGGCCGCGCCACAACACCGCATTCCACGATGCGGACGAACTGCTCTTCGGAACGGGACTCTACCGCGAGAAATTCTATACGGCCAACATGATCTACGGCTACGGAACCCGCGAGTACCTGGCTTCGGGCTACAAGGCCGAGCTGACGGGCGGCTATTCGTGGGGCGAGTTCGGCGAGCGCATGTACCTGGGGACGGGCTACACGATCGGCGATTTCACCCGGATCGGGTATCTCTCGGGCGGGTTTTCGCTCGGCAGCTACATCGACCTCTCGACCGGCGGCTGGAGCGGCAGCGCCGTCGATCTCGACATGCGGTGGATCTCGAATCTGCTGCTTTCGGGGCGCACGCGCATCCGCCAGTTCCTCTCGCTGAACTATACGCAGGGGTGGAATCGCGGAACGGGCAACAACGAGTCGCTGCGTTTCACCGACGAAAACGGCCTGCAGATGCTGCGCGAATACGTGACGGGCACCAACCGTATGGTGCTCAACACCGAGACCGTCTTTTTCACGCCCTATCAGCCGCTGGGCTTCCGCATCGCACTGTTCGGTTTCGCCGACTTCGGGCTGCTCGGCGATGCGGCCAATCCGTTCCGCAACGCCTTCTTCACGTCGTTCGGCCTGGGGGTCCGCATCAAGAACGAACGGCTGATATTCAATGCGGTGCAGATCCAGCTGGGTGTCGCGCTCGGCAAGCCGGGGCTGGCGGACAGCCGCTATTTCCAGGTGTCGAACCAAACCCGCATCGACCGGATCCGCTATCGGCCCACGCAGCCCGAGATCGTCGGGTTCGAGTGAGCCGTCGGTCGGCCGGAATCGCCTGTTCCGTCCTTTCCGCCGGGGCCGCATGCAAAACTTCGCCGCCCCGGACCGCAACGGTCCGGGGCGGCGAGGATGTCCGTTCCGCGTTTTCGCCGGAGGGTCAGACCTCTACGATGCCGTTGCGGATCGCATAGACCACCAGCGAAGCCGTGTTCTTGCAGCCGGTTTTTTCGAGGATATTGGCGCGGTGCTTGTCCACCGTGCGTTTCGAGATGAAGAGTTCGTCGGCGATCTCCTGGTTCGAAAGGCCCCGGCACACCGCCACCAGAATCTCGCGTTCGCGGGCCGAGAGCGGTTCGTCGGCCTCCGCCTCGCGCGTACGCATGCGGTGGGCGATCGACGCGAGCAGCCGCGCGCTGAAGTAACTGCCCCCTGCGGCCACCGTTTCCACGGCCTCGAGCACCTCGCCGATGTCGGAATCCTTCAGCAGAAAGCCCTTGGCGCCCGCCTCGACCATCCGCGAATAGTAGCTCTCGTCGCCGAACATCGAGAGGGTGATGATCTTCAGCCCGGGCCGTACGAGCAGGGCGCGCTCGGTGGCCTCGGCTCCGTCGATGCCCGGCATCGAGAAGTCCATGAAGACCACGTCGGCCTCCGTGCGGGGCAGCAGCTCCAGGAACTCCTCGCCGCTGCCGGCCTCGGCGACCACCCGGCACGCCTCGCTGCGGTCGAGCAGTCCGCGCAGGCCGTTTCGGAAGAGCGTGTGGTCGTCTACCAGTATGATTTTCAGTCGTTCCATGTCATCTCCGGCGTTTTTTTGGTGCGGCCGGTTCGGGCTGGGTGTCGATCCGTATGGCGGCGCGCATGCCCTTGCCCTTCGAGCTGGCGATCTCGAGCGTGCCGCCCAGCGAATTGATGCGCGAGGCCATGTTCGACAGCCCCATGCCGCAGTCCATCATCGCCTCGGGGTTGAATCCGCGGCCGTTGTCGGTGTAGTCGAGCGTCAGCACCCGCCGGTTGCGGACGAGCGAAAGCCCGATGTTCGTGCAGCCCGAATGTTTGAGCGAGTTGTTGATCAGCTCGCAGATGACGCGGTAGAGGATCACCTCCACGTCGGTGTCGTAGCGCTCCGTGCGGAGGTTGGTCGTGAAGCGGATCTTCACGTCGTGCATCGCGGCGGTCTTGTCGATGAAGTTCTGCACGCCGCGCGCCAGCCCGAAGTCGTTGAGCACGTGGGGCGAGAGGTTGTTCGATATTTCGCGCAGCGAGCGGATCGCCTCGTCGATCACGTAGGTCGTGTTGCCGATGATCTCGCGCTGTTCCGGCCTGCATTCGTCGCGCTCGAGCGCCGAGAGCGACATGCGGGCCGATGAGAGCAGCGGCCCCAAGCCGTCGTGCAGCTCCTTCGAGAAGCGCGACCGCGACTTCTCCTCGGTGCGGAGCACGGCCGTGAGGATCCGTTTGTTGAGCAGCTGCCGCTGCCGGTTGAGGCGGTCGATGTATTTGAAGAGCTTGTGGGCGTACATCACTCCGATCGAGAGGCAGACCGAGATCACGCTTCCCAGATAGGCATACCAGCCGCGGGGTTCGAACTGGCCGCCGATGACCAGCAGCTGGACCAGCCGCTCGACCGAAAGCAGCGAGAAGCCCACGATGAAGAGGATCCACACCGAGTTGTATTTGGTCGTGCGGACCAGACGCAGTGCATAGACCGTGGCTACGGTCTGGATCAGAATGGCGAGGATGAGCAGTACTTTAATCAACATGCGACGATCGTTTGCACAAAGGTAACAAACAATTCGGTTCGCCGCATATCCCGTTCGGAATTATTTATCGTCGCCGCGAGCGGTCCCGAGCGGCCCGAAGCGGGTTTCCGCCGGGCCGGGGCTCACTCGCCGAACCGGCCGCGCAGCTTCTCCAGCAGCCGGTAGTCGGTCATGTCGGTCTGTATCGGAACCACCGAGACGTATTTGTGCGCCAGCGCCCATTCGTCGGTATCTTCCGCGTCGGGCTCCCAGTTGACGAATTCGCCCGTGAGCCAGAAATACTCGCGGCCGCGCGGATCTTCGTGACGGAAGAACTCCTCGCGCCAGAATCCGCGGTTCTGACGGCATGTCCGGATGCCCCGGATCTCTTCCGGCCGGCCCGTCGGCACGTTGACGTTCAGACACAGCGGCAGCTCCTCCGGGCCCTCCAGCACGCTGCGGACCACCCGTTCGCCGTAGAGGACGGCGGCCGTGAAATCCGCGTCGGCGCTGTGGTCCGTCAGCGACAGCCCGACGGCCGGGCAGCCGTAGAAGCTGCCTTCGATCGCCGCGCCCATCGTCCCCGAATAGAGCACGTTGACCGCGGAGTTGGAGCCGTGGTTGATGCCCGAGATCACCAGATCGATCCGCCGGCCGCGCATCAGGTAGTCGAAAGCCATCTTCACGCAGTCGACCGGCGTGCCGGAGAAGGCGTAGACGTCGACCTGCTCGTCGTGCGACACGTGTCGCAGGTAGAGCGGATTGTACATCGTGATGGCCTGGCTCATGCCGCTCTGCACGGTCTCCGGCGCCACGGCCACCACCCGGCCGAAGCGGCGCGCCACGTCGATCGCGGCGCGGATGCCTTTCGAATCGTAGCCGTCGTCGTTGGTGACGAGGATCAGTCTCTCTTTCATCATTCGCAGTCGTTTTTGCAGTGCAAAGATACGCATAAGCCGCGTGCAAAAGCAAATTTATTTGCATCCGTTTCCGGCTGCCCCGCTTCGGCGCGACCGGAGCCGGGATGCCGGCCCTTCGTGCCGGAGGTGGGGTGCGGCGGAGGGCGGGTCCGATCGCCGGCGTGCGGAAATCGCGGCCCGGCGGGCGAATATTTTCCGCCGGATGTGCGGAATCCGGAAAATTCTGCGTATATTTGCGCACCCTTTCGGGGCGTATATCAACCTCTTCCATTGGGTGCCGAGGCGGGAGCGGAGCCGATCCGCGGGATTACGGGGCAGAGAATCCGTATGGTAGCCGGGGTGCAGCGGGAATGTTGGGTGCGGAATTCAAAAAAAATGTTGCAACCATGAACAAAGATGCAATCATCCGGCTCGTCAACGAGCAGATGTGGCCGAAAACGGACGCCGACATTCCGTCGTTCAAGGCCGGTGACACCATCACCGTGACCTACAAAATCGTCGAGGGCAACAAGGAGCGTCTCCAGAGCTTCCGCGGCGTGGTGATCCAGATCAAGGGCACCGGCAAGACCAAGATGTTCACGATCCGCAAGATCTCGAACAGCGTGGGCGTGGAGCGTATCTTCCCTCTCTACTCGCCTCACATCGACAAGATCGAGGTGAACAAGGTCGGTGTCGTGCGTCGCGCGCGTATCTATTATCTGCGCAACCTCACCGGCAAGAAGGCCCGCATCAAGGAGAAGCGCCGTACGAGCAGCTCGGAGAACAAATAGTTCGCCGTCGCCGGGCAGCGTGCGCTGCGAAGAGAAAGGGGTCGTCCGCCGTCAGGCCGGACGGCCCTTTTCGCGTGCGATGCGCTTTTTATCCGGATTTCGCGTGCGGCACTTTTCCTCGGCACCTTTCCGCGGCGTTTTTCTGTGTGTGTTTTCGTGCGTGTTTTTCCGTGCGACGTTTTCCGCGGCGTTTTTCGTGCGGACGGTGTTTGTTCGTGCGGGCAGTCGTTTTCGTGCGGCGCCGGGCCCTCTTCGCGGACGGGACGTTTCCGGTCCGGAGCCGCAGGCCGGCGGAGGAAGACGGCCCGGCGGCCGGCATTCCCGACCGGGCGCCGCGACGGAGCGCCTTTCGGCGCGAAACCGGATGCGATCCGTGCAAATCGTTCACTCACAGCGTGCTTGCAGGGAATTCGCCTCCGGTGGTTTCGGCTCGAAATACAGATGCTCCGAGTGTTAGTTTTCTAACACTTCGATCGGCCGAAAAAAGGACCTTTTGTCGGCCGAAACGGTTTTTTTATTGACGCGGAATTCGTATATTTGCAACGCATTTTGCAACCCTGCTGCGCCGCTGGTCCGGCCGCGGGGGCGGTCTGCGATTCGGACCGGACGACCGGCCGAATCCGCACCTCGGTTTGCGAAAACACGACAAGAACAATATCATCCAAATTTTTCTAAAAAATGGCAGAAAAGAAATTTATCACGTGCGATGGCAACTACGCTGCGGCTCATGTGGCTTACATGTTCTCGGAGGTTGCGGCGATCTATCCCATCACACCCTCGTCGACGATGGCCGAACTGGTCGACGAGTGGGCCGCTCAGGGCCGTAAGAACATCTTCGGCGAGACCGTGAAGGTCGTGGAGATGCAGTCGGAGGCGGGTGCCGCGGGCGCCGTGCACGGCTCGTTGCAGAGCGGTGCGCTGACCTCGACCTTCACCGCTTCGCAGGGTCTGCTGCTGATGATCCCCAACATGTACAAGATCGCCGGCGAGCTGCTCCCGGGCGTGTTCCACGTCTCGGCGCGCGCGCTGGCCGCCCAGTCGCTGTCGATTTTCGGCGACCATCAGGACGTGATGGCCACGCGCCAGACGGGCTTCGCCATGCTGGCCACCTCGTCGGTGCAGGAGGTGATGGACCTGGCGGGCATCGCCCACATCGTCTCGCTCAAGGCACGCGTGCCGTTCCTGCACTTCTTCGACGGCTTCCGCACGTCGCACGAGATCCAGAAGATCGAGCTGATCGACGAGGCCGCCCTCACCGCGATGCTCGACCGCGATGCGCTGAAGGCGTTCCGCGCCGCGGCGCTCAACCCCGAGCACCCCGTCACGCGCGGTACGGCGCAGAACCCCGACATCTATTTCCAGACGCGCGAGGCTTCGAACAAGTTCTACGAGGCCGTGCCCGACATGGTGGCCGACGCCATGAAGGAGATCTCGAAGATCACGGGCCGCGAATACAAGCCGTTCGTCTACTACGGCGCCGCCGATGCCGAGCAGATCGTCGTGGCGATGGGTTCGGTCACCGAGACCCTCAAGGAGACGATCGACTACCTCACGGCGCAGGGTCGCAAGGTGGGTCTGATCACCGTGCATCTCTACCGTCCGTTCTCGGAGAAGTACTTCTTCGACGTGGTTCCCGCCACGGTCAAGCGCGTCTGCGTGCTCGACCGCACGAAGGAGCCCGGCTCGAACGGCGAACCGCTCTACCTCGATGTGAAGGACATGTTCTACGGCAAGCAGAACCAGCCCCTGGTCATCGGCGGCCGCTACGGCCTGTCGTCGAAGGACACCACGCCGGCGCAGATGCTGGCCGTCTTCGAGAACCTGGCCGCCGCGGAGCCGAAGGACCACTTCACGGTGGGTATCGTCGACGACGTGACGAACCTGTCGCTGCCCGTCGGCGAGGAGATCTCGCTGGCCAAGCCCGGCACGTTCGAGGCGCTCTTCTTCGGCCTGGGTGCCGACGGTACGGTGGGCGCCAACAAGAACTCGATCAAGATCATCGGCGGCTCGACGAACAAGTACTGCCAGGCCTACTTCTCGTACGACTCGAAGAAGTCGGGCGGCTACACCTCGTCGCACCTGCGTTTCGGCGACCTGCCCATTACGTCGCCCTACCTGGTCACGACGCCCGACTTCGTGGCTTGCCACGTGCCGTCGTACGTCGACAAGTACGACGTGCTGAAGGGCCTCAAGCGGGGCGGCTCGTTCCTGCTGAACTCGGTGCACGACGCCGAGACCACCTGCCGCACGCTGCCCGACCACATGAAGGCGTACCTGGCCAAGAACGAGATCAACTTCTATATCATCAACGCCACGAAGATCGCCGCCGAGCTGGGTCTGGGTTCGCGTACGAACACGATCATGCAGTCGGCCTTCTTCAAGATCGCCAACGTCATTCCGTTCGAGAAGGCGGTCGAGGAGATGAAGCACGCCATCCTGAAGTCCTATGGTAAGAAGGGCGAGGATATCGTGAACATGAACTACGCTGCGGTCGACGCCGGCGGCAACGCCGTGGAGAAGATCGAGGTGCCCGCCGAGTGGGCGTCGATCGAGGTGAAGGCCGCCGAGAAGACGGTCGACCTGTCGCGTCCCGAGTTCGTGCGCAACATCGTCGATCCGATCAACGCGCTGAAGGGCGACCAGCTGCCCGTGTCGGCCTTCAACGGCCGCGAGGACGGTACGTGGGACAACGGTACGGCCGCCTGGGAGAAGCGCGGCATCGCCGTGAACGTGCCCGAGTGGCAGATCGAAAACTGTATCCAGTGCAACCAGTGCGCCTATGTCTGCCCCCACGCTGCGATCCGTCCGTTCCTCGCCACGGAGGAGGAGGCTGCCGCTTCGGGCATGGAGTGGAAGCAGGGTCTGGGCGAGACGAAGGCCTACAAGTTCCGCATCCAGGTTTCGCCGCTCGACTGTACGGGCTGCAACAACTGCGTCGACGTCTGCCCGGCCAAGGAGAAGGCACTCGTCATGAAACCGCTCGAGTCGCAGATGAAACAGGCCGAAAACTGGCAGTATGCGACCGGGAAGATCGGTTACAAGCAGGTGGTCGACAAGACCAAGTCGGTGAAGAACCTCCAGTTCGCACAGCCGCTGTTCGAGTTCTCGGGCGCCTGCGCAGGCTGCGGCGAGACTCCCTATATCAAGGCCATTTCGCAGCTCTTCGGCGACAAGATGATGGTGGCAAACGCCACGGGCTGCACCTCGATCTACTCGGGCTCGGCGCCGTCGACCCCCTACTGCACCAACGACAAGGGGCAGGGTCCGGCATGGGCCAACTCGCTGTTCGAGGACAACGCCGAGTTCGGTCTGGGTATGCACGTGGGCGTCGAGAAGCTCCGCGACCGCATCCAGAAGACGATGGAGGCTGCCATCGCCGAGTGCGCGAAGTGCTCCG
This sequence comes from uncultured Alistipes sp., assembly GCA_948442615.1. Classification (GTDB taxonomy): domain Bacteria; phylum Bacteroidota; class Bacteroidia; order Bacteroidales; family Rikenellaceae; genus Alistipes. The sequence continues at coordinate 56,337 of CAOJSG010000004.1, forward strand.
ACGAACTGAAGGGCGTCATGAAGGAGTGGATCGCCGCACGCGGCTCGTCGGCCGCATCGGCCGAGGTGACGGCCCGTCTGCTGCCCATGCTGGAGGCCTGCGGCTGCGACTATTGCAAGAAGATTCTCGAAATGAAGGACTGGCTCGTCAAGAAGTCGCAGTGGATCATCGGCGGCGACGGCTGGGGCTACGACATCGGCTTCGGCGGCGTGGACCACGTGCTCGCTTCGGGCATGGACGTGAACATCCTGGTCGTGGATACCGAGGTTTACTCGAATACGGGCGGCCAGTCGTCGAAATCGACGCCCGTGGGTGCCGTGGCCAAGTTCGCGTCGAGCGGCAAGCGCATCCGCAAGAAGGATCTGGGCGCCATCGCCATGACCTACGGCTACGTCTATGTGGCCCAGGTTTCGATCGGCGCTTCGCAGCAGCAGCTATTCAACGTGCTGAAGGAGGCCGAGGCCTATCCCGGACCGTCGCTCATCATCGCCTACGCTCCGTGTATCAACCACGGCATCAAGGGCGGCATGACCCGCACGCAGACCGTCGGCAAGCAGGCCGTGGCGTGCGGCTACTGGCACCTGTGGCACTACAACCCGCAGCTCGAGGCCGAGGGCAAGAATCCGTTCGTGCTCGACTCGAAGGAGCCCGACTGGACGAAGTTCCGCGACTTCCTGATGAAGGAGGTGCGTTATACGTCGCTCCAGAAGGCCTTCCCGGCCGAGGCGGACGAACTGTTCGCCGCTGCCGAGGAGAACGCCAAGTGGCGCTACAACGGCTATGTGCGCCAGTCGAAACTGGAGTATTGATCTCCCGCTTCGTCCTGACAGGTCGGAGCCGCGCATGTCGCGGCTCCGATTTTTTTTGCCGGATCGCGAAACTGCCGTCCGCCCGCCCGGGTTCGTAATTGCGAATCGGCTCTTCGTTTTGAAATGCGGGGCGTTGGCTGAATTTGTTTGCCGGAAGCGGTGCGAACCTGTAATTTCGCGCCGAATTCAAAAAAAACGAATCATGATGAAAAAACTCTTTTCCAAAGCGGTCCTGCTTGCGGCGGTCTGCTCGCTGGGTCTCGTGTCGACGGCCTGCAATGACGACGAAGGCGGCAAGGGCGCCGGCGTCCGTTCCGAACTGGCCGGAAGCTATGCTCCGGCCTTCCGTACGGTGATGATTCCGGGTGTCATCGAGGAGCCCTCCGATTTCTATTTCCTGCTGCTGCCCACGTGGAGCGATCCCGACAATATTCCGGCCATCGACCTGTCGGCCTCGATGGGGATGCCCTATATGATGCCGGTGAATACGATCTGCGGCATCGTGCAGGGCCTGGTGTCGAACATCGTCCGGCAGGGGCTGGTGTCGGTCGACCTGAAAGACGACGGAACTTTCGGCGCCTCTTACTACGAGATCACCAACATGACCGACGACGTGGTTTCGGCGCTGTTGAGCCCCGAGTTCGCCGAGGCCGTGTCGACCTTCCCGAGCGCGGAGACCGCGGAACTGCTTCCCGAGGGGGCGCTGGGCTACTATACGAGCAACGGGATGTTCTATTTCACGATCAGCAAGTCGTTCCTCACGACCGTAGGGCAGCAGATGGAGACGCCGATGGATCTGGTCGCCGTGATCGACGAGATGCTGGCGCAGTACGGCGGGCTGAACATCGTGTCGACCAAGACCGAGTATGCCATTCCGCTGAAATACAAGGAGGAAAACGGTGTGGTCGAGCTCTATGCCGACCTGGCGATGATTCGTCCGTTTGCGCCGCTGCTCGACGACCTGCTGGGATCGCTGGGCGACGAGGCCGCATTCATGGGGATCAAACTGGCCGACATCGTCCGCCTGTTGCTGGAGAATACGTCGGAGCTGGAGATCGGGCTGCTGTTGCAGCGGATCTGACCGTCGCTCCGGTCCGAACGAAGGGTGTCCCGCATACGGCGGGACACCCTTTTTCGCGTTTGCGGTTCAGGGAATCGCCCGCCGCCGTTCCCGCGGAGACTCTGCGCCGGGCGCAGGAGTCATCGGAAGAAGTCGCCCGTCCATTCGGCGGTGTTGCCGCAGTTGTCGCGCACGAGCAGCCGCAGCGTATGGCGCCGGGCCTCCGGCTCCGTGAACAGAGGCACCTGCAGCTGCCCCTTCACAGGGTAACGGTCGCACGGCGTCCACTGTCCGTCGATGTAGAGCGCGCAGTCGGCGATGCCCGCGAAGTTGTCGCCGATGCCGAAACGCAGCATGCGTTTGCGCGAGAGGTCCTCGCCGGGCTTGAAGAGCGGGCGTATGGTCGGCGGTACGGTGTCGGCCGCCACGAGCAGGTCGCCCGTCGTGCGCGTACGGGCCGTGACGGCTCCGTCGGCGTATTTCCCTCCGACGAAGCGGATGCGCCCCTGGTCGTTGCGGACGGCCAGCGTCGCACGGGGTCGCAGCTGCGGCGGGACGTAGGCGCGGATCGAGACCGTCATGTCGTGGCGGAGCGGAGTGGTCCGAGGCAGGAACCGGTAGGCGGGCGTGAGGACCGTGACGGTCGTGTCGGACGCGGGGTGCGCCTCGCGGATCTCGGGCCGCGCGAAGCACGATTCGTAGAGTGCGCCGGCGGGGATGCGGGCCGCGGCCTCTTCGCCGATGCGCAGGGTGTGCGGCCGGTCGTAGCGCAGCGGCACGAGGGTCGAGTCCGCCTCGGCCCGGAACTGCGCCTCCCGGCCCCGGACGACGAACTCGAGGTGCGACAGATTGCCGCAGTCGTCCTCGGCCTCGACGTGCATGCGCCGCTCCTCGCCGGGAGCCAGCCGCAGGACGCCGCGGTCGCGGACGCCCGTGCAGAATCGGTCGGTGCCCCCTTCGAGGAGGGCCAGGCAGATCGCTTCGTTGCGCGACGCGAGTTGCATGGGGTACCAGGAGGCGACGTCGCAATAGCGCGACTGGTCGAACGTGAATCCGTCCATGCGGTATTCGAAGAGCACCTCGCCGTCCGCCTCGATCCGCAGCCGGTAGAGCCCGAAGGTGTTGTTCACGTCGTTGCGCCGGTCGGTCGCCTCGACGACGAAGAACCCGTTGCGACCCGCCTCGACGGGGCCGTGGGCGGCGATCCGGTAGGTCGCGGGGCCGGTCGGGGTCGTTTCGTAGCTCTGCGGTGCGGCGTGCACGGGGATGCCGTCGAGCGTGTCCGTTTCGATGTAGTGCACGCGGACGATGCGCGGCGGCAGGTCGTCCTTGGGGCGGACGATGCCCCGGCGGACGATGTTGAGCGTGCGCTGCGAGGCGGTTTCGCGCAGTTCGAAATGCAGATGCGGGCCGTAGGAGGTGCCGCTGTTGCCCGAGTAGGCGATGAGCTCGCCGCGGCGCACGCGGAACCGTTCGGCGGCGGGGTAGAGCTGCACGTCGTTCTTTTCCAGCCGCAGGCGTTCCGCACGTACGTACGCCTCCAGGTCGTCGCGGAAGCGGGAGATGTGGCCGTAGACAGCCGTCATGCCGTTGTCGAGCGCGAGGTAGAGCGCGCGGCCGTAACCGCCGGCCGTGACGCCGATGCGCGCGACGTAGCCGTCGGCCGTCGCGACGAGGGGTTTGCCCTCTGCGCCGTCGGTCTTGATGTCGATGCCCGAGTGGAAGTGGCCGGGGCGCATTTCGCCGAAATTCGCCGAATAGTAGCCTGCCACGCCGCGCACCGGATAGGCGTATGCGGCCGTGTCGGGCTGTTGCGCCGCAGCCGTGCGGGGCAGGCAGCAGATGGCGGCCATCCAGGCCGCGTTCAGAAGATGTCGTCGCATGTGTCGGTCTCCTTGATCAGTTCGGCGACGGTATCCGCCACCGTTTCGAATTCGTATCCCGATGCCATCCCGTAGCGCATCAGCTTGTTGCGCAGATCGTAGGGCGTGGCGCTGCGGGTCGTCCGCATTTTGCGGACGAGCAGTGCGCGCAGGCGCTCCTTCATGGCGGCGCCGTCCGTCGCGTCGGCGAGCGCCCGGTCGATCGTGTCGCGGCCGATCCCTTTGCGTTGGAGGGCGGTCCGGATCTTGTAGGCGCCCCAGCCGCTCAGCCGCAGCTTCTCGCGCACGAAGGCGCCGGCGAAGCGTTCGTCGTCGATGAAGCGTTGTTCGACGAGCCGCTCCAGCACGCGCTGCTGTTCTCGGGGCTCTACGCCCCACGTGCGCATGAGCCGCAGGGCGTCGCCCGACGACTTCTCCGCCCGGGCGCAGAGCCGCATGAGGGCGGCGAGCGCCTCGTCGGCCGTCTTGTTCCGTTTTTTTCTTATTTCAGGCTGCTGCATGCCATGCGGGGTTTGCCGAACAGGTCCTCGCGCACGACGGTCGGGCCGTAGCCTTCGGCGTCGAGCATCCGGACGAGATCCCGGGCGGCGCGTTCGTAGATTTCGAAATAGAGCTTTCCGTGCGGGCGCAGCATCCGCCGGCCGGCCCGGGCGATCGCCCGGTAGAATTTCAGCGGATCGTCGTCGGGCACGAAGAGCGCCAGTGCGGGTTCGTGGTCGCGCACGTTGGGGTGCATGGCCGCGCGGTCGCTCGCGGGGACGTAGGGCGGGTTGGAGACGATGGCGTCGAACGGCCCGTCGAAAGCCTTTTCCAGTCCGTCGAGTGCGTCGGCGCGGCGCAGGTCGACGGCGACCTGCAGCGCCGCGAAGTTCTGTGCGGCGACGGCCAGCGCTTCGTCCGAGATCTCCGCGGCGCAGATCTCCGCACCGGGCAGTTCGGCCGCGAGGGTCGCCGCGATGCAGCCGCTCCCGGTGCCGATGTCCAGCAGACGGCGTGCGGTCCGTTCGTCCCGCCGGACCCAGTCGACCAGCTCCTCGGTCTCGGGCCGCGGTACGAGCACCCCCTCGGTCACGCGGAACCGGCGGCCGCAGAACTCCGTGTGGCCCACGACGTATTGCACCGGGCGGCCTGCGGCCAGTTCGCGTTCGGCCCGTCGCAGCCGCTCGCCGTCCGCGCAGCACGGAGCCTGGGGGTCGGTCAGCAGCCGATGCGTCGGCAGCCCCGTCAGCTCGGCTGCGACCAGCAGTGCGATGCTGCGCCCCTCGCGCGGATCGTAGAGCGCGGCGACCGCCCGGCGCAGCCGGGCGAGGAGTTCGCCGACGGCGATCCGAAGCATGCCGGACCGCTGGTCGGAGGCGGATTCGGGCGTTTTCATCGGCGGCGTGTCAGGTCGGCCAGCGCTATGGCCACGGCGGCCTCGACGACCACGGTCGCGCGCAGCGCGATACATACGTCGTGCCGGCCGCGGATGGTCAGCGGCTCCGTCCGGTCGGTTTCGTGATTGTAGGTGAGTTGTTCGCGGCCGATGCTGGGCGTCGGCTTCAGCGCCGCGCGCACGATCAGTTCGTTGCCGTTGGTGATCCCCCCGACGATGCCGCCTGCGTGGTTGGTCGCGGTGCGGCCCGCGGCGTCGAGGATCGGGTCGTTGTGCTGCGAACCGCGGAGCCGCGCGCCCGCGAATCCGCTGCCGAACTCCACCCCTTTTACGGCGGGTACGGCGAACAGCAGGTGGGCGATCACGCTCTCGGCCGAGTCGAAAAAGGGCTCGCCCAGCCCTGCGGGGATGCCCTGCACCCGGCATTCGACGATGCCTCCCACCGAGTCGCGGTCGGCCGCAGCCCGTTGCAGCACCTCGTCGAAGTGCGCGGGGTCCGTGCAGCCTCCGATCTCGATCGGCCGGGTCTCGAACCGCACGGTGTCGGGCAGCATCTTTTTCGCGACGACGCCCGCCGCCACCAGCGTCAGCGTGAGACGTCCCGAGAAGTGGCCGCCGCCGCGCGGGTCGTTGAATCCCCCGAATTTGCGGAAGGCCGTGGCGTCGGCGTGCGAAGGCCGGAAATGGAGGGCCGCGGCGGCGTAATCCTCCGAACGGGTGTCGTCGTTGGAGAACGTTACGGTCAGCGGGGCGCCGGTCGTCCGGCCGCGGTAGAGGCCCGAGACGATGCGGGGCAGGTCGCGTTCGCGGCGCGGCGTGGTGCCGGCGGCTCCGGCGCGCCGGCGGGCCAGGTCGGCTTCGAAGTCCGACTCCGCGAGCGGCAGTCCGGGCGGCACGCCGTCGAGCGTGACGCCGATCTGTGCGCCGTGCGATTCGCCCCAGATCGAGAGGCGGAAAAGGTGTCCGAATGTATTCATCGCTGTCGAATGTGCGTTTGCCGGCGGTATCGTCGGTTGGCGTCGGTGTCGCCGCGAGGCGCCTCCGTCCGGACAAAGATACGAAGAAGCGGGAGCAAACCCAAATCTATTTGGAGTTCGCCGGTGCGGAGCGCTTTCGGCCGGCGGAGACGCGAAAAGCCGGGATAGAAGCAGATGCCGGTTCGACTATGCAGGGACGCTCCCGTTTCCTTGTGGCCGGGATGCGGAAGGCCGGGCGCCATGCGGAGTCCGGCCTTTCGCCGATCGGCGCGTGCGGCCTCCGCGGCGGCCTCCGCCCGTCAGGCCAGGTACATCTTCTCCTCGTCGCCTCCGGCCTGCACGGGGAAGACCATCACGTAGCTGTTCTGCGGCAGATGCTCTTCGAGATAGCCCGGCAGACGCTGCATGGCGGTCTGGTAGGAGATCCGGTCGCGACGGCTCATGACGACCCACACGCAGTCGTCCGGGCGGATCTCCTGCAGCAGCGACGGCATGAGCGTCCAGCTTTCGGCCGGATCGTGTATGACGTACGAGGCGATGTCGGCCTTGCGCCGGCGTTTGCGTCGCAGGTGTTCGACGGTCTGCTGCGTGGCATGGAAGATCAGCTGCGCGCCCGTGACGTGCGCCAGGTGGCGTATCCGCAGCAGCCATGTCTGGAATCCGGCCTCCAGCTCGGCACGCCGGGGAACGATGACGACATGGCGGCGCAGGGTCTGGAGCGGCTGTGCCGGGCGGTAGACGAACGTCGTGACGTTGCTGCGGTTCAGAATGTCCGGAATGGTCTTGCCCAGCGGGGAGCCGCCCGCCGCGCCCAGCATCTCGGGGATGCGCAGACCCGGTCCGGCCGCACCGTCGCGGTGCATGCCCAGCACCAGGTCGGTGATGTTGCGTTCGCGGATGACGCTGACGATGGCGTTGACGATATTCACGTCGTAGCGCAGCAGCCTGTGGATGTGCACGTCGGCCCCGGCTCCGGCTGTGATCGCCGTGTCGAGCAGACGGTGGGCGTGTTTCTGCACGTCGGGGTCGTCGATCTTGTTGTCGATCGCGTTCAGCGCATAGAGGCTGCGATACTTTTGTTTGGTCAGGGCGATACCGAGGCCCACCATCTCGTCGATGTCCTCCTCGTGCGACACGGGCAGCAGCAGGTGCTCGCCCGTGCGGGCCGTTTCGGCCGCCGTCTGCCGTGCGCCGCTCAGCGCGATGTGGTGTGCGCCGCGCTGGGTGGCGAATGTCGATACGGTGCAGGTGACCAGGATCATCAGAATCGTGCCGTTCAGCACGCTCTCGTTCAGCAGCCGGATCGGCTCGCCCCCGGGGTCGTAGCCCAGCACCACGTTGTAGCCCACCATGACGGCGGCCAGTGTGGCGGCTACGTGCGCCGAGCTCAGCCCGAAGAGCAGGGTGCGCTGGTCGGACGAGAGCCGGAAAGTCTTCTGCGTAAGCACGGCAGCGAGGTATTTGGCGGCTGTCACCAGCACGATCATCACCGCCGCGACCTCGAGGCTCTGCCAGTCGCGGAAAAAGGCGCGGTAGTCGATCAGCATCCCCACGCCGATCAGGAAGAAGGGGATGAAGATGGCGTTGCCCACGAATTCGATGCGATTCATGAGCGGCGAGGTCCGGGGGATCAGCCGGTTCATGGCCAGACCGGCCAGGAACGCCCCGATGATGGGTTCGAGCCCCGCGGCTTCGGCCAGGAACGCCCCGAGGAAGACCATCGCCAGCACGAAGATGTATTGAGAGACGTTGTCGCTGCACCGTTTGAAGAACCAGCGCCCGATCAGCGGGAAGAGCACGACGATCACGGCGATGCAGAGCACGACCGAGCCGGCCAGCCGGTACCAGAACCACTCGTCGGCCTTGTCCGTGGCGATGCCGACGACGACCGTCAGCACCAGCAGCGCCAGGATGTCGGTGACGATGGTGCCTCCCACGGCGATCACCACCGCCTTGTCGCGGGCGATGCCCAGTTTGCTCACCAGCGGATAGGCGATCAGGGTCTGCGAAGCGAACAGCGCCGCCAGCAGCACGGACGAGAGGAGCGGAAATCCGAGGATGCCGTATCCGGCGCCGATGCCGAAGAGCATGGGGATCGAGAAGGTGTAGAGTCCGAATACGGCGCTTCGCCAGCCGTTGCGCCTGAAATCGGCCATGTCCATTTCGAGGCCCGAGAGGAACATAATGTAGAGCAGTCCGGCCGTTCCCGAGAGGATGATGCTGCTGTCGCGCAGCACGAGATTCAGCCCGTGGGGGCCGATGACGGCGCCGGCGATGATGAGCCCCAGCAGATAGGGGATGCGCAGTTTGTTGAGCAGCAGCGGCGCCGAGAGGATGATCACCAGGATCAGCATGAACTTGAGGATGGGATCCTCCAGCGGCAGGGTGATGGATGTTGGTGCGAAAAGCATAATTCGTGCGGACAATGTAGAACAAATATACGAATAAGCCGGGACAGAAGCAAACGCCGGTTCGATTGTGCTGGAATGAACGTATTTTTTCTACTACCGGGGATACGAATAGGCCGGATGCAGTACGGAGTCTGTTTTTGCGTTATCGGAGCGGGCGGTATTTTTGGGGCGGTTCGAACCGTGGTCCGGTATGCTTGCAGTAGAGTCTGGATGTATTCTTCGTGCACACGAAAGCTGGGGACACGACAGTAAAGAATCAACCGTCCATTGTCATTTTTCGCCGGATGAGGTTACGAATGTTTGAATTGATTTGTTGTACCAATGCAGATGTTTCCAAATTCGTGATCTGTAAATACAGAGGCTGCGATTGAAATCTTTTTCTTGGAATGACACGAGGCAAAAAGAGTGTAGAAGTAGGATGATAGTTGCCGATGGCAAAACGGAACTATCACCATATCGTCAGACGTGTCGGATGGTCGAGTTTTGCCCGACTTATTGTATCTGAAGCCGATTACTCGGTAAGAGATACTCGGTCTGTCCACCCCCTCCAATTGCTTGACGTCATTTCTTGTCTTATGCTCGAATAAAAGCTAAAGAGCAAACTATCTGTTATTTTGTAAATAAGATTGCCTAACCTAATATAATATTGTGTTTGTGTTCGAATGATATTCGAAATGATAGAATTTTTTATCATTTATATTCTGTTTTAAAATAAGATTTGGGCGCAAAATAATTATTATCAGATGTGTCAAAGCATCCTCCGCGGCTAGCTCGTATCTTATAGCGTTCAAGTGCGAAATAAAATTGACAAGTGTTATTCTGCAGATCATCATCCAATAAATACATATCGCTGATAAAAGTTTGATATTCATGCCCCGCGGAGTGCATAGCCCGAGCTGCGTCATAATACTTGTTGATCATCCCTTTCAAGTAGGTTTGCTTCAACATATACAAATTCTGCACCTCTATGCACCGGCGAATATTATTCTCCAGGTCATAGGCTTTAAACTCTTTTTGGTTGACAAACCATTCCTTCCAAGCAACCCAATGATAAAGACGCTTATATATAGATAGGCAAAAACTATTGGTGAATAGGCTGGTTCGAACCGTGGGTTGTATGAAATTGATAATCGAGGTGAGACAGAAAATTGAGTCTGCAATCAAAAATCCCATTAAAAATTCAGTAGTAATAGTGCGGGAGGAATGTTCTTTGATGTTTAAACATTTGACAATCTCTGCAAAAATCTCCAAATCCAGCTTGATGGAATCGATTTTCTGGGGAATGTACATTCTTTTCCCGTTGAGCAGCCACAACAGGCGTTCATTTAATTTGGCTTTGAACAACAGCGAGATCGCCCGGTTGTAGGTTAACGACTCATTACGCATATAGGTGAGCGACGGGCTATTGTAAAGATAGCTTATGATGTTGAGATATTCGCTAAAAGAATCCTTATCGGTTTTGTCCGATAGCTGAGATAGCAATACTTCATAATAAACCAGCAGCAGTTCTTCTGCATCAGGCATTACGGAATTCAGTCCCAGGTTGGATAGCATGTTGAAATGAATCAATCTCGTCTTCATTTTATTCGTTTCCTTAAGTCCGGCATAATCCCGCATGCTATGAATGCTAACCAAGGCATTTCTTACAGCAGACTCCATATCTGTGCATGCCTCTTTGAATTTGCAGGTTTCCGATTCCGTATCTATTTCTGCCAAATAGCCCGAGATGATATTGAAGATCCAGGTCAGGCAGAGGATGCCTTCCTTGTGATTGGATGCCAGATTGTGATAATGCATGGCAGTCCAATAATGGAGGATTGCCCGTTCCAAATGGCTGTGGGGAGATTTTAAAAAATTCAATTGTGAGTCATTCCTCTGTGTTGGAGATTTGAAGAGGCTCGTGATGAATTTAGCTTGGATCTGATCTTCTCCGATCGCGCAACTGAGGAGGACATTTCCCATAGAGGAAAGAGCCAATGCTGTTTGTGTCAATTCATTATACCGATTTGTCAGTAGTGTCCCCTTTTCATAGACTTTCAGAAACTGGTATGCTGTATTTGCAGAGACTTCTTCCCCGGTCAATCGGTATAACAACACGGATAAACTTCGTGCATAGTAATTGCATGCCGCACACGGAACGAGTGTTCGTTCTCCGTTTTCGTTTTGATTATTACGTCGTTGGTGGCAATCTCTTATTGACGGCCAGTGTCGTGAGATCTGCATGGGCAGACCGTTGAGAATGCTATCTATATGATCGCTCAAGGACTTTTGATCCTCATTTAACTTGAGTCTGTTTTTCAAAGTGTCGATGTCTGTCATTTCTCCATTGTATGGCTGTTCGAAAAGGGCTTTGATCTCAGTTGCCGGCTTTTTCAACACCTTCGTTCGATAGCAATAATCGAAAATCGCACTTCGCAGGTCATAGCCCCAGTTCGAAATCATGGACATTACGCTATCGGGATTGTCTTTGTACAAAACTCCGTTTTTATAGTAGAGCACATCACCGAGTTTGCGATAAAAGTCCACCCGCAACAAATATTTATCTTTGCTGTTCGTAATATGGAAAAGGTACCGAAATTCGGCTTCGGCAACTTTAATGTTATCTTTGGTTATTCCACAGATATTATGTTTCTCCAATACGAATAGCTTGGCCAAAATGGGTAAATAGGCCAGTCGCAGGTCTTCGAATACCGACAATTTCGAGATCAGTGCGTATTTCCTCGGAGATAACTGATCACACAGATTATCTGTCAATTCATCGCCATAGGTCCAATAATGGAGGTTTCCGGGATCGTCTTCTGTCTTTTGATAGCATTCTCGCTCGAATTTAGATTTTTTGGTTTTTTGTTTATATAATAATACGCGTTTGCAATCGGGGTTGAGATCGTTCGTGTCGTTTTCCGAACTCCGCACAATAGAGTGGGTGAGTCCGAACGGAGATTCTTCGATTTCCCGAAAAGCGATCAGGCGCGTAGTGAGCGTATTGTATATCGTATATGCCGAATCGAGCGAGTTCCGTTTCTCGTAAGCTAAGCCGAGCTTCAGCATGACACGGGTGTAACGCATGATCTGGGAAGCAATCGATCCGATGCAGGCGCAGTCCGTGCTCTTGCCTGTTTGCATCTTCAATGTCGTATCGATTGCCAAAGCAGTCAGTCTGTATTGGGCAATTGCTTCGGTATATTCTTTATTTGCCAGGTGGATATCTCCTAAATTATGATGAAATGCACTTTTAATGGATTCAGCGCTCGTTTGTTTTTGATGATAAAATTCGAATAGCCGGTAGTATAACTTCTTGACTGCTAAGGAATCGTCGAGCGAGAAATTAAAGATCGCGGATATTTCTTCGAATTTTTTCGAGAACAAGGATATCTCTTCGGACAGGCGCATCGGGAATTTATAGGTATATATTCCGGAGGTGATCGATGTCAAGTGAATCTGTCCGAGGTATCCGATGATTGAATCGATGAATGAACGCAATTCGGGCGAACGGTTGCTGTCGAGCAACTCGGGCATGTATTCTAAATTGCGTTTGGAGAAGCCGCAGTTGTGGTATTTGTATATATGGGCAATCAAGAAAGAGGAGGCAACGAGCAGTTTATCTCCGAACTCGCTCGAGGGGCTGATGATGTTCTCGAAAATAGGATTGGCGATATAATGGATAAAACCGATCTTTTGTTGGTCGGAATATCCGAAAGCAAGGTAGTAGCATGCCTCTTTCGTATTTCCCTTTCCGGTGATATGCGGGAAAGTGATGATCGACGGTGTGTACCGAATTTTTTGGTTGTTGTATTCTTCATTCGAAATGATATATTTTTCCAGTGTAGTGATTAGTTTTTTGGGCGCACCGTTACTCATAAAAGCTAGATAAGTGACAAATTGACGCAGAAACACAAGTACAGTTTCGATTTCCTGCAAGCTCAACCCCGGTTCGTGGTCCATATCTTTCCGTATCAGTTCGGCATATTTGTCAAATGTGTATTGTGCATCCGCCTTGTGAGTCGCATCTTGACCGGATTTGCTGGTTTTCAGTTCTGCTTCGTCATTATCGGTGCCTGTTCCGTTTTTTTGCGAACCCTTTTCGTCGTAGACGTTGTCTGGCAGCATCAGGTGTTTGCATAAGAAATATTCCGTCAAATGGGTAATATCTTTGATGTGGCGCTCGCATGTAAAAAAACTGTCCACGTTTATTACTCCGTTGAAAATACTGCTGACGGAGTATTCTCGGTCAGATACATCTGCCAGATAGGCATCATACAATTCATGTCCGGCGATAAATATGAATTTGGCTTTTGCTGATGTAATGAAGAATTTAAGTTGCCCGAGCAGGCTTAGAATACGGTGTTTCTTTTCATTGACTGAAATATCGTCTGAGACCCCGTTTTCGTTTACGGTGAATTCGGGATAGACAATATTCGCATTTGCTTCCGAGGATTGTTTGCAACTCAATTTATCCAGTTCGTCGAGGATAACGATCATCCGACAATTCAATATTTTGGAATCATTGATCTTATGGATGATATTGATCAGTTGTTGTTCGATTTCACGAATCGATGCGGGGCGGTAATTTTTAGTCGTTCGTCGTGAAAGAGATATATTGAATACCGACATGCTGACATTGCCTTGCGGTGAACCTTTATCCTCTTGTACCGTAGCATCGATTCGCTCGCATAATTTGTCGAGTTCTTGGATTATCTCCGTCGCTTTCGGCCAACTGCCTCCGGCATATTTAATCGTATAGTTCAGTAATAATCGAATGACCTTAGTGACTCCAAGCGCGACAAAACAAGCGATGAACATTCCCACCCAACGGGCCAATTCCTTATGTTGTATTCCGAATTGATAAAAGATGTTGTTTAAGGCTTCTAATGATCTTAATAGCAGGCTATTGTCCGTATTATCGTAGAATCTCCAGGCCACAGGCTGCAAGACCGGCAATGCATATTCGAAAAGCAGTATGCCGACAAATGCAACAATAGACCATTGAATTCCTCTGATTGCCATATACTTCAAAAAAGTATGGCCCTTCGTGTGAATGTAGGCGGAGATATGATTCCGGATCGAATAGGCAAACAGGGCTAAAACATCTTTCGTATCGCTGACTTCGTTACCGATATTCACTTTGATCTGCAGGATGTATTTACGCTTGATAGACTCGAATTTTCGCATGAACTGCCTGCCGGCGAATAATATAATCGAGTAGACGAAACAAAGCGATGCTACGCAATATGGAATCCAATTATGCGTCGTAGGAAAAAACAGATATATGGTCACAGCATACAATGGCAATACCGTAATAAGGTCTATAAGATAGGGGTATACTGTTTTCCAGTCCTGGTATTTTCCCTTATGAGATCGTATTAGCACATATGATATCAGCAATAGGAGTATGCATGAGCCTATGATGATAATGCCTGGAATATCAATAATTGGATAATAATCGGTTGATTGTGTTGCAATAAGAACTATTGCATTCCTAATTAAGAATGAGACGGAGACACATATTATAAGTACAATACAATAAATTATAAAATAATTTACGCCATGATGCCTATTATGGGACGTTTGGTCTTGTTCTTTAATCAGATTGTCAAGGACTTTACTTACGAAACTTGTTTTACCCATACCCCTATATCCCGTGATAAGATAGGCTCCGGTATAGTTGCCTTCTGTATCGCTCAGCCAGTTGCTGAGTTGTCGGGATATTTGTTCCCGTCCGATAAAATAAGGGTCTACATCGTTGACTTCCGAGGGGCGGTGGAAATAGCGAAATCCGGCAAGAGGAATATAGATCCTTCGTATTTTTGATGAAAAAGAATCAAATGGAGTCGAGAGTTCCTTTTGAGAGGCTGTTTGGGTCGAGGACGATGTTGCCATAAGTATGCGTCTATTTTTTATTAAAAATAATATAAAATATCTAATTGATAAAAAAAATAATTCATATTATATAATTTTATGTATAATATTCATAAATTTCAGATATGCTATATTGTATTTTCCGTGCATTCATGCATATAGAAATAATCGAATTCCGGGGAAATGTATTTTTCAAATTATTACAGCGTTCAAAAAGCAATGAGTAGCGTTTTATATTACGTTTTTTAAGAGTATAATTGGAAGTTTAAGCAGATATGAAATAATGCGGATAGCATCTGCGGAGACAACCGTTTGTTTTACAAGTAGGAGTCGCAAAGGCCGAATTCGCTGAGTATTGACAACTCTGTCGAGGATATGTGTTGCATGATGACCTAAGTTGTTGGCTGGGCCATTTTTGTTGAAAGGAGATTGTCAGCCCAATCGGGCCAGTTACCTCCGCCTCTTCCAACGGAAGTTTTTTTCTATTCTGACAGCGCCTAGAGCCGTAGCTCTTTTTCGGCTGTCATCGGACTCTTTTTTCCAGGTACCGTTTGACATAGAATTGTACATCTCCGGTCATGATCTCTTATTATGGGCTGCCCGGCCGTACTGAGTTGGTCTATGAAGGAAAATATGGCTGCTTGGTTCTCCAAGCAACCATTCGCGTTTTACCTGGAGCGATGTGGCTGGGCGGATGCGAATGAATTGCCGTAACATCCAACTATTATTGAGAGCGTTTTGAGAATATATAATTGGACGATCCGCTCGGCGATATGCTTTGTCGTGGTGGAGATCCGTATGGAATTTTCGATGAGCGATTGCTCCAATTCAGCTAACGTCAAACTCTAGATACGATACTTTCTTTCCATGAAAGATTGCAGATGCTCTATACATCTGATATATCGCGCCATGTTTTGTGGACTCGATCTCCGCCTATTCGTTTTTGGCAGTTCTCGGTAAATTTCCGAGGATTCTTGATGAGCGATACTTCCGTTGCCGAAATGGTCCCATGGCGGGGGATGATTTATTGGTCTTTGTTTTTGTCTCTTTTCAGGTGAAAAAGCACCCTGAACGTACTGCGCATAAACACTCTGCTTTTGTTGTGAAACAAATTTGATATCAGCAGAGTAGCTTGTTAAGATGACAACGACGGATTGTCATCATAATCAATAAAGAGCCGCAATATAAAGCAAAATAAACGAGGTGACGATTTGGAAACCGAAACCTCGTTTATTTTCGCACTATCCTACCGTTTCCGGTAAAATCATCAATAAAATAGCATTGCAAAATGTGCTATTTGTAATTTTGTTTTGAGATATTCCGTTCTCATTTCCGGCTCTTTTTTCGTCGGACCGGATGCGGAGTGCCTACCGGGCCTTGTAGGAGCAGCGGTACTTGCCCTTGGCGAAGGCCAGCAGCTTGCTCTTGAGCAGGCTGCGGCGCAGCGGCGAGAGGTGGTCGGTGAAGACCTTGCCGTCCAGGTGGTCGTATTCGTGCTGGATGACGCGGGCGCGCAGTCCGTCGAACTCCTCGTCGTGGGCGACGAAATTCTCGTCCAGGTAGCGCATGCGGACGGCCACCGGCCGGCGCACCTCCTCGTAGAGGCCCGGCAGCGAGAGGCATCCTTCGTTGAACAGCCCCGTCTCGTCCGAAGCGGCGTAGATCTCCGGATTGATGAACGCGCGCTTGTAGTCCTTGCAGGCGGGCTCCTCGTCGCCCCAGGGCGTGCAGTCCACGATGAACAGCCGGATGTTCTTGCCGATCTGCGGTGCGGCCAGCCCCACGCCCGAGGCTTCGGAGAGGGTCAGGAACATGTCCTCGATCAGCTTTTTCAATTCGGGATAGTCCGGAGCGATCGGTTCGCTCGGCTTGCGCAACGTTTCGTTGCCGTATATTACGATCGGATAAATCATCTTTTCAAATTCGTATTTGTCGTGAGCGGCCGGCGCGGCGCAAGCGGCGAAACGCCCCGTCCGGGGATTCATTTGCGGGCATCCATGTAGGATTGCAGGATGATCGTCGCCGAGATCTTGTCCACGAGCGCCTTGTCGCGGCGGGCCATACGGCCGATGCCGCTTTCGAGCATCGCGCGGTGGGCCATCACCGAGGTGAAGCGTTCGTCGTGGAAGACCACCTCCTTGTCGGGATAGGCCCGGCGCAGGCGTGCCGCCAGCGGCTCGACGAAGCGCCACGTCTCGGAGGGCTGGCCGTTCATCTGCGTCGGCTTGCCCAGGACCACGGTCGTAACGTCGTTTTCGGCGAAATATTGCGCCAGCCAGCGCTCCAGCTCGCGGGTCGCGACCGTCGTGAGCCCCCCTGCGATGATCCGCAGCGGGTCGCTCACGGCGATGCCCGTGCGCTTGGTGCCGTAGTCTATGGCGAGAATGCGGCCCATGCGTTCAACGATCGGTTTTCCGATGCCGGTCGGACGGCCTGCTGCTGCTCCGCCGTCCGCGCAATTCCCGGACGGTGCGGATCCGTCCGCGCATCCGGCATACTCCAGCCGGGAGCCGGGACAGCTCCTTTCCCACGGCTTACAGATTCAGTTTACGGAACAACTTGCGGTAGGAGCACTCCTCGTCGACCATCGCGTGCAGCGCGCCGATGGCGATGCGCTCCTGCTGCATCGTGTCGCGGTGGCGGACCGTGACGGTGCCGTCCTCGAGCGTCTGTCCGTCGACCGTCACGCAGAACGGCGTACCGATCGCGTCCTGGCGGCGGTAGCGTTTGCCCACCGAGTCCTTCTCGTCGTAGACGACGTTGTAGTCGTATTTCAGCTCGTCGACGATCTTCTGCGCCACGTCGGGCATGCCGTCCTTCTTCACGAGCGGCAGCACGGCCACCTTCACGGGCGCCAATGCCGCCGGCAGCCGCAGCACGACGCGCGAGTCGCCTCCGTCGAGCGTCTCTTCGCAGTAGGCGGCCGACATCACCTGCAGGAACATGCGGTCGACGCCGATCGAGGTCTCGACCACGTAGGGGACGTAGCTCTCGCCCGTCTCGGGATCGAAGTACTGGATCTTGCGGCCCGAGAACTTCTGGTGGTTGCCCAGGTCGAA
>CAOJSG010000005.1 GCA_948442615.1 uncultured Alistipes sp.
CGCTTCGGGGAAGGGGTATTTGCCGTGCATCTCCTTGACGAAGTACTTGCGGAAGGGGATCAGCAGCAGGATGCCCAGCAGCCCGCCGAAGAGCGACGAGAGGAAGATCTGGTAGAAGGCGGCGTCCAGCCCCAGGATGTAGAGCGCCGGCAGCGTGAAGATCGCGCCGGCGACGATCACGCCCGACGAGGCGCCGATCGACTGGATGATGACGTTCTGTCCCAGCATGTTCTTCTTGCCGAGCATGTTGCCCAGCCCTACGGCGATGATGGCGATCGGAATCGCGGCTTCGAACACCTGGCCCACCTTCAGTCCGAGGTAGGCCGCGGCGGCCGAGAAGATGACGGTCATGGCTAGGCCCATGGCCACCGAGTAGGCGGTGACCTCGCGGGGCGAGGCGGAGGCCGGCATCATGGGGCGGTACTGTTCGCCCGGTCGAAGCTCCCGATAGGCGTTTTCGGGCAGCGAGGTGCGGATTTTTTCGGTTTCCATCTCTATTTTGTGTTTGTTTCGTTGTCGTTCGGTCGCGTTTTTCGGCGGCGGGCGGCGCGTCGGGGCGCTCGTGTCGGGCGGGCGGTGGCCCGGGGCGTAAGATCGCCTTGCCCGTGGGGGCCGCCCGGGCGGGTCGAGGCATGCGCCGCGAACGCGCGTCGCGGAGGTCGGTCGTGATCGTCGGGCCGCCGTGCCGTGCCGGTGCGTGCGGCGTTTCGGGCTGAGGTCGCGTGCGGAGCGTTACGGGCCCGGGGCGGATCAGCGGTTGTCGCCGCTGCCCGAGATCAGGTGGCGCTGCATGCGCGAGCGCAGCTTGTCGACGTTCATCTGCGCCACGTCGTCCAGGTCGTAGCCCAGGTCGCGGGCCAGCGTGGCGCAGTACCACAGCACGTCGCCGATCTCCTTGACGATCTCGCGCTTCTTCTCGTCGGTGAACTCTTCGTGTCCGTCGCGGATCACTTTCTTGACTTTGTCGGCCACCTCGCCCGCTTCGCCCGTCAGCCCCAGCGTGGGGTAGATGATGCGCCAGTTCTCGGGATAGATCGCCGTCTCGAGGGCGTGCTGCTGGTATTCGTTGAGTGTCATGGATGGATGGTGTTTGGGGTTATCTCCGCAGTCGGCGACTGCGATGCGCAAAATTAACGTTTTTTTCGGAAACCCTGCGCCGAAGGCCCCGATTCTTCGAACCGGGGCCTCGGATTTTGCGTGCGAACGGCTATTCCACGCGGAATATCGCGGCGGAGGCCGGTTTCATGCGGATGCGGGCCGTGCCTTTGCGCACGACGCAGCTCGCCGCCGGATCGGTGCCGTACACCGCTTCGGCGCGCAGGCCCGGAGCGGGGATTTCGGCCGCGACGCTGCGGCCCGAGGGGTTGAGCGCCACGAGGTATTTCGCCCCCTCGGCTTCGCGCAGATAGACCATCGGATAGGGGTCGTCGACCGAACTGAGGTAGCGCCAGTCGCCCGCGGTGCCCAGGGCCGGCGTCGCGGCCCGCAGTGCCAGCAGCCCGCGCACGTAGCTGAGGATCGAGTGCGGATCGTCCGTCTGTGCGGCGACGTCGGGACGTGCCGGATCGGGGTCGAGCGGCAGGTAGAGCCGTTCGGGGGCGGCCGACGAGAAGCCCGCGTTGGGCGTCGCGTCCCACTGCATCGGCGTGCGGCAGCTGCTGCGGTTGCGCGACGTGAAGCTGCCCTCCTTGACGGGCGCGTCCTCGATGTTGCGCATGCCGATCTCCTCGCCGTAGTAGACGATCGGCACCCACGGCATCGTGAGGAAGAAGGTCAGCGCCGTCTTCAGTTCGTCGGGTGTGCGGCGGTCGAAGCGGTTCAGCCGCCAGATGTCGTGGCTGCATGTGGGCATCGACGCGAAGCCCCGGTCGCGCGTGGCGAGGTACTGCTCGGTGTAGCGCTCGACGAACGACCGCACGTCGCCGCGCCCCGCGCGGTCGAAGAAGCAGGGGGTCGGCTTGCCCTTGTCCGAGGTGTGGCAGAAGAGCGGGCGGTACATTTCGTTGCCCCATTTGTTGTGGATGATCAGGTCGATGTGGAAGCCGGCGTCGATGGCGTGGCTCGGCTGGCTCCACTCCGAGATCAGGATGCACCCGGGGTGGTGCTCCTCGACCCAGGCGCGCATCTCCCGCCACAGCCGGCGGTTGGCCGTGAACGCTTCGTCGTCGCCCTTGACCAGGCTCGGGGCCATGTCGCAGCGGAAGCCGTCGACGCCTTTCGACATCCAGAAGTCCATGATGCGCCGGATCTCCTGCCGCACGGCGCGCGGCCCCGGATCGTCGTAGCCCTGCTGCCAGGGTTGCGCGGGGTCGGGGTGGGCGTAGCCGTAGTTCAGGGCCGGCTGGATGTCGAAGAAGTTCTTGAGGTAGTTGCCGTCGCGCGGGGCGTCGGCCGCCACGAACTTGCGGCTCGGGAAATCCGACTTCGACGGGCTCCAGATGTAGTAGTCGCTGTATTGCAGCTCGGTGTCGGCCTCGCACGACTGGCGGAACCAGGGGTGTTTGTCCGACGTGTGGCCCGCCACCAGGTCCAGGCAGACGCGGATGCCCAGGGCGTGGGCCTCGTCGATCAGCCGCACCAGCTGGGCATTGGTCCCGAAACGTGGGTCGACGCGGTAGAAGTCGGTGATGTCGTAGCCGCCGTCCTCGAACTCGCTGGCGAAGCAGGGGCTCATCCAGATGGTGTTGAACCCCGTCGCGCGGATGTAGCCGAGCTTCGAGCGGATGCCTTCGAGGTCGCCGATGCCGTCGCCGTCGCTGTCCATGAAGGTCGAGGGGTAGATGTGGTAGATGACGGCGCGCTCGAGCCAGTCGGGGACCGTGCGGGCCGTCGTCTGCGCCGCGGCGAACAGCGCGAGCAGGGGGAGGAGGATTTTTCTCATGGGTATCTCTTTTCGGGTGGTGCGGGGAGGCCGGGGCGGTGCGTTCCGATCCGCCGTGCGGAGGCTGCGGCCCGAGGCGCGTCTCTCGGGGCTGCCGGTTTCCGCTGCGGGCGCGCGGCGGCTGCGGAGCCGCTCAGAGCGCTCCGGCGAACCGCGTCACGCAGGCCGCGAGCTCGGGGTCGAGCGGAAGCGTACGGTCGGTGTAGGCCGGAATCTGCTCGACGGGAGTCCGCCCCGCGCAGTTCTTGAGCGCATGCGTCAGCCCACCGATGATCCGCAGTTCGGCCGAGGGGCAGGCCGCCGCGAGCGCTTCGGCGTCGGCCGCCGGGATCTGCAGGTCGTTGTCGCCGCCCACGACGCATACAGGGACCGTCAGCCGGGCGATCAGCCGTTGCGGATCGTGGGGCATCTGCGTCAGCAGGTAGCGTTGCAGCGGCGGAGCGAAGAGCATCTCCAGCTGTTCGGGGTAGCGGTCGGTCGTGCGCCCCGCCCGCAGCGACCCCAGCACGCTGCGGGCTTCGAGCAGCAGCGGCAGGTCGGTGAAGGCGAGCTGTGCGGCCAGCTGCCGCTCGATCAGCCGGTCCATCGGCAGGCCGGGGCCGCAGAGCGACACGACGGCGGCGATCTGCGGATTGTCCTGCGCGACGCACAGGGCGATCAGCGCGCCTTCGCTGTGGCCGATCAGCACGATTTTGCGGAATCCCTCCCGGCCGAGGAACTCCGCGCAGGCCGCGGCGTCGGCCACGAAGTCGTCGAAACGGATGTTGGCCAGGCGTGACGGGTCGTCGTAGCGGCTTGCGCCCACGCCCCGTTTGTCGTAGCGCAGCGAGGCGATGCCCGCCTCTTCGAGCGCCTGCGCCAGGTAGAGGAACGCATCCGTGCCCGGTCCCAGCATGCTGTTGCAGTTGCGGTCCGTGGGGCCGGAGCCGGCGATGATGAGGGCGGCGGTTTCGGCGCCCTGCTGCGGGACGAGCAGCGTGCCGCGAAGCGTCCCGAACGAGCGGTCCAGCGCCACTTCGCGCGATTCGGCGGCGGCCGTCCAGACCGCCGCGAGTGTCAAAATCAGAGAAAGAAGTCGTTTCATGCGATTCGGATTCGGGGAACGGGGCGCCGGCGGCCGGGTCCGTTCGGGCTTTCCGGCTGCCGGGCGGGCGTTCCGTGCGCCGTGTTTTCCGGACTGTTCGGCTTCCTGGTAGCCGGCCGGGCGGCGCTGTTGTCTTTCGGTGCCGGACGGGCGTTCCGCGCATCGGCCGCGGACCTGGATGCGATCGGACTCGGACTCGGACCCGGATGCGGTCGGCCGCGGTATCCGGTGCAGGGCCGCGCGGGCGGGGCACTGCGGCCGACGGGAAGTCCGGTGCGGCGTTCCGCGGGGCGTTCGGACATCTGCCGCCGGGACCGACCTGCGTCCGGCGGCGCTCCTTCCCGGGTGTCAGATGTGTTTGTCGCCGTTGTGGAACTTCACTTCGTCGATGTATTTCTTGATGTTCTGCTCCTCGGCCCGGGGGCAGACGAGCAGCACGTCGTCCGTATCCACGACGATGTACTCCTTCAGCCCGCTGATGACCGCGATCTTGTCCTTGGGGAGCGAGACGATGCTGTTGCGCGTGTCGTAGAGGTAGCACCCCTCCTCGGGAGCGGCGTTGGCATAGCGGTCCTTGCGGGCGTGCTGGTAGACCGAACCCCACGTCCCGACGTCGCTCCAGCCGAATTCGCCGCAGCGGACGTAGACGTTGTCCGCCTTCTCCATCACCCCGTAGTCGATCGAGATGGCGCGGCTCTCCGAGTAGGCCATTTCGACCACGTTGCGTTCGGCTTCGGTGCCGATCGCCATCATCACGCCGCGGAAGAGCGCGTGGTGCTCGGGCAGGTAGCGGCGGAAGGCCTCGACGATGGTCCGCACCTTCCAGATGAAGATGCCCGAATTCCAGAAGAACTCGCCGCACTGCAGAAAGGTCTGGGCCAGCTCCAGGCAGGGCTTTTCGGTGAAGCACTTCACCTTGCTGATGGGCTGCGAGTCCGACACCTGGATGTAGCCGTAGCCCGTTTCGGGCCGCGTCGGCTTGATGCCTACCGTGACCAGCGCGTCGTGCTCGGCGGCGAAGTCGACGCACTCGCCGATGATCGAGCGGAAATCCTCCTCGTTGAGGATCAGGTGGTCCGACGGCGTGACGATCATCTCGGCCTCGGGGTTGCGGCGCAGCAGCGTGAAGGCCGCGTAGGCGATGCAGGGGGCGGTGTTGCGTCCGATGGGCTCGCACAGGATCTGGTCTTCGGAGAGTTCGGGCAGGTGCTGCATCACCAGCTCCTTGTATCGTTGATGGGTGACCACCATGAAATTTTCCACGGGAACGAGTTTCTCGAATCTTTCGAACGTGTGCCGCAGGAACGATTTGCCGGTCCCCAGGATGTCGAGGAACTGTTTGGGCATCGACTGGCGGCTGCGGGGCCAGAAGCGGGTGCCGGCGCCGCCTGCCATGAGCACACAATATTTATTGCTTTCCATGGTTATTATAAGGAATTGATTCGAACAAAGATAAAAATATTTTGTAACTTTGCCGCCTATTGGGGAATTAAAATTTTTTCGACTTTTGGAAATCAGACTCATCACGATACCGAACCTGCTGACGCTTTCCAACCTGCTCTGCGGCGCACTGGGCGCCGTGATGGCGCTGGCTTACGGCGATCTGACCGCCGCATTCTGTCTGATGGTCGCAGCGGCCGTCTTCGATTTTCTGGACGGATTCGTGGCGCGGCTGCTGGGGCAGAGCTCGCCCATCGGCCTGCAGCTCGATTCGCTGGCCGACGACGTGACCTTCGGCTTCACCCCCGCGGCGATCCTTTTCGCGCTCTACGGCCGTACGGGCGGGGCGCTGTGGATGGGCGATGCCGCGTGGCCGGCCTTCCTGGTCTTCTTTTTCACGGCCTGCGCGGCGTTGCGGCTGGCGAAGTTCAACATCGACGATACGCAGCGCACGGAGTTCTGCGGCCTGCCGTCGCCCGCCGCGGCGCTCTTCTGCGCTTCGCTGGGGCTGGTGGCCGAACGCTACTGCGTGCCGGTTCCGCGCGAAGGGGTGCTGGCCGCGGCGCTGGTCGCCGGGCTGCTGATGCTGGCGCCGGTGCGCATGTTCGCACTGAAGTTCCACGGCTTCGGCTGGCGGGGCAACGAGCTTCGCTATTCGTTCCTGCTGCTGAGCGCGGTGCTCATCGGCGTGCTGCGGCTCTACGCGATCCCGGCCATCGTGGGGGCCTATGTGCTCGTTTCGACCGTCCGCTGGCTGCGCCGGCGCCCGCGGAACGAGGCCCGATGAGGAGTTTTGAAAAATTTTAATTAACTTTGCCGCGAATTCCGTTTCCGAGGTTTATGTGGAGGTCGTCGATCCGTATTCTTTTGCTGGCATGCGCCGTGCTGCTCGTTGCGGGGCCGGTGCGTTCGTACGCCCAGCGTTTCGACGCCCGGACGCTGATGCGGTCGCAGAAGAACGGCAACAACACGGGACTCTACGGCGACAATCCCTATGCCTCGGACGAGGAGTCGGAGGAGGGGGCTGAGCAGGCCGATACGACCAAGAAGGAGCGCCGCATCCGCAAACCGCTCGAATCCTACTTCTTCAGCGACTCGGTGCGGGCGCTCAACAACTTCCGCTGGCATGTCGACCGCGACTACAACCGGGTGGAGATCGGGCCGATCGACACGATGCTCGCCGATTTCCACATCGACTATCCGGTCTATCGCCGCGGGGTGGGCGACATGACGGTCGGCGCGCTGGGCCAAGCCTCGCAGCCGCTCAACTTCTTCGACCGCTCGCAGTCGACCGACTTCACCTTCGCCCGGCCGTACGACGCCTATACGTACGACATGGAGAACGTGCCGTTCTACAACGTGAAGAAGCCGATGATCCACTTCACCTACCTGGAGTCGGGTCAGAAGCGCTACCGCGAGGAGCATTTCGCCATCATGACGGCGCAGAACATCTCGCCCTCCACGGGATTCAACGTCGACTACAAGTCGCGCGGCACCCGGGGCCTCTACGAGTGGTCGCGTACGAAGAACCACAACCTGTCGGTCGCCGTGTCGCACACGGGCAAGCGCTATTCGGTCCACGCGGGGTTCATCAACAACCACATCGAACAGCAGGAGAACGGCGGCGTGGTGGGCGAATGGGCCATCGCCGACACGACGTTCCAGATGCCGTCGGGCGTGCCGACGCGGCTGGCGGGCGCCGAGGCGCAGAACACCTACCGCAACAACGCCTTCTTCATCACGCAGTCGTACGGCATTCCGCTGGCGCCCGTGACGGAGCGCGACTTCTCGATCGCCGACCTGCCGGCGGTGTTCGTGGGCCACTCGTTCGAGTACAACTCGTGGAGCAAGGTCTATACGGACCACTATGCGACCTATACCGACGAGCGCGGCGGCCGCGATGAAAACGGCAACTTCGTGCCCACGGAGGGGACCTACTACGAAAACTGGTACCTCAATCCCGAGCAGACGCGCGATTCGCTCTACGAGCGGGTCGTCTCGAACCGGCTTTTCGTGCAGGCGCAGCCGTGGGACCGCAACGGCGTGGTGGGTACGGTCGACGGCGGCGTGGGCATCGACCTGCACACCTATTCGCAGTTCGGTCTGCGGAGCTATCTGTCGGGCCGCTACGCGAAGGTGAACAAGACGAGCTTCTTTGTCTACGGAGCCGTCGGAGGCAAAATCAAAAAATACGTCGACTGGGATGCGAACTTCAGGTTCTACCCGTCGGGGTACAGAGGCGGAGACCTCGACATCGGCGCCCGCGTGGCGCTGAAGGGGTATCTCCGCGGTCATCCCCTGATTCTCGAAGGCAGCTTCTCGACGGAGCGCCGCTCGCCGGGCTACTGGCAGGAGAATCTAATCTCGAACCACTACATGTGGTCCCATTCTTTCGCCAAGGAGAATGATACCCGTTTCGAGGTGAAGTTTTCGGTTCCCGACTTCGCGTTCGAAGCCGCCGCCTGGCAGGCGGTCGTTACCGACAAGATCTATTACGGCAGCGACAGCCAAGTGGCCCAGCACGGCGGAAACGTCAGCCTCACGGGGGTGTATGCCCGCAAAGATTTCCGCCTCGGCGGACTTCATTTGGATCACAGGGTATTGCTGCAGTGGAGTACGAATCAGAATGTCGTACCCGTACCGCTTGCCAGCGCCTTCCTGTCGTATTACTACGAGTTCTGGGTGGTGCGCGACGTGCTGCGTTTGCAGACCGGTCTGGACGGACGCTACAATACGAAATATTATGCGCCCGGCTACAATCCGGCACTTTCGGTCTTCTACAACCAGCGCGAGGTCGAACTGGGAAACTATCCCTACATGGATTTCTTCGTTACGGCCAAGTGGAAGAGAATGCGTATTTTCCTGAAATACCAGCATCTGAACAAGGGCCTGTTCGGCAACGGCGAGTACTTTTCGGTGGCTCGCTATCCGCTCAATCCGGGCATGTTCAAGATGGGCATCTCTTGGGGATTCTACGATTGACGTACTGTTCTGCGCGGTATGAGCTGCCCGCAAAACGATGAAGTATGTTGAAGAAAACGGTATTGACGTTTGCGTTCTTAACTTTATTTACGACTTTTTACGGCTTTACGGCCCGTTTCGACGACCCCGCGAAGGATGCGTCGTCGAACGAATCGACCGGAACGGACCTGCTGCTCGCCGGGCGCGAGCGGTACGTGATTTCGGTCTACGACGATCTGATCCGCCGCATCAGCGAGCAGGAGGGGCACGACTGGCGCCTGATGAGCGCCATCGCCTATCACGAATCCCGCTTCACGCCCGACATCGTGTCGCGGCGCGGCGCCCGGGGGCTGATGCAGATCATGCCATCGGTGGCGCGCCAGTTCGACGTGCCGGCCGACCGGGTGGCGGATCCCGAAACCAACGTGTGGCTCGCGACGCAGGTGCTGAGCCGGATCGCGGGTTCGCTGCGCCTGCCGCGGAGCATCTCCGAGGAGGATCGGATGAGTCTGATCCTGGCCAGCTACAACGGCGGCATCGGCCATGTGAACGATGCGCGGCGCCTGGCCCGCTATTTCGGGGAGGACCCCAATTCGTGGCGCGTCGTGTCGCACTACCTGCAGCTGAAATCCGACCCCGAATATTATGAGAACGAGGTGGTCGAGTGCGGACGATTCACGGGCAGCCGTCAGACGATGGCCTATGTGGAAGACGTGATGAATCGTTACGACAAATATTGCCGCATGACGGTCGAATAGACCGTTCGTGCGCAGCGACGGCGGGGCGCTCCGGAGAGGCGCGCCCCCGTTTCGTTAGGGGGGGGTTTGGGTGGGGGGGGGTTGCGTTGGGCGGGGGGTGGGGGGGGCGGGGGCGGCGTTCGGCGGGGGCTGCGCGCGGGATCGGCCGGCCGGGAATTCCCGGCCGGGGCGGAGTTCGCCTTCGGGAAGTGGGCGTGCGGGCTTTCTGCCCGGAGGTTCGCGCGCGGCGACGGTCGGATTTCTCGTCCGGATTTTGTATGCGGGTGCTGTCGGACTTTTCGTCCGGATTTCGCGCGCGGGATCGGCCGGCCGGTGCCGCGGACGGAATCTGGCCTGCGGATGCGCCCGCATGCGGCGGCTGTGCGAACGGAACTATACGAACGAAATATCCCCGTATGCGCCGCATACGGGGATATTCGGTATTCGGGACCGTGTTTCGGTCGATCAGTCGTAGACCAGCTCGAAGTCGTCCACGCACAGCACGCTCTTGTCGTAGCCCGTGAAGTAGTCGCCCCAGCGCGAGGCCGAGCAGACGATGATCAGGTGCGTGGGCACCAGATCCGTCGCGCCGTTCTTGTACTCCAGCGGAATGGTGAATTCGGTCCACTGGTCGATGTCGTCGATCATCACCTTCTCGCCGTAGGCGATCACGTCCTTGCTCCGGGGGTCGAAGAAGGTCGACAGGTCTTTGGTGTAGATGGCCACCGGGGTCGTCTCCGTGCCGAAATTCCACGTCTTGCCGTTGTTGTCGACCACCGTCGTGCCGTATTCGTCCGGTTTCCAGGTGCCCAGCGCGATGTAGATCATGCCGTTTTCGTCGATCCTGCCCGCCTTCAGCTCCGCTTCGTCCAGCCCCGCGGGGATGCCGCCGACCCGGTTGATCTTGCCGCCCTTGAATTTCACCCAGCCTTTCAGAGCCGTGGGACGGTGCGTGAACGGCCGGCCGAAGCCCACCACGCCGTTGGTGTTGAACGTGTGGAGGTACTCGCCCGCGAAGAGGTTGCCCGCCGCGAACTTGATGAAGACCCAGCGCGACTCCAGCCGGGCCGATTTCGAGCCCGACGAGCCGGGGCGCGGATCGTCGGCCGGTGTGGTGATGTTGTCCTTTTCGCGGATGGTCGTGGCGCCCTGGTTGCCCGAGTCCCAGAACGGGTCGCTGCCCGTGAAGAAGGGGATGTAGTATTTGCGGTCGCCGTCGGGTGCCGACCACTCCTCGAAGCCGCCGTTGGGCAGCGTCCACACGGGATCGGTCGTGAGCGTGCGCACCTCCGATTCCCACTGGTCGCAGTAGGCCGCGACTTCGTATGCGGTGGCGGGTTCGGCTGCGAGACGGGCCTTGAAGGTGCTGCCGTCGACCTCCACGCCGGGGACCTCCGACCACTGTTCCGTGCCCTGCAGGCGGTAGCGGAAGCCCATCCGGCCGCCCGCGATGCCGGCGCCGTAGAGCCAGATGACCTTGGTCCACGCATCGGCCTGGGTCAGCTCCACGTTGCTCTCGCTGCGCTCGACGTAGAGCAGCCAGCGTTCGGTGCGTCCGTGGCAGGTCACGTCGACGAAACGCACCGTTTCGAAGCTGCTGCCCGAGAGTTCGGCCGCCGAGGGCGAGTAGGAGGTGATGTCGGCGGGTCCGAGCTTGAGCGATTCGACGTCGACCGCATGCAGGTCGGTGCCGCCGGTCACGCGGGCGCGGGCGATGCGCCGCACGTCGTCGATCTCCGCCGTGCCGATCTGGCCGCCGACCCGGAAGTGGCGTTCGATGGACTGCTCGGCGCGGACGGTCCATTCGTAGTCCTGGTAGAGCGACAGCGTGACGTAGAGCGGGGTCCGCAGGTCGAAGGTGCCGGTCAGCGCCTCGGCGCCCGTGGCCTTGTCGGTGATGCGGGCCGACGTGATCGTCACCCGTTCGATGTCGGTCCGTTCGTCGAGCGTCAGCGTCACGGTCCGTCGGACGGGATCGATCTGCCCGACGGCGAATCCCGTCCCCTCAAGGCCGAGGATCTCGACCGGCACGACCGGGTAGGGGATGTCGTTCTCGATGCATGAGCCGCACCACAGCGTCAGCGCCGCGCACAGTATGTTCAGGTATCTCCTCATGGCGTCACTTCTTTTTCTTGTCCCACAGATGGATGTTCATGCCGATGTTGATGGCGGCGATGTTGAGCTTGAATTTCATGTTCGAGGCCTTGCGCGAGCCGATCTTGTTGCCGGCCTCGTCCTTCTGCGTCACCGAGGTGTACTGCACGCCGCCCAGCCCGAACGACACCGTGGCGCAGACGTTCGGGAAGATGTAGACCGCCGCGCCGGGGTTGAACATCAGCTGCACGCGGGTGTTGTCGCTGTAGGTGCGGCGGATGGCGCCGTCCGTCTCGTAGGCGAAGTCGGAGGTTCCGGTCGAGAACGAGAGCTCGAACTCGGCGAAAAGGCCGAAGCGGCCCTTGGGGTCCAGCCCCGCGTAGGAGCGGTGGAAAAGCCCGAACGAGTAGTTGTCGCTCGACATGTCGAGGTAGGGAATGTCCATCGAGATGTCGTTCGACTCGCCCAGGTCGAAGCGTACGTCGTTGAGCGAGCCCCCCACGTGCCGGTAGCCGAAGCGGATGCCGATGCAGTTGTTGTCGCGGTAGAAGTAGCCCAGGAAGGGTTTGACGGTCGCCACGGTGCCGCTGGCGTTGATGTTGTCCAGGATGATCATGTAGTCCGTGTCGTCGCTCGACAGCGTGCCGTAGGAGGCGGTGAGCCCCATGACCACCTCGCCCTTGTAGGCGAACTTGATCTTGTCGATTTCGCGGTCGATGCGCCGGCGCGTGGGCAGGAACCGGTGGCTCTCCCCTTCGGGCCGGCCGGTGGCCAGGGCGACCGGATTCTGCGGTTGTCTTTCCTCGTCGTCGGGCCGTTCGTCGGCCCGCGCGACGAGCGCGGGCCCGGCGAGCAGCAACAGGGATATGAGTAGGTATCGTTTCATCGTATCGCCGTTTTTAGAGGTAGAAGTACATGCCCAGTCCGATCGAGAAGATGTTGACCTTGAAGTTCATCATGCTCGTCGAACGCTTGCCTACGCGGACCTGGTTGTGGACCTGCTCGGTGCTGGTGTAGGTGATGCCCATCACGCCCACGTTGACCTCCACGGCCATGTTGTTGGTCGCGAAGGCGATGATGCCCGGCGAGACGCCCAGCGAGAGCGTGTATCCCGTTTCGTAGGTTCCCTTGACCGGCGATTCGTAGGCGAACTTCGCCTCGGTGCCGCCGCCGGCCAGCTGCAGCTCGTTGAAGAGCGCAAAGCGCTTGCTGCGGCCCAGGGGGATGTACTGGCGCCATACGGCCGCCACGGTGTAGGTGTGGCGGATCGAGTAGAAGTCGCGCGCGGTGATGTCGATGCCCGAATCCTCGTCGCCCAGGCTCAGCTTGGCGTTGTCCAGCTTGAGCAGCGACCGCGAGTAGATGAAACGTCCGCCGAGCGCCATGTTGTTGTGGAACGCGTAGGCGATCAGGGGGCTGACCTTGAAGGTGTAGCCCTTCGAATCGATCTTGTCGATCACCAGGAACTGATAGGTCTCGTTGGTGTGGGTCGAGTAGGAGGCCGTACCGCCGAAGATCCACTGTCCTTTGGGAACGAAAAGGTTGTTCACGTCCGTGAGGCCGCGCTGGCGGCGTTTCTCGTTGATCGTCAGGGGGCGTTCGTTGTGCCGCCCGGTCGAATCCGCCTGCGGCTCCTGGGCGCGGAGCGGAACCGCGGAGAGGAGCGTGCAGAGCGTGACGAGCGGAAACAGCAGTTTGTTCAGAAGGCGCATGCTTGTGCGTTTGTCGGTTAATATACCCATTCGAAGTCTTCGACGAAGAGCAGGTTGTTCTCGCTGCCGGTCACGTAGTCGCCGTAGGTGCTCGTGACGCAGGAGATCGAAAGGGTGAAGTTGTCGGGATTCGGCGCGGCCTGCGTGTCGTACCAATAGATGGGGATCACCTCTTCCACCCAGTCCGCCGTCGACTCGGTGATGTAGCGGTTGCCGTAGCCCAGGATCGGCCCTTCCGCGAGCCGGTCGGTCTTGTTCGGGTTCCAGAAGGTGCTCTCGTCGTAGGTCTTGCCCGATTTCACGGCGTGGCGGGCCGTCCAGTCGGTGATGCAGACGAAGATGCGCGCCGGGTCGATGTCGTCGGTCGTCAGGGGCCCTTTGCCCGAATTGTTGTTGGTGACCTTGGTCACGGTGGCCTTGTAACGAACCTTCAGTCCGGTCGGACGCGCCGCGAAGCGGTACTTGACGCCGAACGAGGCGAAACCGAACATGTCCAGGAAGCCCGTGCCGCACGCGAACGTTCCCGTGAAGAGGTTGCCGGCGGCGAAGACGCCCGCCATCACGGTCGGTTTGAGCTGGGCGCAGGCCGTGCCGTGCAGCCCCGCCTCGGTCGTGTTGCCGGTGCAGAGGGCGTTGGTGGTCTTGTTGTTGCCGCCCACCCAGAAGGAGTTGCCTTCGGCGTTGGGGTAGGGTACCGTACCGCCGGTGATCGAACTGCCCACGACGTTGTAGGTCGACCAGTCGTCCATGCCGGCGTTTTCGATCGTGTCGGCTTCGGGCGTGGCGATCGTGCCCGAGCCGATCGGGGTGTCGCCGACCTTCACTTCGTATTCGTAGGTGCGCGTGGCGAAGAGTCCCGTTCCCGAGGCCGGCGTGTAGACGGTCAGGCCGTCGTCGTTCTGCGACTGCCGCCACTCGGGCGCCGCCACGAGCGTGCAGCGGTCGTTCTCGCCGGCCGCGGCAGCCGTCTGCTGCCATGCGCCGTCGGCCGTGCGGTAGGCGAGGCTGGCCGTGAGGCCGTCGAAGACGATCGCTTCGACCGTCAGCGAGCATCCCCACGGGTCGTAGGCGGTCGAGACGACGCCCTGCTTGCGGAAGAGGGCTTCGCTGCGGAGCGATCCGCCGTCGGCATCCGTCACGCGGAATTGGAGCGGCGTGTCGCCGGCCGGAAGCGCGGCGAAGAAGTCGTCCGAGAAGGTGACCGTCAGGTTGTAATCGTCGGTGCGGACCGAGGCGATGCCTGCGGCCGTGGGGTTCAGCAGGTCGTAGACCGTGCCGGCCGCCTCGACGCTGACGCTTTGCAGCGTGCCCATCGTCGTGATGACGAACGTCTTGCCGCCCGAGACATAGCGCTGCACCTCGGTCATGTCGAAGTCCTCGCCCTTGATCGTGGGATCGGGGCTGAAGATGATCGTGTCGTCGATCTCGGTCGGATCCTGGATTGTCAGCGAGAAGTCGACGTAACCCGGTTTGTCGGGCGAATAGCGCAGCCGGAGCGTGTATCGGTTGCCGGCCTTCACCTGTTCCAGTACGCCCGTGGTCTCGACGGCGCCCTTGGACGCATGCGTCCCGGCGAAGCGCCAGCCGAGGTTCGCGACCCCTTCGGGCAGCAGAAAGTAGCCCGTGCCGTCGGCCGTGTAGGTCAGGGCGGGGACCGTGCCGTTCGCGACGCCCTCCGCGTCGAACGCATCGCGGGCGCACACCGTCACGGCGAAGTCGCTGCCGAAGTTCTCGGCGATCGAGGCGTCGAACAGCACCTCGGCTGCGACGTTGATCGTCTTGCACGGCACCTCGACCTGCGTGGTCCGGTTCGCCGCGATGGCGAATTGCTGCTCGCCCCGGTAGCTCTTGCGGGTGA
The DNA here is from genome assembly GCA_948442615.1 of uncultured Alistipes sp. Lineage (GTDB taxonomy): Bacteria > Bacteroidota > Bacteroidia > Bacteroidales > Rikenellaceae > Alistipes. Next base: position 14,768 of record CAOJSG010000005.1, read on the forward strand.
ACGAGGCTTCGCTGCCGTCGCCCAGCTCCACGGCGATGCGGTAGTCGCCCTGCAGCAGCTGCAGTTCGGCGGGCATCTCGTCCTGCGGCGCGTATTTGCGGATCAGCCCCTTGTCGCTGTAGATGCGGACCGTGCGGTAGTCGAACGGGTCGTATGCGTCGGTTTCGGCGCGGGTTGCGGTGATGTGCATCCGCAGGGTTCCCGTCGAGGCGTCGCCTGCCGGGATGGTTTCGTCTTTCGAGCAGGCGCCGAGCAGCAGGATGCCGCCCAGGAGTGCCGCGAAACCGTATTTTGTCGCTTGTTTCATGTCCGGTCGCATTTATTATTCGTTTACCAGGTGGAGTGTCTTCGTCGTATGGCCGCCGGCGGAGTCCGTCACCGAGAGGATGAACTTGTGTTCGCCGGCGTCGAGCGCCATCATCACCTCGACGAACTGGCTGATGTCGAAGGTCAGCGGGTTCTGCTCGTTCACCTTGTCGCCGGTCGGGAAGCCCAGTTCGCCGAGCGTCGCGGCGGTCTCGCCCGTCACCGTGCAGAGGTCGAACTGCTCGGGCAGCCCGATGATGGGCAGCAGGTCGCGGAGAATCTCCGATTCGATCGTCACCTCGAAGGCCGTGATGGGGCTGGTGGTGGCGATGTCGATCCTGATGGTCATGTCTTCGGTCAGCGTCGCGGGGCTGTCGAAGTCGTAGCCGCGGTCGTTGACCCAGACGATCTCCGGATCCTTGCCGGCGGTCTGCTTGTCGACGAGGACGGTCAGCACGGCCTGCACCGGTGCGGCTGCGGCGTCGTCCGTTATCGAAAGCGTCAGCGTATGCGTGCCTTCGAAGGCGTAGAGCTGCGGCATCAGGCCGGTGAGTGTCAGCGCCAGCGTCTTGCGTCCCGCTACGGCGTCGCCCAGCGGAAGCCCCATGCCGCCCAGCAGCTGGCCGAGGGCCGATTCGGGCGTCGTCGCGCAGAGATCGACGGTGCCGTCGATTCCCATGCTGCTCAGCCGGGCGAGTAGATCCGCGTTGTCCGAGCCGATCGCGATGCCGAGCGCCGCGATGCCGCGCGAGGCCTTCAGGTCGAAGACAACGGGGGTCGTGCAGTTGCCTTCGCCGTCGAACATCGAGGCGTCGAGCCGCAGCGGTGCCGCGAGGTCGTGGCCCGGCCATTCGATCGTCGGGGCTTCGGTCTCGTCGATGACCGGCTCCCACAGGTCGCCCGTGCCGTCCACCACGATCTCCTCGTCCTGGATGAACGAATCCACGACGATGCCGATCTCGAGATTGCCCTTGTCCGCATTCTCGATGATGAAGGTGATCTTGCGCCACTGTCCTGCGCGCACGCCGGAGATGGTTTTGGTGAGCGATACGGATTTGCCCGTGTCGGCGAAGGTGCCCGCGATGTCGAGCCGGAGCGTGTTGGTCTCCTCCTCGGCGCGGAAATAGGCGGCTCTCGCGTCGCCCTTGGCGAAGCGGAGCGTATTGGCGCCCAGCGTCACCTCGGCCGCCGTGTCGTCGCTCAGCAGGTCGGCCAGGTCGGCGGCATAGCCCACCGTCACCTTGATGTTGGCCAGCGTGCAGACCAGGTCGGGCATCCGCGTGGTCTCGCCCTTGCGGATCGTGAAGTCCTTTTCGGTGGCGTAGACCGGGCATTCCCAGTCGGCCGCCGCGATCGTCTCGGCCGAGTAGGCCTTGAGCGTGTAGTTGCCGGCGGCCATCTCGATCGGTTCGGTCTGCGCCTTCCACTCGCCGTAGCTCTTCTTCGCCACGGTGGCGCCCGCCTCGTCGACGATTTCCACGGCGATCTGGTCGACCGTCGGGTTCGAACGGGTGCGCGGGGCCTTGGCCGCGGCATCGTCGCGGGCGTCGTCCCAGCCGGTTTCGGTCTGCGCGTCGTACACCACGCGCAGCTCCATGTCGCCTACGGACAGGAATCCCGTGCCGTCCGGCGTCTCGCCGCCCGGGTCTTTCCCGTAATAGGGGTCTTCGTTGACGCATCCCGCCAGCAGCAGCGCCGCCGCGAATGTCGAAATAAGGGTTTTCGGAGTTTTCATATCGTTCGTTGTTTTTTTCGGATGGGGATTACTGTGCGTCGCCGTTGAGTTCGACGTCGACCGGAATCGTCGCGGTCAGTTCGTCGTCGAGCCAGATGTTGACCACGGCGCTTCCGGCATTCGGCGCGTCGTATTCGAAGACGTAGCGCGTGGCGGGACGCGTGGCGTCGACCGTCTGCTCGGCGAAGGTCACTTCGTCTCCGGCCTGGCGTCGTGCCGTGCCGGAGACGCTCAGCGACGAGGCCGCGCGGACCCAGACCGTTTCGTTCGCCGCGTCGCCGTCTGCGCCGAAGCGGTATTCGAAGCGGTTGCCCGCGCCGGTCGCGACGACGAATGCCGCCTCATGGAAATAGGTGCGGAAGCGCTCGGTCGTGCGCACGAGAGCCTGCGCATTGGCGATCCGGGCGGTGATCTCCACGCGGTTCTGCCGGCGGGCCTTCAGTTCGAAGCGTTCGCTGCCCGCGTAGCAGGGATTGTCGTAGCCCTCGGCCTCGGGATCGCCGCAGCTGATCGCGGCGGTGTATTCGCCCTGCGTGAGCAGGGGATTTTCGGCGTTGAACTCCTCGACGCTCGCCCAGCGGCGGGTGACGGTGCCGTCGGAGAGTTCGAGTGCGAAATCCGCGGCCTGGGGGGTTGCCGCACGCACGGCCAGATTGCCGTCGGTCGTGCAGCCGATCTGCAGGGTGCCGTAACCGTCGTTCTGCGTTTCGTCGGCCGAGCGGTTCTCCGAGCAGCCTGCCGCGAGCAGCCATGCCGGGGCGAACAGATAGATGAGTTGTTTTTTCATATCGGGTATCGTATTCGTTTGCTTATTTTGCGATGGAGACCTTGATGTTGTCGATGTAAGCCCAGTTGTTGCTGTAGGTGTTCCTCGTGAATCCGGAGCCGCTCTCCTTATCTTTCATGTAGACTTCCCATACCAGACGGTGCTGGTTGCTGCATCCTTCGGCGAAGACGGGCTGTGCCTCTCCGCCCAGGTCGATGCGGTCGAAGCCGCCGTTCGTGGCGCCCGAGAGATCCTGCACGGCGACGCCCGGGACTTTCGGCGCATAGAGGTCGCTGCCCGGCGAGCTCGAGCCGTGCGCATCGCGCTCCGAATCGGCCGTGACGCTGAGCGAAAGGCGGGGCCTCAGCGCAGTGCCCTTGTTGGTCGCGCGGCCGAACGAATAGTTGAACGTGATGCGGATGCGGACGCCGGTCTTGCCCTCCTTGATGTTGGAGAGTGCCGGCGAGTCGATACGCCCGTGGTAGGTTCCGTGCACGTATACGCCGAACGAACCGGCATACTCGTTGCGGCTGGATATGCGGACGGCCTTGCCGGCCTCGCCGCCGCAGCGGGCCCCCGTCCAGCCGGGAAGCTCCGACAGGGATTTCGAGCCGTTGTTGCCCACGCCGTTGGGGCCGCCCGTCGACGGATTGTCGTTGTGGCTGAAGCTGCCCATGGCGCTGAAATCTTCGGCGAAGAGGTAGGGGACGCGGAAAGTCGCCGCGTCGTTGACGGCATTCTCCGCGAGGGCGGGCATGACGAACGGTTCGGTGATGCGTGCGTTTTCCGAATCATAGGTCACCGTGAACGCCTGGCCCGAGATGCCCTCGGGAAGCCCCTCCTTGTAGATGATCTCGTAGGTGCCGGCCGTCGTCACATCGAACGTGTAGGCGTTGCCGCCCTGTCCCAGGTCGCAACCCTCGGGGCCCGTGACGATCAGCCGCTCGATCTTCTCGCCCAGCGTCTCCTCGCCCGTGTCGGCGAGCGTGAAGACCAGCTTGGTGTAGCGCTTGCCCAGTGCGGGGACGGTCAGCGCGATGGGGGTGGAGTGGCCCGCAGCGAAATTTTTGCCCGGCATGGAGATCGTTTCCGATTCGCCCGACTCGCAGAACGCCTGCATGACGATGGGCTCCGTCCGGGCGATGTCCGCCGGGACGATCGTCGCGTAGACCGTGGCGCCGGCATCCACCGGCGTCGGGAAATCGAGCGTCAGGACGTTGCTGCCCCCGGTCAGTTCGGCGGGCGCTGCGGGCGCCGCGGCATCGACCGCGAGCGTGCCCGTGACGGGCTGCGGAAAGGTGAGCTGCAACCGCGTGATCGGCTCGTTCATCCGGTTTTCGGGGATGCGGATCTTCAACAGGTGGACCTTGTGGGCGAATGCGAGGCTGACGGTCTCGCTGTTGTCGCCGTCGACGAGTGCGCCGCCCGTCACCGTCGCGGAGGCCATCACGTCGTAGTCGCTGCGATAGGTGCCGTCCTGCGTCGCCGGCAGCGTGTAGATGCCTTTCGTCCCCTCCGTCGCGGCGGGTACGGGGTAGAGCGCGCCGTAGGTGTAGGCGCCCTGCGGCATCGGGGCGACGGTGCCGGTGAACTTGGCCGAGCGGTAGTCGGTGTCGAAACTGTAGAGGGCGAACGGCGCGGCCTGGAGCCGGATCCCGCCGGTGTCGTCGACCGCCCAGAGTGCGATCCGGTCGCCCTTGACCCAGCGGATCGAGAATCCGTCGTCGCCCAGTGCGGTGCGGCTGTCGAGTCCGGTGCCGGTCGCCGAGCCGATCGTGACGGTCAGCGGGGCGTCGGCGTTTGTCGGCGGCTCCTGACGGGTGCAGGCTGCGGCGAGCAGCGCGAGCAGGCAGGAGGTCGCACGGAATGGTATGCGCATAGGTTTACCTTTTTATATATTCGGTGCAAAAATAGCCGGACGGCCCGCTTCGCGAAAATAAATTCAACGAATCGGGAATAGTTCATCACGAACACCGGTTTTTCGCCTGGTGCGCCGGGCGCGCGGAGGCCTGCGGCGCTCCGGTTCCGGCATTGCGGCCGGGGCGTTCGCCGTCTTTGCGCGATGCGTTGTCGGTGAGCGGGGTATGCGGGGTCGGGCCGGCCGGTGCGGCGGGCCGCACGGGGCGAAGGCGGCGGTGCCGAAGGGCATCCCGGGCGGCGGGAGGGTGCCGGGCCGGAGCGAACGGAACGCCCCTGCCGGGACCGTGCCGGCAGGGGCGTCTGTGCGTTGCGCCGCGGGGACGGAGTGCCGTCCGCGGCGGACCGGGATGCGCTACTGTTTCACGTAGCGGTCCAGCCAGCCGAAGAATTCGCGGTTCCACACCAGCGAGTTCTGCGGTTTGAAGACCTGGTGCGCCTCGTTCTCGAACTCTACGAGCCGAGCCGGAATGCCCCGCACGCGGGCCGCCGTGAAGGCTTCGAGCGACTGGGTGTAGGGGATGCGGAAGTCCTTTTCGCCCGTGAAGATCAGGATCGGCGTGTCCCACTTCGCCGCGAACTTGTGCGGCGAGTTGGCGTAGGAGCGCTGCGCCGTGGCGTTCGTCTTGTCCCAGTAGGGCCCGCCGTAGTCGTTGTTCACGAACCACAGCTCCTCGGTCTCTCCGTACATCGAGTCGAAGTCGAAGATGCCGCAGTGGGCGACGAAGGCCTTGAACCGCCGGTCGTGGTTGCCCGCCAGGAAGAAGACCGAATAGCCGCCGTACGAGGCGCCCACGCAGCCCATGCGGTCGCGGTCGGCCCACGGCTCGCGCGCCACGTCGTCGACGGCCGAGAGGTAGTCGCGGATGTTCTGGCCCGAGTAGTCGCCCGAGATCTGGTCGAGCCACTCCTGGCCGAACGACGGCAGCCCGCGCCGGTTGGGCGCCACGACGACGTAGCCCTGCGCCGCCATGAGCTGGAAGTTCCAGCGGTAGCTCCAGAACTGCGACACGACGCTCTGCGGGCCGCCCTGGCAGTAGAGCAGCACGGGGTATTTCTCCGACGGGTCGAAGTCGGGCGGCAGGATCACCCACGTGAGCATTTGCTTGCCGTCGGTGGTCTCGACCCAGCGTTTCTGCACCTGGCCCATCTTCACGGCGTCGTAGACGGCGCGGTTGATCTGCGAAAGCTGCGTGAGCGAGCCGTCTGCGGGGTCGGCCTCGAAGAACTCGGTGGCCATCGAGATCGTGCAGACCTCGGCGGCGATGCGTCCGGCGGCTGCGGTGAAGGCGTTGATGTCGTGGTCGCCCGAGGTGAGCACCTCGACGTCGATCGTGCCGCACGTGGCATTCTCCGCCGGCAGCTGCACGCGGCAGATCTGGTGCGTCGCCTCGATGGGTGCGATGAAGAGCAGCGTCCGCCCGTCTTCCCAGACGACGTTCGCGGCGTTGTAGTCGAAGCCGCAGGTCAGGTCGCGCATCAGGGCCGTCCGGCAGTCGTAGACGAAGAGCCGCTCCTTGTCCGACTCGTTGCCGGCGCGCCGCATCGAGCGGAAGGCGATGTAGCGGTCGTCGGGCGACCAGACGGGGTATTTGTCGTAGCCCGGCATGTCGTGCCGCTTCGACTCGATGCCCACGGGCTTGCAGATGTTCTGCGTAGCGCCGTTTTCGAGCGAGTAGACGAAGATGTCCGAATCGGTCGATACGGCGTAGGCGGTGCCCGTCAGCGGCTTGCAGGTGTAGGCGAGCATCGTGCCGGCGTGGTTCCAGGCGATCTCGGCCATGTCGAAGTAGGGGGCCAGCGGCGCGTCCCACGGCGCGTCGGCGCCGATGATGTCCGTGCCGCCCGTCACCGTGCCGGCGCCCAGCTCGCCGACGAAGATGTGGCGGTAGTCGCCCTCGTCCCAGTAGTCCCAGTGGCGGGCCATCAGGTCGTCGTAGATGCGGGCCTTCGAGCGTGGCATGTCCTCGTAGAAGTCCGACGATTTGCGCGCTGCGACGTGCACCCTCTGCACCCACCAGATGTGCCGCTCGTCGGGGCTCACGCCGAAGCCTTCGACGTCGGGCACCCCTTCGCCGTCGCCGTCGCCCGTGATCCGGGTCGCGTCGCCGCCCGAGGCGTTCATCCGCCACACCTGCATCGTGCCGCTGCGGTCGGAGAGGAAATAGATCGCGCTGCCGTCGGCGTTCCACTGTGCGGAGAGGTTGTTCGACGAGGTGTCCGTCAGGCGCGTCGTGCGCTTCGACTCCATGTCGAGCGTCCAGAGGGTCGTGACGCCGCGGTTCTCGCTTATCGAGTAGTCGGTCTGCTGGTAGAGCAGCGTCCGGCCGTCGGGCGAGAGCGACGAACCGCCCGCGCGGCTCATTTTCCACATCACCTCGGGGGTGAGCCTGCCGGCGGCGATCTCGTCGGCCGTCAGCGCGTTGTCGATGGTCAGGGGCTGCGGCCGCCGCTCGTCGCAACCGGCCAGCCCCATAGCTGCAAAAGCCATAAGAAGGAGGATTTTTTTCATTTTTCGCAGAGGTTTCTTCCGTTTTGTCTATTTTTGCCGAAAATATCGTCTATGGACCGTACCGTCTTTTTCGCCGATAAATCCGTGGTATTCACCGCCGAACCTTCCGCCTGCGCGGAGTGCGGCGTCGTATGGGCCGACCGGGAGCCGGCCGACCGAGCGAAGATACTCAAAATTCTCGAATCGCACAACCGGGTGCTGGTCGTCGCCTCCGATCCCGGGGCGGCCTATGCGGCCTTCGCCGCGGAGTTCGCCTTCGTCGAGGCGGCCGGAGGCATCGTGGCCGACGCGGAGGGCCGGTGGCTCATGATCCGTCGCAACGGCCGCTGGGACCTGCCGAAAGGGCACGTCGAATGCGGCGAGGATTTCGCGGCGTGCGCCGAGCGCGAGATCCTCGAGGAGACCGGCGTCTGCGCGCGGTGCGTGCGGCCGCTGTGCGAGACGCTGCATGCCTACTGGTTCCCGAAGACGCAGCGCTGGGAGCTGAAGCGGACCCATTGGTTCCTGCTGCGCATGGAGGCGTGCGACGGACTGGCGCCGCAGCGCGAGGAGGGGATCGTCGAGGCGGCGTGGTGCGCGGCGCAGGAGGCGGACCGCAACCTGGGCGGCGCGTTTCCCACGATCCGCTGCGTCGCGGCGGCGCTGCGGGCGGAGGATGCCGGGCGGCGCTGAGCGGCGGCGAGGCTCGGGGCACAGCTATCGGTGCTGCGGCTGCCGGTGATCTGCGGACTGCGGAGCCCGGCTGCCGGCGGTTCTGCGTGCTGTCGCGTCCGACCTCTGCGGGCCGGTGCTTTGCGGCCGGCCGGACTCTGAAGCCCGGCCCGGTCGCGGAGGCGATGCGCTAAAACTGCGGCGCGCCGTTCATCGCCCGGGCGATCCCCTCGGCGATCTGATCCACGGCATCCTGCAGTTTGCCGCCGATCATCATCTTCATCATCATGTTCAGCTCGACGTGCAGCACCAGCCGCATCCGCGTGTCGGTGTCGGAGACCTTGTGCAGCTGGATCCAGAAGGCGAAGTCCATCGGCACGCCGCCGTCGCCCACGATCTTCACGTGTTTGGGCGCGACGCGCTCATCCATGCGGAGCTTCACGGTGAAACCTTTGGCTTTGAACGAACAGGTCTCCTCGTCGGCCCGCCACTCCTCGACCTTGTCGGCCAGGGCGGGCGTGAGGTTGTCGAAGCGGCTGATCGCCGCGTAGATCTGCTCCGCCGGGCGGAGAATCTGGTGTTGTTTGGAGGTGTATTCTTGCATTTTTTCAAGGGTATGGCTACGGGTTGCCGCGCGCGGAGACGCCTTTCCGGGCGATGTCCGCGGCGGCGGGTCAGTCGATCCGGAAGGTCCGGGACGTTTCGCCGTCGACCTCGATGCGCACGGTCATGACGTCGTCCGGAAGCAGCTCCTCGATCTTCTCGGGCCACTCGACCAGACAGAGATCGCCCGAATAGAAGTACTCTTCGTAGCCCAGGTCGTAGGCCTCGGCCGGCGTGTCGATGCGGTAGAAGTCGAAGTGGTAGATCCGGTCGCCCGCCGCGCTGCGGTACTGGTTGACCAGCGCGAAGGTGGGGCTGGTCACCTGGTCGTCGGCGCCCAGGGCCTCGGCGACGGCGCGCACGAGGGTGGTCTTGCCGGCGCCCATTTCGCCGCGCAGCACCACGACGCGGCGGTCGCCCAGCGCCGCGAGCAGCGCTTCGGCCACCTCGGGCAGCTCCTCTTCGGAGCGGATATGCAGTGTATTCATAAGCAGCGGTTTATCGTTTGGGGCTCAGCACGATGTACGGCACGATCATCTCCTCCATCGAGATGCCGCCGTGCTGGAACGTGTTGCGGTAGTAGCGGATGTGGCGGTTGGCGTCGTTGTTGTAGACCAGGAAGTCCGAATTGTAGGCGAAGATGTAGGTCGACGTGAGGTTGCTCGCGGGCAGCTGCACGTCTTCGGGCCGCAACACCTCGTAGACCTCGCGCGCGTTGTAGGCCAGGTTGCGCCCGGTCTTGTAGCGCAGGTTGGCCGAGGTCTCGCGGTCGCCCGTCACCTTCACCGGGTTGTCCACGCGGATGGTGCCGTGGTCGGAGGTGATGATGACCGTGTGGCCGCGTTCGGCGAGGAGCTTCAGGATGGTGTAGAGGTCCGAATGTTCGAACCACGAGCGCGTGAGCGAGCGGAAGGCCGCCTCGTCCTCGGTCAGCTCGCGGATGATGTCGGTCTCGGTCCGCGCGTGCGAGAGGATGTCCAGGAAGTTGTAGACGATCACCGAGAAGTCGGCGTCGTAGACCTTCTGGATGTTGTCCACCAGCTTGCGGCCCTGCTCCGGGCGGATGAGCTTGTCGAAGGTCGTCCGCCACGATTTGCCGTTCTGGGCCAGCAGCCGGCGCAGGAACTCCTCCTCGTACTGGTTCTTGCCTCCCTCCTCGTTGTCGTTGAGCCATTTGTTCGGCATCAGCTTGTCGATGGCCAGCGGCATCAGCCCGGCGAAGATGGCGTTGCGGGCGTATTGGGTGGCCGTCGGGAGAATGGCGCAGTAGAAGTCGTCGACGGCCACGTCGTAGTAACCCCGGAGCAGCGACGAGATGGCCCGCCACTGGTCGTAGCGGAAGTTGTCGATCAGCAGCAGCGTCGTTTTGGCGTGCTCCTCGACCACGGGGAAGATGCGCGAGCGCATCAGCGTGTGCGACATGACGGGCGTGTCGTCCGAGCGGCGGTTGATCCAGTTGTAGTAGTTGCGGCGCACGAACTTCGAGAACTCCTGGTTGGCCTCGGTCTTCTGATAGGTCAGCACCTCCTTGATGCTGCCGTCGCCCGATTCGGCCAGGTCGATCTCCCAGCCGGTCAGCCGCCGGTAGAGGGCGCACCAGTCGGCGAACGTGTCGGCCATCTGGAGCGACGAGCTGAGCCGCCCGAACTCCGACCGGTAGTCGGCCGTGGTCTGTTCGGTGACGAGCTGCTGCTGGTGGACGTTCTTCTTGATCGACAGCAGCACCTGGTTGGGGTTGACGGGCTTGATGAGGTAGTCGGCGATCTTCGAGCCGACGGCCTTGTCCATGATGTTCTCCTCCTCGCTCTTGGTGACCATGATCACGGGCATGTCGATGGCGTCGTAGCCGTTGTTGCAGGTCTCCACCTCGTAGCCTTTCTGGCGCAGAAAGAGCAGATGCGGTTTGAGCAGTTCGACTTCGTCGTCGACCCAGAGAATCTTTACCATGACGGATGATTTGATGTGCAAAATTAGTCATTATTTATCATCGAACGCAAAAATCGGGATTTTGTTTTCCGTGCGGACGGCGAATCGCGCGCGGAGCTACGCGCTCGGTCCGTGCGGCGCATGCGGAAGCGGTGCGCGGATAGCGGTCAGCAGGCATGCAACCGGTTGGTATTCATGTAGGTGCGCTTCTTTACGGCGCTGCGGCGCATGCGGAGCGGCAATTTGTCCCGTTTTTTTGCGACTTTTGCCCGGTATTTGTATTTCGTTGTCGCAGTGGTGAGTATGCCGCTGCAAAATAATTGAAAAAAAATAACCGTTTATTGTTCGTTATTTAAATAAAACGTATATTTGCAATCCGAATTGAACTTATTTAATACTATTAAAAAGATATGACTAAGGTAGATATCGTAAGAGAAATCGCTAAAAGCACCGGTGTCGAGAAAGTGCAGGTGCAGGCCATCGTCGAGGCTTTCATGGACAGCATCAAGACCTCGCTCACCAACAACAATAACGTCTATCTTCGCGGATTCGGCAGCTTCATCATCAAGAAGCGCGCTCAGAAAGTAGCCCGCAACATATCGAAAAACACGACGATCACGATTCCCGAGCACAATATTCCGGCTTTCAAGCCCGCCAAGAGCTTCGCTGCGAAAGTCAAATAACGTATAAACCAAGAACCTCTAAATTTTAAAACTATGCCAAACGGAAAGAAGCATAAGCGTCACAAGATGGCTACCCACAAGCGGAAAAAACGTCTTCGCAAGAATCGTCACAAGAAGAAGTAGGGTAGCACCTTTGTGCTCGAAAGGATGGATAAAGCTAAAGGGGCCTTCGGTTCTTTTAGCTTTACCTATTTTCCGCGATCCGATCATCGGCATGCCGCCGGGCGCAGCGGCGAGGCATGCGGCGGCCACAGGCCGCCGGGCCGCCGCAGGCGCAGTGAGGGCCCGAGGGCGTGCGACCGCCCGGCCTTCGGGGTCGGAGCGTCCGGACCGGGATCCGGACCGGAAAGGAAATTTTGCCGTTACGCTTTCGCGGCCGTAAAAAAGCGATCGGTGCGGCAGCGGCCGGATCCGCGCACGGGCGGACGACGTAGGAGCGCGGCTGCCGACACGACGGAGCGACGGAACGGCGTGCTCCGGAAAAACCTGTCCCATAATAATTTCAGCATGTCCGCCGCCGGGCTCCGGCAGGCGCAACAGATAAATGAACAGAGAATTAGTAGTAAACGTCAACCCGACCGAAATCTCCATCGCCCTGTGCGAAGACAAGGTGCTCGTCGAACTGAACAAGGAGCAGTGCCAGACGGGATTCGCCGTAGGAGACATCTATTTCGGCAAGGTGCGCAAGATCATGCCGGGTCTGAACGCGGCATTCGTGAATATCGGGCACGAGAAAGACGCCTTCATCCATTACCTCGATCTGGGATCGCATTTCCCCTCGCTGCGCAAGATGGTCGCTTCGTACCAGCCCGGCAAGCGGGGCCTGCGCGTCGAGACCATGAAGCTCGAAGAGCCGATCGAAAAGACGGGCAAGATCGTCGATTACCTCAACGTGGGCGACACGATCATGGTGCAGGTGGCCAAGGAGGCTATCTCGACCAAGGGCCCGCGGCTGACGGCCGATATTTCGCTCGCCGGGCGCAACGTGGTGCTGGTGCCCTTCTCGTCGAAGGTGTTCCTGTCGCAGAAGATCCGGTCGGCCGAGGAGAAGAAGCGCCTGAAGCGCGTGGCGGCGGGGGTGCTGCCCAAAAACTTCGGCGTCATCATCCGCACGGCGGCCATGGAGGCCAAGGACGAGGACATCGAGCACGACATCCTCACGCAGATCGACCGCTGGCGCAAGACCGTGCAGAACATCCGCAAGAGCACGGCCCCGGCCCAGCTGATGAGCGAAATGAGCCGCGCCAACACGATCATCCGCGACACGCTCAACGGGTCGTTCTCGCAGATCGCGGTCAACGACGAGGCGATGTTCAACGAGATCCGCAACTACGTGAAGGTGATCGACCCCGAAATGGCGAAGATCGTGAAGCTCTACAAGGGCAACGTGCCGATTTTCGATAACTTCGACATCTCGAAGCAGATCAAGTCGCTCTTCGCCAAGTACGTGTCGCTGCGGCGCGGTGCCTACCTCATCATCGAGCGTACGGAGGCGATGAACGTCATCGACGTCAACTCGGGCAACCGCACCAAGGCCGAGGACGACCAGGAGCAGACGGCCATGGACGTGAATCTGGCCGCGGCCAAGGAGATCGCCCGCCAGCTGCGGCTGCGCGACCTGGGCGGCATCATCATCATCGACTTCATCGACCTGCACAAGGCCCAGAACCGCCAGGCGCTCTACGAGGAGATGGTGAAGCTGATGGCCACGGACAAGGCCAAGCACACGGTGCTGCCGCTCACGAAGTTCGGGCTGATGCAGATCACGCGCCAGCGGGTGCGCCCCGTGGCCGTGGAGAGCGTGTCGGACGTCTGCCCGACCTGCAACGGCTCGGGCAAGATCGAACCCACGGTGCTGCTGGACAAGAAGATCGAGAACCAGATCTCGTTCCTCACGGAGGACCGCAAGCAGAAATACGTCAAACTGGTGGTCAGCCCCTATGTGGCGGCCTATCTGAACAAGGGGCTGCTGTGGTCGATCCGCCGCCGGTGGCAGCGCCGCTACAAGGTGCGGATCGACATCGTGGCCGACCAGAGCGTCGGGATCGTCGAGGTGCACTACCACGACCGCAAGGACAACGACCTGATCAAGGCGTGACGCGGCGCCGTCCGGGCCGAGCGGCCGGGGCGGACGGCGTGTCCGATCCGGCCCGGAGGCTGCGGTGCGGCCGCCCGCGGGCCGCAGGCGGGGAGGCGTTCGGATAACCGGCGTCTTCGGCAGGCGCGGCTTCGGGCGCAGGCCGCGGGACGCCTCATTTCCTTTTGAATTTGAAGATGACCGCTAAGGAACAGTTGGCGCAATTCGCCGATGCGTCGGAAAAGCTCGGCCTGCTGTGCCGCGAATACGAACGAAAGCAAACCACCGTCCATCTGAAAGAGCTGGCCGGCGGGGCTTTCCCGTTCTATGCCGCCGCCGCGGTCCGGCGTGTCGGGGGGCTGCACGTGTTCGTGGCGGACGACCGCGATGCCGCGGCCTATCTGCTGAACGACTTCTACAACCTGCTCGACGAGCGGCGCGTCTACTTTTTCCCGACCTCCTACAAGCGTTCGGCGGCCTACGGGGCCGAAGATGCGCAGGGCGTGGTGCAGCGTACGGCGGCGCTGGGTGCCGTGCGCGCGTGGGACGGGGACTATACGATCGTCTGCACCTATCCCGAGGCGCTGGCCGAGCGGGTCGCCGACGCGGCCGAGCTGCAGCGCGAAACGATCGCGGTGCGGGTGGGCGATTCGGTCTCGATCGCCGTGCTGGAGCAGTGCCTGGCCGATGCGGGGTTCGTGCGGGTCGACTTCGTCTACGAACCGGGGCAGTATTCGGTGCGCGGCGGCATCGTCGACGTCTTCTCCTACTCGGAGAGCAAACCCTACCGCGTCGATTTCTTCGGCGACGAGGTGGATTCGATCCGGCGATTCGAGATTTCGAGCCAGCTGTCGTCCGAACGGCTCGACCGGATCGAGATCGTTCCGAACCTCAACGCGCGGGCCGCTGCCGCCGCGAAGGTCTCGCTGGCGCGTTTCGCCGGGGAGGATGCGGCCTGGTGGTTCGTCGATGCGGACCATGCGCTGCGCCGCGTGAACGAGGTGCGCCGCAAGCTGCTGGGCGACATGGAGGAGCCGCAGCGGATCGACGAGTACGTCGTCAGCCGCAACATCCTGCTGGCCGACCTGGCCGGAATGCGCCTGCTGTCGCTGCGCGACAACCTGAAGGAGCGTCCGGCGGTGGCCGAGGTGCTCTTCTCGACGGCGCCGCAGCCGGCCTTCAACAAGAATTTCGAGCTGCTGGCCGACGACATGATCCGCAATGCGCAGCGCGGCTATACGACCTGGATCCTCTCGGAAAACAAGGCGCAGACGGAGCGTCTGGAGCATATCTTCCACCAGGTCGGGCGCGGCCGGGCCGCCGTGCGGCCGCTGTCGGCGACGCTGCACGAGGGGTTCGTCGACAACGACCTGCGGCTGTGCCTCTATACCGACCACCAGATCTTCGACCGCTACCAGCGCTACCGCATCAACGGCGAGATCCGCCGCGACGAGCAGATGACCGTCGCCGAGCTCAACCGGCTCAAACCGGGCGACTACGTGGTGCACATCGATCACGGCGTGGGGCGCTTCGACGGACTGGTGAAGATCGCCGAAAACGGCAAGACCCACGAGGCGATCAAGCTGGTCTACAAGGACGGCGACGTGCTGTTCGTCAACGTCCATTCGCTGCACCGCATCTCGCGCTACAAGTCGGGCGACGGCGAGCCGCCGAAGGTCTACAAGCTGGGCAACGGCGCCTGGCAGAAGCTCAAGAACGCCACCAAGAAGGCCGTCAAGGATATCTCGCGGCAGCTCATCGCGCTCTACGCGCGGCGCAAGGCGTCGAAGGGGTTCGCCTTTTCGGCGGACGGTTACCTGCAGCACGAGCTGGAGGCCTCGTTCCGCTGGGAGGATACGCCCGACCAGCAGAGCGCCGTCGCCGCCGTCAAGCGCGACATGGAGTCCGATCAGCCGATGGACCGGCTGGTCTGCGGCGACGTGGGATTCGGCAAGACCGAGGTGGCCATCCGTGCGGCGTTCAAGGCGGCGACCGACGGCAAGCAGGTGGCGGTGCTGGTGCCGACGACCATTCTGGCCTTGCAGCACTACCGTTCGTTCGCCGAGCGGCTGCGCGATTTCCCGGTGCGTGTCGAGTACCTCAACCGCACCAAAAGCGCGAAGGAGGTGGCGCAGATCCGCGAAGATTTGGCGGCGGGGAGGATCGACATCCTGATCGGCACGCACAAGATGTTGGGCAAGCAGATCCGCTTCCGCGACCTGGGGCTGCTCATCATCGACGAGGAGCAGAAGTTCGGCGTGGCGGCCAAGGAGAAGCTCACCGAGATGAGCGTGTCGGTCGATACGCTGACGCTCACGGCCACGCCCATCCCGCGCACGTTGCAGTTCTCGCTGATGGGCTCGCGCGACCTGTCGGTCATCTCGACGCCCCCGCCCAACCGGCAGCCGATCGTCACGGAGTCCTACGTCTTCTCGGAGGAGATCGTCCGCGACGCCGTCGAGACGGAGCTGGCGCGGGGCGGACAGGTCTATTTCGTCCACAACCGGGTCGAGGATCTGCCCGCGCTGCAGGGGCTGGTGACGCGCCTCTGCCCGAAGGCCCGCGTGGCGACCGGCCACGGCAAAATGCCGGCCGAGGAGCTCGAGCGGCTCATCATGGACTTCATCTACGGCGAGTACGACGTGTTGATCTCGACCACGATTGTCGAGAACGGCATCGACATCCCCAATGCCAATACGATCATCATCAACAATGCCCAGCAGTTCGGACTGAGCGACCTGCACCAGCTGCGCGGCCGCGTGGGGCGCAGCGACCGCAAGGCCTACTGCTACCTGCTCTCGCCGCCCGACGAGCTGCTGTCGTCCGACGCGCGGCGCCGCCTGCGGGCCATCGAGGAGTTCTCGGACCTCGGGTCGGGCTTCAACATCGCCATGCAGGACCTCGACATCCGCGGCGCGGGCAACCTGCTGGGGGCCGAGCAGAGCGGATTCATCGCCGACATCGGCTTCGAGACCTACCAGAAGATCATGAACGAGGCGATCGCCGAGCTGCGGGCCGAGGGGCTGGACGTCGCCGGGCTGGACACCCGCGAGCGGGAGGTGGTCGAACAGCTGCGCTTCATCGACGACGCCGTCATCGAGATCGAGGTCGAGGCGTCGCTGCCCGACGCCTACGTCGCGCAGCAGGCCGAGCGTCTGAAACTCTACCGCGAGCTGGACTCCACGAAGGACGAGGCGGCCCTGCAGGCTTTCGAGGCGCGTCTGGTCGACCGCTTCGGTCCGCTGCCGCGCGCCGCGCAGGAGCTGCTCAACGTGGTGCGGCTGCGGTGGGAGGCGATCCGGCTGGGCATGGAGCGCGTGAAGGTGAAGAACGGGCTGATGATCGTCCATTTCGTCGGCGAGGAGAACTCGCCCTACTACAAGAGCGAGGTCTTCATGGAGCTGCTGCGGCGGGTGACGCAGCGTCCGGACCGTTTCGTCCTCAAGCAGCACAATAATCGGCTGGCGATGACCGTTAGACAGATCAAAGGGGTCGAGGACGCCTGGAAGGTCCTGCGGGAGTTGTGAATCTGATCGTCGACATAGGCAATACGCGCGCGAAACTGGCCGTCGTGGCCGAAGGCGAGGTGGTGGCGCAGCGGAGCGTCGAGCGGCTGCGCGCGCAGGATCTCGACGGGATGCTCGCCGCATGGCCCGGCGTGCGCCGGGCCATCGTGTCGTCGACGCGGGGCTCCGCCTCCGAGGCGGCCGAGTGGCTGCGCCGGCGCGTGGCGTATGTCTTGGAGTTCGGCAGCCGGACGCCGGTCCCGATCGGCAACGCCTACGCCACGCCCGAGACGCTGGGCTGCGACCGGCTGGCGGCGGCCGTGGGGGCCGCGACGCGCTGCCCGGGGCGCAACGCGCTGATCGTCGACTTCGGCACGGCCGTCACCGTCGATCTGCTGACGGCCGACGGGGTCTTCCGCGGCGGGTGCATCTCTCCGGGCGCGACGACGCGCTTCCGCGCGCTGCACGACTATACGGCTTCGCTGCCGCTGTGCGAGGCGTGCGAAGCCTGGGAGGAGGTGGGAACCACCACGCGCTCGGCCGTCGTGGCGGGCGTGATGCAGGGCCTCGCTTTCGAAATCGAAGGCCACGTGCGCGAAGCGGAGCGGCGTTACGGCGATTTGTGCATATTTTTTACGGGCGGAGAGGCAAAATACTTTGCGAAACGAATTAAAAACACGATATTTGCAGACTGTAATTTGGTCTTTTGCGGATTGAACAGAATTTTAGAGTACAATGCGAGTGAAGAAAACCTTATTTAAGCTTCTCGTCGCGGCCGTGGCGGCTGTTCCCGTCGTCGCGTCGGCCCAGACGAGCAGCATCAATGCATTCTCTCCCTATACGATGTACGGTATCGGGGAGCTCAATACGCAGGGTACCCTCATTACGCGGTCGATGGGCGGCGCGGGCGTGGCCATGCGCAACGCCGGTGCGATCAACCTGCTCAACCCGGCCTCTTACAGCACCGCGATCCAGAAGAGCTTCCTCTTCGATTTCGGGGTCGAAGGGCAGAACTATTACAACTCGCAGCACTATGCGGGCGAGCGCAAGCACACGGCCTACAATACGTTCAATTTCCACGATATCGCCTTCCAGCTGCCCGTCTCCAAGAAACTGGGCTTCGGGTTCAGCCTCACTCCGTACAGTTCGGTCGGCTACCGCACGCAGTTCGACCAGCCGTACGATCCGTCCAATCCGTCGGACGACGACATCTGGGGCAACGTGGGGCGCATCAACTACGCCTATCAGGGCGAGGGCGACGTCACGGAGGTGAAGTTCGGCCTGGGCTGGGAGATCTTCAAGAACTTCTCGGTGGGCGTGGCCGCCCAGTACTACTGGGGCGACATCGACCGCAGCTTCGTCATGACGCCCGTGAGCATCACCGGCGACGGAACGTATGTCTCGACGGTGGGTATCGACAACTACGGCATCTCGAGCTTCAAGGGGCAGATCGGCGTGCAGTGGAACCCGATCCTGGACCGCAAGCGGATGCTGACCGTCGGTGCGACCTACGACTTCGGCGGCGATCTGTCGCCCGAGGTCTCCAAGCGGCTCTACGTGGGCGACATGTACAATTCGCTCATCAAGGACGAGACGGAGAGCCTGCCGCTGGTGCTGCCGCGCCAGGTGGCCGTCGGACTCTACTATCAGGTGGCCAAGTGGTCGCTGGGGCTGGACTACGTATACCAGAACTGGGGCGGCGTCAACAGTCGCACGGAGATGACGGGCAGCGGTCTGAAAGTTGCGTACGCCAACACGAGCACGGTGAAGTTCGGCGTGGAGTTCATCCCGAACCGCTATGACGTGCGCCGTTTCTTCAACCGGTGGTCGTACCGTGCGGGCTTCCGCTACGGCGACTACAACCAGATCTTCGGCGGCCAGCGCATCGCGCAGTACGCCGTGACGCTGGGCGTGAGCGTGCCGGTCAAGTTCCTGGCCGTGTCGGCGATCGACGTGGGTCTGGAATACGGACAGCGGGGCGGCAATGTCGCCGACCGGCTGGGCCTCGTCAAACAGCAGTATTTCAAGTTCGCGATCGGCTTCACGCTCTTCGCCGGCGCCGAGAACGGCGAATACTGGTTCCTGCGGCAGAAATACGATTGACGCGAGAAGAGACTTAAATGAAATAAACTCAAAAAACCAACTGATCGATGAAACGAGTAAAATTCGTATTGGCAGCCGCATGCGCGCTTTTCGCTGCGAGCGCGATGGCACAGGATTTCAGCGACCCCAAATACGCGAAGTGGGGCGACACTCCCGAGCAGCGGCAGGCGAACATTCTGAACAGCAACTTCCTGAAGGAGTCGGTGGACAACCGCAACTGGGACGAAGCCGCGAAGTATGTGAAGATTCTGATCGACGAGGCTCCCGCCGGGTCGCAGAACACCTACATCCGCGGTACGACGATCTACAAGAACAAGATCAACCGTGCCAAGAGCGTGGCCGAGAAGAACATGTACACCGACTCGCTGATGCTCATGTACGACCTGCGCGCCAAGTATTTCGGCGACCATCCCAAGCAGGGTACCCCCTACATTCTCGACCGCAAGGCCCGCGAGTACGTCATCTATCGTCCGGCCGACCGTGCGGGAATCCGCAAGGCCTTCCGCGAGGCGATCGAGGCGGCCGACTCCGACGTCAACCCCGAGACCGTGGTGCTCTATTTCAGCAACCTGTGCGAGGACTACAAGAATACGGACGAGGTGATGCCCGACGAGATCATCGCCGAGTACGACCGGCTGGCACTCGTCTTCGAGGGCAATCTCGAGGCCGCCGACTTCAAGAGCCAGTTCGATGCGGCGTTCGGTCTGAGCGGCGCTGCGAGCTGCGAGAACCTGGAGAAGCTCTTCAAGGCGAAACTCGAGGCCGCTCCCGACGATGAGGCGCTCCTGGCGCAGGCCGTGGCCCTCATGTCGCGTGCGAAGTGCGACGGCGACTTCTTCTTCTCGATCGCCGAGAAATATTACATGGTGAAGCCCTCGTCCGAGACCGCGCTGTTCCTGGCCCAGGGATTCCAGGCCAAGGGCGAGTACGACAAGGCGATCAAATACCTGAACGAGGCGCTCGCGGCCGAAGAGGACAATGCCGAGCGCGAGAAGTTGCTGGTGCGCATCAGCCTGATCGACCTGGTGGCCAACAACTATTCGGGCGCCGTCGCCGCAGCGCGTCAGGTGCGCGAGCTGAACCCCGAGAACGGCGTCGCCTATTTCGTGCTGGCGCAGTGCTATGCCGCTTCGGCTTCGGCCTGCGGCGGATTCGCCGGCCAGGCTACGTTCTGGGCCGCCTACGACACGATGGCGCAGGCCGTCAACCTGCTGGAGAACGATCCCGAGTATCTCCCCACGGCCCAGAGCGCCCTGAAGACCTACCGTGCGCATTTCCCCACCTCGGAGGAGTGCTTCTTCAACGAGCTGAAGGAGGGCCAGCGCTACACCGTATCGTGCGGTACGGCCGCCGGCGTCTCGACCACGGTGCGTTACCGCTAAGCGTCGCGATTGGACAGACGGATGAAACGACCGTTCGCAAGATATTTCCGGATAGCACTTCCCGTTGCGGGAAGTGCTATCTTGCTGTTCTCGTGCGAGCAGGCGGCCGACAGCACGCCCGCCGCCGACGAATCGATCATGACCGAATACAGCGACAACCTTTCGGTCGTGATGTCGCAGAACGGCCGTAGGTCCTACCATTTCACCACGCCGCTGCTCGAGGGCTATTCGCTGGCGCGCGAACCTTACCGCGAGTTCCGCAAGGGGGTGAAGATCACCACCTACAAGAACGATTCGCTCGCGTCGGTCGATGCCGTGCTCACGGCCAACTACGCCATCTATTTCGAGAAGCGCCAGCTGTGGGAGGCCAAGGGCAATGTCGTGGTCGAGAAGTCCGACGGCAAGACGCTCTACACCCAGCAGCTGTTCTGGGACCAGCGTACGAAGAAGATCTATTCGAACGTCGACTCGAAGATCGTGCAGAGCGGCGGCCGCGACGTGTTCGTGGGCGAGGGCTTCGAGTCGGACGAGGAGTTCCGCGACTGGCGTTTCCGGCGCATGAAGGGGCGCATGGAGGTGGAGGTGGCGCCCGCAGGGGCGGATTCGGTCCGTTCCGACGGCCCGGTTCCGGCATCGGGTGCCGAGGCCTCCCGCGCTGCCGCGCCGGCCGGATCCTCCGCTGACGGCTCCGGCATTTCGCAGCGCCCGGCCGCCGCACCGCAGTCCGCTGCAGCATCGAAACCTGCCGCGGCGCCGAAACCTGCTGCGACACCGCAGTCCGCCGCCGCGCCGAAACTTGCCGCGCCGCGCCGGACGCCCGCAGCTCCGCGGCGCGATCCCGACGCCGCGACGCCGCATGCCGAACGGAAGCCTCTTCCGTTGTCGGCCGCCGACCCGGCGGCGGATGCGCCGGGCAAGCAACCAGACGAAGACCGCCGATGACTACCACGATTCTGCTTATCGCCGCCATGCTGCTGCTGTCGGCATTCTTTTCGGGCATGGAGATCGCTTTCACGAGCAAGAACCGCCTGAAACTGGAGATCGACCGCAAGCAGAGCCGGATGTTCGACTCGATCGCCGAGGTCTTCGCGCGCAATCCGGGCCAGTACATCACCACGATTCTGGTCGGCAACAACATCGCGCTGGTCGTCTATTCGCTCTACATGTCGGTGCTGATCCGCTGGATCGCCTGCAGGCTGGGGTGGTGGACGATCGCCGAAAACGGATCGGTGCTGCTGGAGACCGCGGTCTCCACGGTCATCATCATCTTCGTGGCCGAGTTCCTGCCGAAGTCGATCTTCCGCAACAACCCCAACTTCTATTACCGGGCCCTGTCGCCGGCGATCTACTTCTTCTATCTGCTGCTCTATCCCGTCGCACGGCTCACGACTCTGCTGTCGCACGGGATCCTGCGTCTCTTCGGCCGCAAGATCGAGCAAAAGGACACCGCCCCGTCGTTCGACCGCAGCGACCTGGCCGCACTGCTCGACACGAACGGCGCCGAGCCCGCCCACGATGCCGACAACGAGCTGAAACTCTTTCAGAACGCGCTCGATTTCGCCGATCTGCGCGTGCGCGACTGCATGGTGCCGCGCGTGGACGTGGAGGCCGTCGACCTGGAAAACACCACGATCGAACAGCTCACGGCCCGTTTCGTCGAGACGATGTATTCGCGTATCTTCGTGTGGGAGAAGAGCATCGACAATATCGTGGGCTATGTCAACTCGAAAAGCCTGTTCGATGCGCCGGCGAACATCCGCAGCGTCCTCATGCAGGTCAACTTCGTACCCGAGACCATGCCGTTGCAGCAGGTGTTGCAGAACTTCATCAAGCACCGCAGCAACATCGCCGTGGTGATCGACGAATTCGGCGGTACGGCGGGCATCATCTCGTTGGAGGATGTTCTGGAGCAGATCTTCGGCGAGATCGAGGACGAACACGACATTCCCGACCTCACGGAGAAACGCGTGGCGGAGAACGAGTACGTGCTTTCGTGCCGCCTGGAGGTGCGCTACCTGAACGAAAAGTACGACCTCGGCATCGAGGAGAGCCGCGAATACGACACGCTGGCCGGTTTCATCATCTATCATTACGAGGGGATTCCGGCGGCCGGCGAGACGCTCTCGATCGGCGGTCTGCAGCTGCGGATCCTGCGCACCACGCGTTCGCGCGTCGAGCTGGCACGCGTGAAGAAACTCTGAAAACGGCCGTTCCCGTTTTCCTGCGCTGCGGCCGGCAGAGGCCGCGGCGCTTTTTTTCGCCCGCGAATGCCCTTAATCCGAATAAATTTACTACCTTTGACTGCTAATTCGGAAACAATAAATAATTAACGAATTCATATGGCAAGTCTAAACACTTTACGAACCAAATTCGGTGTCGTTCTGTCGATCATCATCGCGTTCGCGCTTTTGGCGTTCATCTTCTCGTTGAAAGCCGAAATGGGCTTCTCGGGCAACGATCCCAAAGTCGGAGTCATCGACGGCGACAAGATCCGTTATTCGGAGTATTACGATCAGTACGAGCAGATGAAGCGGCAGAGCGGAGCCAACGAGAGCGACGAGCAGCAGTCGGACATGCTCTACAACGCTACGTGGCAGACGCTGATCGCCCAGCACGTGTTCGTCCCCGGGTTCGAGCGGATCGGCCTGCGGGTCACCGAGCCGGAGCGCCTGGCGATGATCAGCGGCGAGCAGCCCTCGAGCGCCTTCTACAATGCCTTCGCCGATCCCCGCACGGGACAGTACGACGTGGCGGCCGTCAGCCAGTTCCTGGATCAGGTCGGAGCCAATGCGCAGGCCGAGCAGGCCTGGAACGCGCTCAACGAGCAGGCGCGGCTCGAGCGTCAGATGCAGAAATACGTCGGTCTGGTGAAGGGCGGCGTCTATGTCAACTCGCTGGAGGTCGCCGATAACGTGAACGCCGCCAACCGCAGCTTCTCGGGCAAGTGGATCGGCAAGAAGTACGCTTCGGTGCCCGATTCGCTCGTTACGGTCAGCGAAGCGGAGCTGAAGGACTACTACAAGCGTCACAAGAACCAGTACAAGCAGCTTCCGCAGCGCAATATCTCCTACGTGGTGTTCGAGGTGAACCCCTCCGACGCCGACATGCAGGCGCTCGAGGAGAAGGCCCGCACGACGGGCGATGCGTTCGCCGCGGCCGATGACGTGAAGGCCTTCGTGCGCGCCGACCGCAACGGCCGCATCGACGAGCGCTACCTCTCGGCGGCGCAGCTCGCCGACGACGAGGCTCCCGCGCTGACGGCCGGCGAGATGTTTGGTCCGTCGCTGAAGAACAACGAGTGGCGGATGGCCCGCGTGCTGGAGACGAAGACGGCTCCCGACTCGATCGGCGTGAAGCACATCGTGCTGCGCGCTACGGACGAGGCGCTGGCCGACAGCCTGCTCAACGTGCTCCGGGGCGGTGCCGATTTCGGTGCGCTGGCTGCGCAGTACTCGGCCTACGAGGCTACGGCCGCCAATGGCGGCGAGGTCGGCGTGATGCCGTTCTCGGCGTTCACGGGCGAATTCGCCGAGCAGCTGGCCGGGGTCGCGAAGGGCGACATCGTGAAGATCGCATCGCCCGAGGCGATCCAGCTCATCCAGGTTTACCGCGCCGACAAGCCGTCGAAACACTACCGCGTCGCTTCGATCGCCTATCCGGTCGAGGCTTCGACGGAGACGCGCAACAGCATCTATTCGCAGGCCGGCACCTTCGCGGGCAACGCGAAAGGCTCCTACGAGCAGTTCTCCGATGCGGCTTCGGCCGCTGCGCTGACGCCCCGCATGGCCATCGTCTCGCAGGGCGAGCGTGCGATCCGCGGTCTGGACGACTCGCGCGAGATCGTCCGCTGGGCCTACGGCGCGAAGCGGGGCGATCTGTCCGAGATCTTCAAGGTGGGCAAGGACTATGTCGTGGCGCTGCTCACCGGAATCGATAACAACGACTACGCTTCGCTGGAGAAGGTTTCGGCCCAGGTTCGCAGCGCCGTGCTCCGGGATAAGAAGTATGCCTACATCGTGGCCGGGCTGACGGGCGGCACGCTCGACGAGCAGGCGGCGAGCCTCGGTTCGGAGGTGGCCGATTTCGAGCAGGTCAACTTCGGCTCCTTCTTCATCAACGGCATGGGCCTCGAGCCCCGCGTGCTGGGTGCGATCGCCGCTACCGGAGAGACGGGTGCGGTTTCCGCTCCCGTGCAGGGCATGACGGGGGTCTACGTATTCCGGGTGGATGACATCGCCGAGGACCAGAAGCAGACGGCCGAGGGCGAGAAGGTGCGTGCGCAGGCTATGGCCGAGGCCATGGCGCAGCAGGCGGTCATGCCTGCCGTGCAGCAGATGGCCGAGGTGCAGGATCTGCGCGGCAAGTATTTTTAAGGAGTGATTTCCGGCAGACGCACCGCCGTTCGGGCGGGCGTTTCGGAGAGTAGCGGCGCAGGCGGGTCATTCGACCCGCCTGTGCTTTTTTTGTCGGTTCCGCCGGAAGCCGCCGCGGCGACGGGCGGTCTGCGGTTCCGGGCGGAAATGCGGGGGCTCCCGGCGTGGGTGTTTGCCGGCGTGGGCGAATGCAACCGTGCCGGTGCGGAGATACGGTCGGCCACAGTGCCGACCGATCGTCGGTTTTACGGGAAAAGGATGCGGATGCGGCGGTTCTGCAGTCCGGAGACGGAGCGGAAACGCCGCACTTCGTTTTTCGTCCGCGGCGTGGAGTCGGATGAAGTTGTGCGAACGAATCGAACAACATTTTCCACAATTCGAACTCATTGTTTTGCCGTAGTGGAAGAAACGAACAGTTCGATGCCATTTTGCGACTTGCGGGATCGGCGGCCGGGCATTAATTTTATCCTCAGAAATGAACGCGCGTTCGTTGCCCGGCCGGAGTGGCACGTATGGTACAATGAGCGGTCCGAATCGTCGGTCGTGCAGGTGCGGGATGCCGCCGGACTCCGGCCCGTGGCCGCTGCGGACGGACAGCGGTCGGAAGACCCCGGCCGCGGCTTTCGGGGCTGTGCGGGGTTGCGGCTTCGATGTCCGTTCGGCAGCGAACCGAACCGATCCGATTCGGACGGGCGGCGGCTTCGGGCGTACGGGAAACGTAGAGAGAATTTCGAAAAATGAAAAGGTCTGGTGTCGATTCAGAGATCTGTGCGGGCGATTCCGGTCGGCCGCAGACCGGCCGGATGCGTGCGGTCCGCGCGGGTTCGTCGCGCCGGTCCGGTGCGTCCGGGTTGCGGCGATGCTGCGCGATGCTCGTTTTTGCGGCCGTGTGGGCGGCGACGGCGCTGACGGCGGCCGGATGCGACCGGGTCTTCGAATACCATCCCTACGACGTGCGGATCACGGGCGCCTGCGACATCAACGCCGGCAATGCCGCCCGCATCGAGACGATCACGGCCGGTCGCACGTCGTTCCGCTTCGCCGTCATCAGCGATACGCAGCGCCGTTACGACGAGACCGAGGATGCGGTGCGGGCCCTGAACGGACGCCGGGATCTCGACTTCGTCGTGCACTGCGGCGATCTGTCCGACTTCGGCGTCGGCCGCGAATTCATGTGGCAGCGCGATATGCTGCAGAAGCTGAACGTGCCCTATGTCTGCGTGCTGGGCAACCACGACTGCCTCGGGTCGGGCGAGCAGGCCTACCGCCGGATCTTCGGCCCCTACGACTATGCCTTCACGGCGGGCGACGTGCGGTTCGTCTGCCTCAATACCAATGCCGGCGAATACGATTACGTGGCCGATGTGCCCGACTTCGGATTTCTGAGCGGGGAGCTCGCCGCCGTCCCGAGCGAAGCCCGGCGGACGGTGTTCGTCATGCACGTGCCTCCCTACGATCCGATCTTCAACAACAACGTGGCCGCATTCTTCGAGGAGCAGCTGCTCGCGTTCCCCGAGCCGATCTTCGCGGTTTTCGGCCACCAGCATCGGATGCGGGTTTTCGAGCCGTTCGACGACGGACTGCTCTATTACGGTTGTACGGACATTGCCGATCGGCAATATCTGGTTTTTACGGTCGACGAGACGGGTTATGCGTGCGAGACGGTGGCTTTTTAGCGGTGCGGCGCTTCTCTGCGCCGTCGTGTTTTCCGTGCCGGTCCGGGCGCAGAAGGCTCCGCTGCGGGACTCTCTGCCCGCGGCCGGGGAGCGCGACCGGCGCGTGCACCGGGGCTACGAAGGGTGGGAGCGCCTTACGCCCACCCATGTCAAGCTGCAGTTCGCCGGCGGAATCGGCCTGCTGTCGGGCGGTTTCGGCTGGGACTACGGGCGCAAATGCCGCTGGGAGACCGATCTGCTGGTGGGCTGGGTGCCCCGGTTCGACTCCCGCTCTGCACATGCCACCGTCACCCTGAAACAGAACTACGTCCCCTGGAGCATCGCCTGCGGCGACCGGATCGCGGTCGAGCCGCTGACGTGCGCGGTCTATCTGAGCGTCATCACCGGACAGGAGTTCTGGACGCGCGTCCCCGAGCGTTATCCCACGCGCGACTATTATCCCATGCCGACCAAGCTGCGGGCCTACTGCTCGGTGGGGCAGCGTTTCGTATGGCGCTTCGCCGAGGAGCGCCGGCTGCGCAGCCTGACGGCCTACTACGAGCTCTGCACCTGCGACTATTACCTGGTCTCGAAACTCAACAACCGGTCGCTCGCGCTGAGCGACGTCTTCAGCCTGGCGCTCGGCCTGAAACTGCAGCTTTTCTGAACGCCGCACCTCCCTTGCGTGTCTGTGCGCCGCGGCCTGCGACCGGTCGCGGCGCGTTGCGCATGCGATTTTCCCGCATCCGGCATACTAAGGCGCCGCACCGCTGCGTTTGTCCTACGAAAACCAGAAAAAGCCTATGAGATAAGTTGCCCAGACATGACACAAAATTTTAAAAACCGATTTTTTGCAAGATGAAACAGGCATTTTTATTTTTGGCAACGGTAGCCGTATCCGCCGCAGCGGGCGGCGTGACGGCATGGGCGGTGGGCGCCTCCGACGGCGGCCGCATCGAATATGTCGAGCATCAGGTGGAACGGACCCCCGCACTGGGCGCCCATTTCACGACCTATCAGTCCGATCAGTATCCCGATCTGACCTATGCCGCCGAGAATGCGGTGAAGGCCGTGGTCAACATCGAGGCCATCCAGGAGGTCGAGATGCGCGGTCGCAGCTACGATCCGTTCCTCGAGTTTTTCGGCTTCCCGCAGGGCTACGGCCGCGGCGGCGAGCCGCAGATCCAGGAGCGCCGGGCCGGCGGCTCGGGCGTCATCATCTCCGAGGACGGCTATATCGTCACGAACAACCACGTGGTCGACGGCGCGACCAAACTGCGCGTGAAGCTCAACGACGGCCGCAGCTTCGATGCCGAGACGATCGGCACCGACCCCACGACCGACGTGGCGCTCGTCAAGATCGAGGCCGAAGGGCTGCCCACGCTGCCGTTCGGTTCGTCGGACGCCCTGCGGCTGGGCGAATGGGTGCTGGCGATCGGCTCGCCGTTCGACCTGCAGTCGACCATCACGGCCGGCATCGTGAGCGCCAAGGCCCGCAAGCTGGGCGTCATCCCCAACGAATTCAGCATCGAGTCGTTCATCCAGACCGACGCGGCGGTAAATCCCGGCAACTCGGGCGGTGCGCTGGTCAACACCCACGGCGAGCTGGTGGGCATCAACACGGTCATCAAGTCGCAGACGGGCAGCTACATCGGCTATTCGTTCGCCGTGCCCGAGTCGATCGTCCGCAAGGTGGTCGTCGATCTGAAGGAGTACGGCGTCGTGCAGCGCGCCATGCTGGGCATCTCGTTCCGTCCGGTCGACCAGGATTTCCTCGACAAGGAGGGTAAGGATGCGGGCATCGACCGTATCGGCGGGCTCTACGTGGCCAGCGTGAGCGAAGGAAGCGCCGCTTCGGAGGCCGGAATCCGCAAGGGCGACGTCATCCTCTCGATCGACGGCGTGCAGCTCAACGACGCGGCGACACTCCAGGAGCAGATCGGAAAACACCGCCCCAACGATAAGGTGAATTTGTCGATAAAAAGAGGCGGTTCGGTGAAACAAATCGAGGTGACTCTGCGTAATAAGGCTGGTAAAACGGAATTGATAACCCGCGACGACGTGGATGTCATGGAGGTTCTGGGCGGCAAGTTCGCCGATGCCGGCACCAAGTTGTGCCGCCAGCTGGAGATCGCAGGCGGCGTGCAGGTGGTCGGCATCAAGCCCGACGGCATCCTGGCCCGCGCCCGCGTCAAGGAGGGATTCGTCATCACCCACATTAACGACCGTCCGGTCCGCACGCTCGACGACATGCGGCGCATGACCGACAAGGTCCGTTCGATCGACGGCGTCTATCCCAACGGCCGCGCTGCGAGCTACATGCTCGTCGAGTAGATAATGACCCGTCCCGACACGAAGTCGATAACCGGTCATCGCAGCGGCCTGAGGCCGCAGGACCGGTTATCGACTTTTTTGCGAGCCATTGTCTGAACTTAAACTTAATGAAATAACATGCGTCAGTTAAAGATTACGAAGTCCATCACCAACCGCGAAAGCGCCTCGCTCGACAAATATCTGCAGGAGATCGGCAAGGAGGAGCTCATCACGGTGGAGGAGGAGGTGGAACTCGCCCAGCGGATCAAGAAAGGAGACCAGGCGGCCCTCGAAAAGCTCACGAAAGCCAATCTGCGCTTCGTGGTGTCGGTCGCCAAACAGTACCAGAACCAGGGTCTGAGCCTTCCCGACCTGATCAACGAGGGGAACCTGGGGCTTATCAAGGCGGCCGAGAAGTTCGACGAGACCCGCGGTTTCAAGTTCATCTCCTATGCCGTGTGGTGGATCCGCCAGTCGATTCTCCAGGCGCTGGCCGAGCAGTCGCGCATCGTGCGTCTGCCGCTGAACCAGGTGGGGTCGCTGAACAAGATCAACAAGGCGTTCGCCCGCTTCGAACAGGAGCACGAGCGCACGCCGTCGCCCGAGGAGCTGGCCAACGAGCTGGAGCTCCCCAAAGAGAAGGTCACCGACACGCTGCGCGTGGCGGGGCGTCATGTCTCGGTCGACGCACCGTTCGCCGACGGCGAGGACAACTCGCTGCTCGACGTGCTGGTCAACCCCGACTCGCCCAATGCCGACCGCGGGCTCATCAACGAATCGCTCTCGACCGAGGTCGACCGGGCGCTGGAGACCCTCACCGAGCGCGAACGCGACATCATCAAGTACTTTTTCGGCATCGGCTGCTCGGAGATGACGCTCGAGGAGATCGGTGAGAAGTTCGATCTCACGCGCGAGCGCGTGCGTCAGATCAAGGAGAAGGCGATCCGCCGTCTCCGCCATTCGTCGCGTTCGAAACTGCTCAAGTCCTACTTGGGATAGCGCTTCTGGGCCCTTTGAGCCTCCTGCCGCTTCCGGTTGCGGCCGGTGCGGTGCGTATCGGACACGGAGCGGGGTCGCGTTACCGGCCGGACCGCATGCTCGGCGGATCTGCCGTCCCTGCCGGGCATGGGGTGGGAGGAAGGATCCGGCTGCTGCGGAGGATCGGGAGTGCGGACGCGGAGAAGCGCCCGCGGTTTGTTCGGAACGTATGTTCCGGTCGGTGTCGCTTTTCGGTGCCCGTTGAGAATCGACGGTCGAATTGTTTTGACGGCAGCCGCTTCCCGGCAGCAGGGAACGGCGGAGGCGGAAGAGTCGTTGTGGCGCAGTGTCGTCGGCAGGCGGCCGGCTGCGGATAAAAAATCGCTCTTGACGGAGATCGTTCGTCGGGAGCGATTCGTTTTTTCAGGGGGTGCTTTTGTGCTCGGTTGCGGGAGCTGCTTTTGCGGGGGGCCGCACGGGCGGAATCGGATTCGGGCGTCTTGACGGGCGGCAGCCTGTTCGGGCCGCCGATTCGCCGGCGCGTGCTTCGTACGCCGGACCCGGCTGCAAATCGCCTTTGTCCGTGGCCGGCCAGTCCGTAGGCCTGGCCGCCGGGGCTGTCGCAGGCGGATTCCGCCGGACTCCGAAAGACGGTCGTCGCGGATCGATCCGGCTGACCGTCGGGGCCGGAGTTGCCGGATGGCGCTGCGGCCGCGACGAGCGTCCTGGGACGGAAAAACGATTCGCCCCGATGCGGCGACTGCTGCATCGGGGCGAGTGTCGTTCGGAGCCGTCCGTCGGGCTCCGCCTGTTTCAAGGATTACTCCTCGTTGCGATAGGTGTGCTCGACGTAAATCGCGTGCTGCATGGCTTCACGCTTCGCGATCGAGGGCTTGGTGAAATACTGGCGGCGACGCAGCTCCTTGAGCACGCCCGTGCGCTCGTATTTGCGTTTGAACTTCTTCAGGGCGCGTTCGATGTTTTCGCCCTCCTTAACCGGCATTACAATCATGGTCGTATTTTTTTAGTTTTTTTGAATTTCATTTGCTGCACGGGATTGCGGGGCGTTCTCCCCGTCTTGCGAGCCGTCGTTCCGTGCGCCGGACGGCCGCGCGTTCATCGAAAGGTATTTTCGTCGTTCCGTACCCCGAACCGAAGATAGGGGGCCAGCCTTGCTGCCTCCTCCGCGGTCAATATGCGATCGTCGATCATCTCTCCGAGGGTACTCCAACCTCCTTTCAATTGCCTTGTTTTCAAAAGTTTCCTCAGCGTGCGCGGCGGCAGATAGGGATGGCCGCGCAATTCGTTCGGAGCCGCAAAGTTAATATCTATTTTCCGAATTTCACAACTATCGCAGCAAATTTGTTGCAAAATTTTCTCGTAATTGGCCTCCGTAACGCCCGGAACCTCGGCCAGTTGCTCGACCCGGTGGAATCCGCCCAGCCGCTCGCGGTAGGCGAGAATCGCCGTGACGGTCTTCTCGCCGATGCCGTAGACGGCGCGCAGCGCGGCCGAATCGGCCCGGTTCAGCTCCAGCGGTTCGACCGTGCGATCGGGTTCGCGTGCCGGGAAAAGGGCGTAGCGGGCGAAGATGCAGGCCGCGGAGTCGGAGACATAGCGCAGCTCGCGCACCTCCTCCATGTCGCGCAGTCCGGCCAGGTTGCGCCAGCGGACGAACGCTTCGGCCTGCCGTTTGGTGAAGATGCCCGTCGCCCGCAGCCAGGCGACGCCGACCGTGTCGATTCCGAACGGTTCGAGCGGCAGCCGCAGGGGTTCGGTCCGTATCTTCCCCTGCCGGCCGCGGCCGGCGGAGTCGGCATCGGAGCGCCTTTCGAACGCATAGGCGCGTCCGATGCGGATGTAGGGGGCCAGCCGCCGGTAGAGCGAGTCGCTGAAGCCGTAGCAGAGCGCCACATCCTCCGGGATGCGGAACACCTTGCCCGCGGCACGGTATTTCAGCAGGCTGACCGCCTCGCGTTTGGACAGTCCGAGCCGGCGCAGCGTCTCGTAGTCGACGGTGTTGGGGTCGAACGGCGCCGGCACGACCGAGTCGGTGCGCTCCTCCAGCCTCCGTTCGATGTCGGCCGCAGCGGCGGGATCGGCTGCGGGGCGTACCAGCAGCGCACCGACGACGAACAGTCCCGCCAAAGGCAGCAGGTAGATGACGCCGCGAATTTCGCGGTCGGAAAAGAGTTTTCCCATTCCGGTTCGTTATGACGGTTTCGGCGGGCGATGCGGCCTTTTCGGGGGCATCGCTGCGGGGCCGTATCGCAAAGATAGCGAATTCGGGCGTACGGGGAGCGTGCGGCGCCCGGAAAATGCCTTCGCGGCGTGCGGTTTCCCGCCGGTGGCGCCGTTTGTCATGCTGCCATGCAGTCGTACCGTCCGTACCGCCGTTGTCGCCGTCTGCCATGCTGTCGTGCCGTAGTGTCGGGCGCGGATGCGGCGGATAAAAAGAACTCCGGAGCCGCTGCGGCTCCGGAGCGTCTTTCGTCGGGCGCTGCGGTCAGCGTAGGAACAGCAGCTCGCGGTATTTGGGCAGCGGCCACATCTGGTCGTCGACGATCTCCTCGAGCTTGTCGACGTGGTAGCGGATGTCGTCGAAGCAGACGGCCACCGTGTCGTGGTAGGCGATCGCCTTTTCGCGCTGGTTCTCGATCCGGTTGGCACGCTTGCGCGCCTCGGTCATTTCGTCGGTGAGGCGCTGGATCGAGGCAGTATGCTCTTGGATGCGGCGGATCAGTTCGATGTCGGGCGCCGTGTTCAGTCCGCCGATCTGCGTCATCTTGTAGACCTTGTCCAGCAGCATGGCCTCGTATTTCGATGCGATGGGGACGATGTGGTTCATCGTCAGGTCGCCCAGCACGCGACCCTCGATCTGGATCTTCTTGGTGTAGGTCTCCCACTTCACCTCGGTGCGGGCCTCCAGCTCGACCTCGGTGTAGACCCCCATCTCGCCGAACATCCGGAGCGTCGCCTCGTCGAGATAACGGTCGAAGATGAGCGGCGTCGAGGTCTCGCAGTCCAGTCCGCGGCGCTTCGCTTCGGCCTTCCAGGCGTCGGAGTAGCCGTTGCCGTCGAAGCGGATGGGCTTGCAGGCCTTGATCATCTGCTTGAGCACCTCGTAGATGGCCTTTTCCTTCTTGGCTCCGGCTTCGATCTTGGCATCCACGGCCTTGCGGAATTCGGTCAGCTCGTGGGCCACGGCCGTATTGAGCGTGATCATCGCCTCGGCGCAGTTGTCCGACGAGCCGACGGCCCGGAATTCGAAGCGGTTGCCCGTGAAGGCGAAGGGCGAGGTGCGGTTGCGGTCGGTGTTGTCGAGCAGCAGGGTGGGAATGTGCGAGATGCCGCTCATGCGGAAGACGTTCTTGGCGTCGAAGCGGATGGCGTCGTCGCCCTTCGAGGCGGCCAGCTTGTCCAGCACGGCCGAGACCTGCGTCCCGAGGAACGTGGAGATGATGGCCGGGGGTGCCTCGTTGGCGCCCAGCCGGTGGGCGTTGGTGGCGCTCATGATCGCCGCCTTGAGCAGGCCGTTGTGTTTGTAGACGGCCGAGATGACGTTGACCAGGAAGGTGATGAACTGCAGGTTCTCCGATGCGGTCTTGCCCGGTCCGAGCAGGTTCACGCCCGTGTCGGTGCCGAGCGACCAGTTGTTGTGCTTGCCCGAGCCGTTGATCCCCTTGAACGGCTTCTCGTGCAGCAGCACGCGGAACTTGTGCCGCCGGGCGATCTTGTCCATGATGGTCATCAGCAGCTGGTTGTGGTCGTTGGCCAGGTTGGCCTCCTCGTATACCGGCGCCAGCTCGAACTGGTTGGGCGCCACCTCGTTGTGGCGCGTCTTGACCGGGATGCCCAGCTTGAGGCATTCGTACTCCAGCTCCTTCATGAAGGCGATCACCCGCGTGGGGATGGCGCCGAAGTAGTGGTCCTCGAGCTGCTGATTCTTGGCCGACTCGTGGCCCATGAGCGTGCGGCCCGTCAGCATCAGGTCGGGACGCACGGCCCACAGGCTCTCGTCCACCAGGAAATACTCCTGCTCCCAGCCCAGATAGGAGAAGACCTTCTGCACGTTCTTGTCGAAATAGCGCGCCACCTCCGTGGCGGCCCGGTCGACGGCCGTGAGCGACCGCAGCAGCGGCACCTTGTAGTCGAGCGCCTCGCCCGTGTAGGCGATGAAGACGGTGGGGATGCAGAGCGTCGTGTCGACGATGAAGGCCGGCGACGCCGGGTCCCAGGCCGAATAGCCGCGCGCCTCGAACGTGTTGCGGATGCCGCCGTTGGGGAACGACGAGGCGTCGGGCTCCTGCTGCACGAGCAGCTTCCCGGAGAACTCCTCCAGCACGCCGCCCGCGCCGTCCGGTTCGGCGAACGCATCGTGTTTCTCGGCCGTACCGCCCGTGAGGGGCTGGAACCAATGGGTGTAGTGGTCGGCGCCGTGCTCCAGGGCCCACTGCCGCATGCCGGCGGCGATGCTGTCGGCCACTTCGCGCGTGAGGGGCGTGCCGTTCTGCATGGTGTCGCACAGGGCGTCGTAGGTGGCCTTGTTGAGGTATTTGCGCATCGCGTCGCGACCGAAAACCTTCTGGCCGAAATAGTCCGAGGGGCGGCCTTCCGGCGCTTCCACCTCCACGGCGGTGTGGTTGATGGCCGCATCGACCATCTTGAATCTGAGTAACGAGGACATGTCGGATGTTTTGAGCGTTCGTATTCCGTCTGCAAATGTAAAAATAATCCCGAAACGTTGTTCTGCGAAAAATCGTCATTTTCGGAAAATCGCGATTTTTTTTCGACGTTTTCCGGGAAATCAGGTAATTTTTTCGGCAGATTGCCGGAAATTTCGGGATGTTTCCGGAAAATGGGCTCTAATTTTCGGCTGTTTTCGGAAAATCGTCATTTTGTGAAAATCGGCATTTTTGTGGTTGAAACGACCAGAATTCAACCGAAATGCCTTTCGTCGGGATGCCCGAGTCCAGCCTCGCCGGACGCGGACCGCAGCGGCGCATCCGGATTTATAAAGGAACGGGTTGTTATTTTGTTAACAATTTCCGCGGTGAATTGCCGATAATTTATTATCTTTACATGCTGTATCGAAAACTCTATTACTAATCTCTAAATAGTTATGGCAAATACCAATCGTGAAAAGCTGTTTTGCGAGTTCCCCGCCGTCTCGACCGAGCAGTGGGAGCAAGTGATTACGGCCGACCTGAAAGGAGCCGATTACGAGCGCAAGCTGGTGTGGCGTACGGGCGAAGGTTTCAACGTCCGTCCCTACTACCGGGCCGAGAACCTCGAAGGCATCCGTTTCATGGGCTCCCAGGCAGGGGAGTTTCCGTATGTCAGGGGCACGCGCAAGCACAACCGCTGGTGCGTACACCAGACCGTCGAAGTGAAATGTCCGAAGGAGGCGAATGCCGAGGCGCTGAAGCTGCTCGATGCGGGCGTCGATTCGCTGGGCTTCGCGATCGCCGGGGAGGAGTTCTCGGCGGCCGATCTCGACACGCTGCTCGCCGGCATCTATG
This sequence comes from uncultured Alistipes sp., assembly GCA_948442615.1. Taxonomy (GTDB): domain Bacteria; phylum Bacteroidota; class Bacteroidia; order Bacteroidales; family Rikenellaceae; genus Alistipes. Next base: position 49,776 of record CAOJSG010000005.1, read on the forward strand.
TCCCGGCCGTCGAGCTGACCTTCGGCGGTACGGCCGTGGCCAAAACGGCCGAGCTGGTGCTGGCGAAACTCGAGAAGGAGGAGATCGCCAAAGGCGACGCGCATGTCAACTTCTGCATCGACCCGCTGGTGAAGAACCTCGCCTCGAAGGGGGCCTTCTGCTCGCCCAACGGCGAGAAATGCTTCGCGCGGATCGCCGAGCTGATCCGCCGTACGGCCGAGTACAAGCACATCCGCGTGGTGACGGTCTCGGGCGAGACGTTCAGCAACGCCGGCTCGACCATCGTCGAGGAGCTGGCATTCACGCTGTCGGCCGGCCACGACTACCTCGTGCGCCTCACCGAGGCGGGCATTCCGGTCGATACGGCGGCCCGCAAGCTGCGCTTCTCGATGGCCGTCACCTCGAACTACTTCATGGAGATGGCCAAGTTCCGTGCGGCGCGCATGCTGTGGGCCAACATCGTGAAGGGCTACGGCCCCGAGAAAGAGTGCGCCTGCAAGATGTTCACGCACGCCGTCACCTCCACCTGGAACCAGACCGTCTACGATCCCTACGTGAACATGCTGCGCGGTACGACCGAGGCCATGTCGGCATCGATCGCCGGCGTGCATTCGCTGGAGGTCACGCCGTTCGACGCGGCCTATGAGACGCCCGACGAGTTCTCGAAGCGCATCGCCCGCAATGCGGAACTGCTGCTCAAGCACGAGTCGCACTTCGATCAGGTGGTCGACCCGGCCGGCGGTTCGTACTATATCGAGAACCTCACCCAGTCGATCGCTGCCGAGGCGTGGAAGCTCTTCCTCGAGATCGAGGAGAAGGGCGGCTATACGGCGGCCTACGAGGCGGGCTTCGTCGTGGAGCGCGTGAAGGCTTCGGCCGCCGCCAAGGACAAGAACATCGCTACGCGCCGTCAGATTCTGCTGGGCGCCAACCAGTATCCCAACTTCACGGAGGTCGCCGGCGAGCAGATCACGGCCGCATCCGTCGCCCGCACCGCGGCCGAAGGCAACGTGCTGGTGCCCTACCGCGGCGCCATGGCCTTCGAGGCGATGCGCCTCACGACCGACCGCAGCGGCAAGGCGCCGAAAGCCTTCATGCTGACGTGCGGCAGCCTGGCGATGGCCCGCGCCCGCGCCCAGTTCTCGTGCAACTTCTTCGCGTGCGCCGGCATCAAGGTGATCGACAATACGTTCTTCAAGTCGATCGAGGAGGGCGTCGAGGCCGCACTGGCGTCGAAGGCCGAAATCGTGGTGGTCTGCGCTGCGGACGACGACTACGCCGTAGCGGCGCCGAAAGTCAAGGAGCTGCTGGGCGACAAGGCCATGCTGGTCGTGGCCGGCGCTCCGGCCTGCGCACCCGAACTGGAGGCCCAAGGCATCCGGAACTTCATCAACGTGAAGTCGAACGTGCTGGAAACACTGAAGTTCTATCTTAAAGAGCTGGGAATCTGATTATGAGAGCGAAATTTGCAGAATTGAAATACGAAGGCGCCCAGCAGAGCTGCTGCGCCTCGAAGGGCTGCGGCCAGGTGGAGCCGTGGCTGACGGCCGAGCAAATCCCCGTGAAGGGGGCCTATACGGCCGAGGATCTGGAGGGCATGGAGCACCTGAACTACGCGGCGGGTATCGCTCCGTTCCTGCGCGGTCCCTATTCGACGATGTACGTCATGCGTCCGTGGACCATCCGCCAGTATGCGGGCTTCTCGACCGCCGAGGAGTCGAACGCATTCTACCGCCGCAACCTGGCCGCCGGACAGAAGGGTCTGTCGGTGGCCTTCGACCTGGCGACGCACCGCGGCTACGACGCCGACCATCCGCGCGTGGTGGGCGACGTGGGCAAGGCCGGCGTGTCGATCTGCTCGGTCGAGGACATGAAGGTGCTCTTCAACGGCATTCCGCTGGACCGCATGTCGGTGTCGATGACCATGAACGGTGCCGTGCTGCCGATCCTGGCCTTCTACATCGTGACGGGCCTCGAGCAGGGCTGCACGCTCGACCAGCTGGCCGGTACGATCCAGAACGACATCCTCAAGGAGTTCATGGTGCGCAATACCTATATTTATCCGCCCGAGTTCTCGATGAAGATCATCGCCGACATCTTCGAGTACACGTCGAAGAACATGCCCAAGTTCAACTCGATCTCCATCTCGGGTTACCACATGCAGGAGGCGGGCGCCACGGCCGACATCGAGCTGGCCTACACGCTGGCCGACGGTCTGGAGTACCTCCGTGCGGGCATCAACGCCGGCATGTTCTTCTGGGCCATCGGCATGAACCACTTCATGGAGATCGCCAAGATGCGCGCCGCGCGCATGCTGTGGGCCAAGATCGTCAAGCAGTTCGACCCGAAGAATCCCAAGTCGCTGGCGCTGCGCACCCACTCGCAGACCTCGGGCTGGTCGCTCACCGAGCAGGATCCGTTCAACAACGTGGCCCGCACGGCGATCGAAGCCATGGGCGCTGCGCTGGGCCACACCCAGTCGCTGCACACCAACGCGCTGGACGAGGCGATCGCGCTGCCGACCGACTTTTCGGCCCGCATCGCGCGCAATACGCAGATCTACATCCAGGAGGAGACCTCCGTATGCCGTGAGGTCGATCCGTGGGCAGGTTCCTACTACGTGGAGACGCTGACCAACGAGATCGCCCACAAGGCCTGGGAGCACATTCAGGAGATCGAGAAGCTGGGCGGCATGGCCAAGGCCATCGAGACCGGCATTCCGCACGCAGGCCCGCATCGACTCGGGCGAGCAGAAGATCATCGGCGTGAACGAATACCGCCTGGAGAAGGAGGCGCCGATCGATATTCTGGCCGTCGACAACACGGCCGTGCGCGAGAGCCAGATCAAGCGCCTCAAGGAGCTGCGCGCCAACCGCGACGAGGCCGCCGTGCAGCGTGCGCTGGCCGCCATCACCGAGTGCGTGAAGAGCAAGCAGGGCAACCTGCTGGAGCTGGCCGTGGAGGCAGCGAAAGTACGCGCCACGCTGGGCGAAATCTCCGACGCCTGCGAAGTCGTGGTAGGCCGCTACAAGGCCGTGATCCGTTCCATTTCGGGGGTTTACAGTTCAGCCGTGAAAAACGATGAGTCTTTCGAGCGCGCCAAGCAGATGTGCGCCGAGTTCGCCAAGCAGGAGGGGCGCCAGCCGCGCATCATGATCGCCAAACTGGGCCAGGACGGCCACGACCGCGGCGCCAAGGTGGTCGCTACGGGTTATGCCGACATCGGCTTCGACGTCGACATGGGACCGCTGTTCCAGACTCCGGAGGAGGCCGCCAAGCAGGCCGTCGAGAACGACGTGCACATCGTGGGCGTTTCGTCGCTCGCGGCCGGCCACCTCACGCTGGTGCCGCAGATCATCGCCGAGCTGAAGAAGCTGGGCCGCGAGGACATCATCGTCATCGTGGGCGGCGTGATCCCGGCGCAGGACTACGACGAACTCTATCGCGACGGTGCCGCCGCCATCTTCGGCCCCGGCACGCCGATCGCCAAGTCGGCCATCAAGATGCTCGAGATTCTGCTCGACAAGTAGAGCCGATCCGACATCCGTACGAAAATGCCCCTGCGTGTATCGCAGGGGCGTTTTTGGTAAATGAAAGTGCGGAGCGGACATGGGCGCACGACCGTATTCGGCCGGTGCGCAGGCTAAAAGGCCAGGCCGACCCGAAGTCCGAAATTCGAATCGGAGCCTGTGATATTATAGCACCACTGGGGGCCGATGAACAGACAGAGCTTCCCGACGCCCGCATAGATGGTCGGTGCCACCTTCATCATCCACATGTCCATGTCTTGTTTGCCTTGGGACAACGTGGCGTACATGCAATTGACCGGGACATTCAGGAAAATGCGATCGGTCAGGTCATAACGATACGACGGGCCCAATTCGAACAGGAATCCTTTGATGTCGGAAAGTCCGTAATTGGCCGATATGTGGAAGTCCGCGCCTATATGCGACTTTCCGAAGAATCGATCTCCGATCGACGTAAAGGAACATCCGAAGCCATAGAATCCGGATCCGCCGAAATCCTCGAAGGATAACGTCTGGAATTGAAATTCAAAGACGTTTTTCTTGTACACCTCCTGTGCCTGCGCCGTACCGCAGTACGAAGCGGCCGATAGGCAGATCAGCAGCTTCAGGACGTTTAACAGTTTTTTCATGAGATTTAAGTGTCAGGTGCCCTCTCAGCTCCGCAAAGGCGGTTCGTAATGGAAAAAAGAAAGTGTGGAGCTGATTTCGTTTATCCATTAGAAGGTTGTAGCAGGACCTGAATCAAATAAACGACGCGATACCCCACACCTGAATAGATATGGAAGTACCGGGCAAAAGCGATGCCCCGTCCATGATCTACACAAGAAATGAGTGCTGTTCGTTGTCCTTGATTCGTTGAAAACTGCTACATTTTCTAATGAGGACAAAAGCGAAAACACTTTCATCAAAATATGTCCGCTTCGGGCGCGAACCCTCCGCATCCGCGGAATTAGAAAAAAATCGCTTCCCGAACAACACTTGTACGGGATACCGCGTAAAATATCCGAGCCGTCGGGATAACTCGGGATTTGTACCGTATAGGGCATTGACGTCCTTCGGCCCGGTTCGGGGAATGGATCGGATCGGGCGGACCTGTCCATGGTGCGAGTGGACAATCGGATAAAACGGCTGGGCCGGAAAAGACGTTTCGTCGTTCCGGCGGATGCCGGCGGGGCGTATGCGGACCTGTCGGCCGGAACGCGAATGCGGCGGCGGAATCGCACTGAAGGGGTGACGCGCTAACTGTGCTATGAAGGATTCCTGCCGCCGCATGGATCGCATATCGGGCGGAAAAGAAAAATCCGAAAGGGGGACTTCTGCTTCCGATGATCCGAGGCCTTGGCCAACCTACTCTCAAAAGAAACACAGCGCACACCCTTCCGGATGTATGGCTGCATCGATGAGAGTTTCAAAAAATCGGCCAAGATTTCGGATCTCCGATACTGCAATACGAATACGTATTTCATATGTCAAGAACGTACGACGGACGGCTTCGATCCTTCGATCCTTCGATCCTTCGATCGGGCGGATCGGCGCCGGAGGCCCCGGGCCGGACGCCCCCCCCCGGCATGAGCCGGCGGACGAGCCGTCGCGGTGCGGACTTCGCGTGAATTCCGTCTTTGCAAATATAACGATAAATTCGGATTCTGCAACATGCCGCTCCGTTTTTCCGCGGATGCCCCAGCCCCCCCCCTTGCCGGAGGGTCGTCCGGAGCGGTGCGGGCGCTGCGCCGCCGGGCTGCGGACCGGTTCGTGCGATGAAAAATCACTTTTTTCGCAGAAAATCGGGCCGAAATTTGCGGGGGGGGGAATTCTTTTAATTTTGCATCGTCCTTAAAAACAAAACCATGAGAAAACTGTTTCTTTCGCTGCTGGCGTGCGTCGCCGGCATGGGAATGGCCGGTGCACAGACCTCCGACTTCCCGGAACCCGATTTCATCGGCGAAGTGATCGCGATTCTGCCCGACGGCAGCACGGCCAAACTCGAAAAGGAGACCGTGCAGATGCGCACGCGCGCCAATGCGGGCGCGCTGATCGTCGGCATCGGAAAGGCGAAGACCAAGGTCGTCATCGAGACGCCCGAAGCCGCCGTGCGGCTCGACGGCTCCGGCCCCATCCGTTTCGTCGTCAAGGCGGTGGACAATGCCACCGACCCGATGTCGATCGTCAACGTTTTCCGCTTCGAGACCACCAAGAAACGCCGTCTGGCCGAGGTGGCTTCGGCGAGCACCTTCGGCAGCGTGAAGTCGAACAAGCTCGAGCGGCTGCGCTTCGACGCCTGCAAATACGGCGAAAGCTCCTACCTGCTGACGCTGCTCGACAAGCCGGCCGGGGAGTTCGGCATCACCGTGAGCAACCCGAACCACGTCGACGAGAAGCAGACGATCGTCTCGACCTTCGCCATCGAGTAGCGGAGGTCCGCCGGTCGCCGGGCCTCCTCGGGAGAGGGTGTCCGGACGGCCCCGAACGCAACGCTCCCGCCGCAAACAACTGCGGCGGGAGCGTTTTTTTCGTACGGCGGGGCGCCCGATGGGGCCCGCCGCGGCTTATTCGAGCTGCGACAGCAGCGTCGTGTCGCCCTGCAGGGGCTTGTCGCCGGCATCCATCAGATGCTCCTCCTCGATGCCCAGCGTGCGGTAGAACGCATTCAGCTCGGCCAGGATCTCCTTGCGCCCCGCATAACCGGCCAGGTAATAGGCCTCGCTCAGCTGGTCGAGCTTCTCGTCGAGCAGCGGATCGACCAGTTCGGCTTGCACGCCGTCGAAACGCAGGTAGTAGTCGATGTACTCGATCAGGTTGCGGGTGTAGGCGCGCATCAGCGCGTCGCCCTTTTCGGCGGCCCCCTCCGCACCCATCGCGGCGGCGGCGTAGTAGGCCTCCAGGAAAGGATAGGTGTTGGCGTCGGTGAAGCGGATCTGCGAGACGGGGAGCCGCTGCAGCCCGAGATCGAGCAGCTCCACGGCCTCCTCCGTCCGGTCGCGCCGCAGCAGCTCCTTGGCCACGCGGGCGAAGGCTTCGCGCGAACGCGAGGCGCTGAGGTTGTATTGCAGGAAGTGGTCGACGTAGACCCTCGGGTCGGCCAGGTTGCCGTAGCGGAAGCCGCGCTCGCCCTCGCCGCGCAGCAGCGGCGCCGTGTAGTCGGGGTCGATGCGCCCGATCTCCCAGGCCGACCGCACGGGGGTGAGGATCGGGACGAAGCGGTAGGCGTAGCCGTCGAACTGGAGGTAGTCCAGCAGCCCCAAGTTCTGCAGGATGTAGACCTGCGTCAGATAGATGGGACGTTTCCAGTCGAAATGGGCCAGCATGTCGAGGATCATCAGCTCGCTCTTGTCGATCGAACCCTTCGAGAGGTTCAGGTAGACCGTGTCGACCATCAGGTCGCGCTCCTCCTCGCGGACGATGCCCGCGGCGATGGCGTTCTCCTTGTCGACGGGCAGAGCGATCCGCTTGGCCGGGATGTAGTCGATCTTCGAGCCGTCGGAGAGCTTGATCTTGGTGCGCGGGTCCTCGCTGCGCACGAAGTCGATCACGTCCTTCAGCTCGACGACGCGGCCGACCTTGTCCGAGACGGGGAGCCAGTCGTTGACGAACGTGTATTTGCTCTTGGGAAGCGAGAAGGGGACGCCTTCGGCCTCGTTGGCCCGGGTCTTCATCTCGTCGATGTACCACTCGCCGCCCAGATAGGAGGTGTTCATGATCCGCACGTCGGGCCGCACGCCGTAGACCTCCTGGTTGTTCCACAGCGGGAAGGTGTCGTTGTCGCCGTAGTTGAGGATGATCGAGTTGGGCAGCGTCGACTGGAGGTAGTTCCACCCGATGTCGCGCGCCATGTAGCGGTGCGAGCGGTCGTGGTCGTCCCAGTTCTCGGCGGCCAGGACGGCCGGAACCCCCATGCAGAGGAGCGTGGCCGCGGCCGCGACGATCCGGTTGTCGCGCCGGAAGAGCCGTGCCAGCAGGTCGCGCAGGGCCAGCACGCCCAGGCCGATCCAGATCGAGAAGGCGTAGAACGAACCGGCGTAGACGTAGTCGCGCTCGCGCGGCTCGGAGGGCGACGAGTTGAAGTAGACCACCAACGCGATACCCGTCATCACGAAGAGCCACATGACGATCGAGAAGTTGCGCGGGTCGCGGTTGAGCTGGTAGAACAGGCCGATCAGACCCAGCAGGAAGGGGAGGAAATAGTAGGTGTTGCGGCCGCGGTTCTCCGCCACCTCGCGCGGCAGGCCGTCCTGCGGTCCGACGTACATCCGGTCGATCCAGCCGATGCCCGAGAGCCAGTTGCCGTCGACGATCAGCTCGCGCGAGGGCTGGATGTCGCTCTGGCGGCCCACGAAGTTCCACATGAAGTAGCGCCAGTACATGTAGTTGAGCTGGTAGGAGAAGAAATACTTCATGTTCTCGGTGAACGTGGGTTCGACGACGACCTGCTGTTCGTAGCCGTCGTTATAGGACTTGCGCTCGCCGAAGAGCACCGCCTCCTGCTGCACGACGCGCCCCGCCTCGTCGCGGATCAGCTCGCCGTTCTCGTCGCGCGCAGGCTCCGTGCCGGTGCGGTAGGCCGCCCAGGGCTTGTACTCCCTTTCGCCCTTGCGCGAGTCCCACATGCGCGGGAAGAAGTGCATGAACTCCGCCGGATGGGTGTAGCCCGTGATCGTCGAGGCGGACTTGTAGCGGCCGTCCTCGTCCAGATAGCGGAAATGCTTGGTCTTGTATCCCTCGGGCGGTGCGGAGTAGTAGGCGCCGTAGAGCAGCGGCCGGTCGCCGTACTGGTCGCGGTTGAGCAGCGCCAGCAGCGCATGCGGGTTGTTGGGGTTGTTGCTGTTCATCGGCGGATTGGCGGCGGCGCGGATGGTCACCGATGCGTAGGACGAGAAACCGACGAGGATCATTAGCACCGACAGGCAGATCGTGTTCCATGCGACCTTGCCGCGCCGGTAGGTGAACCAGCTCGCCCAGCCGAACAGGCCGATCAGCGCCAGGGCGAAGAAGATCATGCCCGAATTGACGGGAAGCCCCAGCTTGTTGACGAACAGCGTGTCGAACGCCGCCCCGACGTAGACCGTGTAGGGGATGACGAGGTTGTTGATGAAGACGAGGATCAGGCATGCGACGAGCGTCGGGCCGCCGAAGCGCAGCAGGTGGTAGACGATCGTGTAGACGTCGTCGCCCAGGCCGTTGCGCATCAGGACGTAGAACGCCGCCACGACGACGGCGCCCGACCCCAGCACGGCCGCGCCGACCGAGAAGAAGCCCGCCAGCAGGACGAACAGGAGAATCACCAGCACGATCGCCGTGAGGACGATGCTCAGCACCTGCAGAACCCGGCTGCGGGCCAGCTGGGCGTAGAATTCGGTCTTGCCCACGCGGTAGAAATAGATGAAGACAAGCGCCGGGATGGTCAGCAGGTTGAGGATGTGCACGCCGATCGACAGCCCCATCAGGTAGGCGATCAGCACGATCCAGCGCAGGCTGTGGGGCTGGTCGGCCTGCTCCTCCCATTTGAGCATGAGCCACACGACCAGCGCCGTGAACATCGACGACAGGGCGTAGACCTCGCCTTCGATGGCCGAGAACCAGAACGTGTCGGTGAAGGTGTAGGCCAGCGCGCCCACCGCGCCCGCCCCGAGGATGGCCCATGTGCGGGCGGGGGTCAGTTCGGCGCCGTCGCGCGTCACGAGGCGCCGCGCCAGATGGGTGATGGTCCAGAAGAGGAAGAGGATGCAGAAGGCGCTGGCCAGCGAGTTCATGGCGTTCACGGCCGGGCCCACGTAATCCGGATTGCCGAACGAGAAGAGCGTGGCCAGGCGGGCCAGCATCATGAAGAGCGGCGCTCCGGGCGGGTGGCCCACTTCGAGTTTGTAGGAGGTGGCGATGAACTCCGAGCAGTCCCAGAGGCTCGACACGGGTTCCATCGTCAGCAGGTAGACGGTCGCCGCTATGGCGAAGATCGCCCAGCCGACGAGGTTGTTCCGGCGTTTGAAAAATTCCATATGCGTAGGTTTCGCGTTTTTCTCTGCAAAAGTAATCATTTAACGGCGATTTGCAACCGTTATTACCTCCGGACGGCGCAAAATGCCGGGTGTCCGCTCCGGAGCGGACGGCGCCGGAGCCGGGACCGGCAGCGCCGGGGACCTTATCGTCCATCGTTTGGCCCGCCGCGCGGGAACGTCCGGGGTGCGGCGGGTCGGAAAAGGCGCGAATGCGACGTCTGCGGCCGCCCCTTTTTCCGGGTCTTCGGCCGGGCCGGAGCGCCCCGGGTACGGCAGAATCGGACGGCGCTTGTTTCTGCGCCCGACTTTTCGTATATTTGCCCGACAAAAACATACAATAGCGATGGATACCAAACTCACCATTTACAATACGCTGACCCGCCGCAAGGAGGCGTTTGAGCCGCTGACGCCCGGTCGCGTCGGGATATACGTATGCGGCCCCACGGTCTACGGCGATCCGCACCTGGGGCACGCCCGGCCCGCGGTGACGTTCGACCTGCTGTTCCGCTACCTGAAGGCTTCGGGCTACCGGGTGCGCTACGTGCGCAACATCACCGACGTGGGCCATCTCGAGCACGACGCCGACGAGGGCGAGGACAAGATCGCCAAGAAGGCCCGGCTCGAGCAGCTCGAACCGATGGAGGTGGCCCACTACTACACCGAGCGCTACCGCCGGGCGATGGAGGCGCTCAACGTGCTGTCGCCGTCGATCGAGCCGCACGCCTCGGGCCATATCATCGAGCAGATCGCCTTCGTGCAGCGGATTCTCGACGCGGGATTCGCCTACGTGTCGAACGGCTCGGTCTATTTCGACGTGGAGAAGTACGACGCCGCGCACCGCTACGGCATCCTCTCGGGCCGCAACCTCGAGGACATCGTAGCCAACACGCGCGAGCTGGACGGGCAGGGCGACAAGCGCCACTCCTACGATTTCGCGCTGTGGAAGAAGGCCGCGCCCGAGCACATCATGCGCTGGCCCTCGCCCTGGAGCGACGGATTCCCCGGCTGGCACATGGAGTGTTCGGCCATGAGCACCAAGTACCTGGGCGAGCGGTTCGATATCCACGGCGGCGGCATGGACCTCATGTTCCCCCATCACGAGTGCGAGATCGCCCAGTCGACCGCGGCCCTCGGCCACGATTCGGCCCGCTACTGGGTCCACAACAACATGATCACGATCAACGGGCAGAAGATGGGCAAGTCGCTCGGCAACTTCATCACGCTCGACGAACTGTTCTCGGGCAGCCACCGGCTGCTGGCGCAGGCTTATACGCCCATGACCGTCCGCTTCTTCGTGCTGCAGGCCCACTACCGCTCGACGCTCGACTTCTCGAACGAGGCGCTGCAGGCGGCCGAGAAGGGGCTGGACCGCCTGATGAAGGGGATCGAGGCGCTCGACAAGGTGAAGCCCGCGGCCGTGTCGACGGTCGACCCCGCGGAGCTGGAGACGCGCTGCCGCGCGGCGATGGACGACGACCTGAACTCGCCGATGGTCATCTCGGCGCTCTTCGACTGGGTCCGTACGATCAACTCGCTCGTCGACGGCAAGCAGACCATCGCGGCGGAGGATCTGGAGCGGCTGAAGGCCACGGTGCACCGTTATGCCTTCGACATCCTGGGCCTGCGCGACGAGAAGGCGGCCGGAGCCGCTTCGGGCCGCGACTACGTGACGCCGCTGGTGGAGATGCTGCTCGCCGAACGCATGCAGGCGCGCGCTGCGAAGGACTGGGCCGCTTCGGACCGGATCCGCGACGGACTGGCCGCCGCGGGCATCCGGGTGAAGGACCGCAAGGACGGCAGCGACTGGGAACTGGAATAGTCCGGAGCGATGGAGGACGATCGGAAAGAGAAGAGCCGGGCGGAAGCATTCGGAGCGGCCGCCCGCCCCGGGAAGCGCCCGGCTGAGGGAGCCGGGGCATCGGACCGCCCCGGGCATGCTCCCGCCGGTTTCGGCGGTGGGGAGCGCTCTGCCGCCGAGGCGCGTCCGTGCGGCGGTGCGTACGGCGTGCCGGAGAGCCGCTCGGGCCGTTACGACCTGATGCGCGACGAAGCGGGGCATGTGCTGCTGCTGGTCGATGCCTGCGAAGGCGAGCCCGAAGATCCGCGGCTGGTGTATGATGGCGGCGACCGCATGGTGTTCCATCGCAGCCGTTTGTCGGCCTGTACGATCGACGGCCTTGAGGCCCGGGCCCGCGAGGCATTGGCCGAGGTGTCGGAGGTGACGGTCGCGGAGATCGGCGGCGAGGATGTCGTCCGCGAATACGGCGTCGAACTGTGTCGGGTGGGGTCGCTGGAGACGCTTATCGGGACGGAGAGCTGTGCCGGACCTGCGGACGCGGATCGCCGGCCGGGCGAGTGAGTTCGCGGTTCGCACCCCGCGGCGCGGCAGCCGGCCTTGCGCGGCTTTGCGGCGGCCCGGCGTCTGCCGGGTGACCGGGAGCCTGCCGGGTGTCGTCGGCCATTGCCGGGGCATTGGTCGTTGCGATCATAGTCGGGTGCTGCCGGGCGTCGGCCATTGCCGGATGTCTGCCGGAGCTGTCGATTTCGGTTGCCTCGTGAATCCGCGGCAGGCGGGCCGATCGCACGGAGCTCCGCCGCATCGGGCCGCTCTGCGCGGCCGGCGGTGCCGCAGCGGAGCGCGCGGGCTTTGCCGGAAGCACGGGCCGCGCCTGTCGTGCGGGCTTTTTTGTCGTCGTTTTCCGCCGCCGCTGGTGCGGTTCGGAAAAATGTCGTATTTTTGTTGCGGCAATCGGCGCTTCGGACCGGCCGGAGCGGACCGTCCGGGTCCGTGCGGCATCCGTTCCGGGTGCGGCCGTTCGCAAGGAGACGGACCTGCGCGGGCTGCGGAGAGGTTCCGCGTCCGCGACGCCGGATCCGTCGAACCGGCGGTTGCCTTGGTTTCATCCTAATCGAAAATTATGGCGGAGGTAAAGATCGCAGCGGCGGCGCTCGGCACCGAGCATATCCGCCGGCTGCTCGTTCAATATGCCGTGCCGGCGATCATCGCCATGACGGCGGCGTCGCTCTACAACATGGTCGACAGCATCTTCATCGGCCACGGGGTGGGGCCGCTGGCCATCTCCGGCCTGGCGCTCACTTTCCCGCTGATGAATCTGGCGGCGGCTTTCGGGTCGCTGGTGGGCGTGGGGGCCGCGACGCTGATCTCGATGCGCCTGGGGCAGCGCGACTACGCCACGGCGCAGCACGTGCTGGGCAACGTCGTGGTGCTGAACCTGATCATCGGCGTGGCGTTCGGCGCGGCGGCGCTCGTGTTCCTCGATCCGATTCTCTACTTCTTCGGTGCGAGCGACGCGACGATCGGCTACGCGCGCGACTACATGACCATCATTCTGCTGGGCAATGTCGTGACGCATATGTATCTGGGGCTGAACGCCGTGCTGCGGGCCTCGGGACATCCGCGCAAGTCGATGTACGCCACGATCAACACCGTGCTCATCAATACGGTGCTCGACCCGCTCTTCATCTACGGGTTCGGATGGGGCATCCGCGGCGCGGCTGTGGCTACGGTCGCGGCGCAGGTGATCTCGCTCGCGTGGCAGTTCAGGATCCTCTCCGACCGGCGCGAGCTGCTCCATTTCCGCCGGGGCATCTACCGGCTGCAGGGGAAGATCGTCCGCAACGTGCTGGCCATCGGCATGTCGCCGTTTCTGATGAACCTGGCGGCCTGCTTCATCGTGATCCTCATCAACAAGGGGTTGAAACAGTACGGCGGCGATCTGATGATCGGGGCCTACGGCATCGTCAACCGGCTGGCCTTCTTCTTCGTGATGATCGTCATGGGGCTGAACCAGGGCATGCAGCCCATCGCGGGTTACAACTTCGGCGCCCGGCAGTACGACCGCGTGCTGCGCGTGCTGAAGCTGACGAGCATCGGCGCCACGTGCGTCACGACGGTGGGATTCCTGATCGGCGAGCTGGTGCCGCGTACGGCCGTTTCGGCCTTCACGAACGATCCCGAACTCATCCGTCTGTCGGTCGAGGGGATGCGCATCACCTTCGCCTTCTTCCCCATCATCGGATTCCAGATGGTGGCGACCAACTTCTTCATGAGCATCGGCATGGCGGGCAAGGCCATTTTCCTGTCGCTTTCGCGGCAGCTGCTCTTCCTGCTTCCGGGACTGCTCGTGCTGCCTCGGATATTCGACGCCTGCACCGAGTGGAACGGCAGCTGGGGCGTGTGGTGCGCCATGCCGTTGTCGGACCTGCTGGCATCGGTCGTCACGGTCTTCATGCTGACCTACCAGTTGCGGCGTTTCAGGGCCGGCGGCGCACCGCTCCGGACCGGCGCATAAACCCCATCGACCTATGGAAGATACGATCATTGTCAATATCGGCCGTCAGCTGGGCAGCGGCGGCAGGCAGATCGGCGAGCGGATCGCCCGCCGGCTGAATCTCCGGTTCTACGACCGGGAGCTGCTCGCGCTGGCCGCCGAACAGAGCGGCCTCTGCACCGAGTTGTTCGAGAAGGCCGACGAGAAGGAGTCGAAAGGGCGGCTGGCGACGCTGCTCGGCTACCTGCGCGGTCCGTTCGCGGGCGACGACGGGGGCATGACCAACGTGCTGTCGAACGACGCGCTTTTCAAGATCCAGAGCGATGCGATCCGCAGGGCCGCCGCCGGCGGGTCGTGCGTCTTCGTGGGCCGGTGCGCCGACTACATCCTGCGCGACCTGCCGCAGTGCGTGAATGTCTTCGTCACGGCCGCCGAAGCCGACCGCATCGCCCGTGTGCGTGCGCGGCACGGCTGGTCGGAGGAGCAGGCCCGGCAGGAGATGGCACGCGTCGACGCGCGCAGAGCCGCCTATTACAATTATTACAGCGACCGCACCTGGGGCGCGGCATCGAGCTACCACCTGTGCATCGACTCGTCGGTGCTGGGGATCGAGGGCTCGGCCGACTTCGTCCTGGAATACGTCGCACGCAAACTGAACCGTAAATTCGAATAGACCATGATACTCGCCGAACAGATCAAGGAGATCGAGAAGCGCCGCGAGGCGCTGGAGCGGTGCCTCGGCATCGAACAGAAGCGCATCGACCTGCGCAACGAAGAGGAGAAGACCCAGGAGCCCGACTTCTGGGACAATCCCGACAAGGCTCGCAAACAGCTGCAGAAGGTGGCCGGCATCAAGGGCTGGGTCGAGGAGTACGACGCCGTGTGCAAGGAGACGGAGGACCTCGTGCTCATGCCCGACTTCGTGAAGGAGGGGGTGGTCTCCGAGGCCGAGCTGGACGAGCAGTACGCCCGCACGCTCGAACGCATCGAGGCGCTCGAGATGCGCAACATGCTGCGCCGCGACGAGGACAAGCTCGGCGCCATCATGGACATCAATGCCGGCGCCGGCGGCACCGAGGCGCTCGACTGGGCGTCGATGCTGCTGCGCATGTACACCCGCTGGGGCGAGGCACACGGCTACAAGGTGAAGGTGCTCGACTACCAGGTCGGCGACGAGGTGGGCGTGAAGTCGTGCACGCTGGAGTTCGAGGGCGACTACGCCTACGGCTACCTCAAGAGCGAGAACGGCGTGCACCGCATGGTGCGTCTCTCGCCGTTCAACGCCAACAACAAGCGGCAGACCACCTTCGCCTCGGTCTTCGTGTCGCCCGCGGTGGACGACACGATCGAGATTACGATCAACCCCTCGGACATCGAGTGGGACACGTTCCGTTCGTCGGGCGCCGGCGGCCAGAACGTCAACAAGGTCGAGACGGCCGTGCGGCTGCGCTACCACGGCAAGGATGCCGATACGGGCGAACCGGTGGAGTTCCTGATCGAGAACATGGAGACGCGCTCGCAGCTCATGAACCGCGAAAACGCCATGCGCATCCTCCGCTCGAAGCTCTACCAGCGCGAGCTGGACAAGCGCATGGCCATGCAGCAGGCGCTCGAGGCCTCGAAAAAGAAGATCGAATGGGGCTCTCAGATCCGCTCCTACGTCTTCGACGACCGCCGCGTCAAGGACCATCGCACGGGGGTGCAGACCTCGGCCGTGGAGTCGGTGATGGACGGTGAACTGGATGCCTTCATCAAGGCCTATCTGATGGAGTTCGGCGCCCAGGCGTAGGCGGGTGCCCGACCGAACATCCGACCGGGCGGGGCGTCCGCGGATCGGCCGGCGGAACAGACGGGACCGGCGGAACCGATGGTTCGATGGCGCCGGCGCGGCCTTTCTTTCGCCCGAACGCCTGCGGAACGGCCGTCGGGTGAACGCCGGTACGGTCTGTTCCGCGAAACGGCCGTTTCCGTGCCCGATGCCCGGGACCGGCCATCGAACGCGCCCCGCCCGGGCGCATATATATAATTGAGTATTCATGCATTTGTCCGATCCTATGCAGTGCTTTTCGCTCCGGCGCAGCCCGGGCGGAGCGGATCTGCCGGCCCCGTTCGTCCGCATGCCTCTTCGGGTCTCCCGGCGCAATCCGGGCGGGGCGGGTTTTGCGCGCGGCCTGTCGAAAGCCCTCCGCCTGTTGTCGGTGTTGTGCGCAGTTTGGTTCGCAGTTCCGGCCGCAGCCGCCGAACCGTTGCCCGGCATGACCGACACGGCCTCCTATTTTCCGCGGCTGCGCGGACACCGGATCGCCGTGCTGACGAACCATACCGCTGTGGCGCAGATGCCCGGCGCTCCGGGTGCCGATGCCGGAGGCCGCGTGCACCTGGTCGACCTGCTGCACGGGTGCGGCTTCGACGTGACGGTCCTCTTCTCGCCCGAACACGGCTTCCGCGGAACGGCCGATGCGGGACAGCACGTGGCCGACTCGGTCGACGCCCGGACCGGAATCCCCATCCGTTCGCTCTACGACGGCCGTACGAAGCGTCCGTCGGCGGCGACCATGCGCGCGTTCGACCTGCTGCTGGTCGACATGCAGGACGTGGGACTGCGCTTCTACACCTATCACATCTCGATGCTGCGCATGATGGAGGCGTGCGCCGATTCCGGATATGCGGTCGTCGTGCTCGACCGCCCCAACCCCAACGGACACCTGGTCGACGGGCCGCTCCTGGAGCCGAAGTTCCGCTCGGGCGTGGGGATGCTGCCCGTCCCCGTGCTGCACGGGCTGACGATGGGCGAGATCGCCCGCATGGCCGTGGGCGAGGGGTGGACCAAACCCTGCGAACTGGAGGTGGTCCGCTGCCGGCACTATACGCACGCCACTCCCTACGAACTGCCTGTGGCGCCGTCGCCCAATCTGCCGACGCAGCGCGCGGTCTATCTCTATGCGTCGCTCTGCCCGTTCGAAGGGACGGTCGTCAGCCTGGGGCGCGGCACCGACCGTCCGTTCGAGTGCTACGGGCACCCGGAGATGACGGGGTGCGATTTCGTCTTCACGCCGCATCCGACCGCCGGCGCCGCCCGCCCGCCGCTCGAAGGACGCCGCTGCCGGGGCGTCGATCTGAGCGGCATGCCGCTCGCCGAGGCCCGCGACATGGGGCTGAACCTCGGCTATGTGATCCATGCTTGCCGCACGCTGGGGCTGGGCGAGCGGTTCTTCACGCCGATGTTCGAGAAGCTGGTCGGCACGGACTACGTGCGGCGCATGATCCTCGACGGCGCTTCGGCGGACGAGATCCGCGCCCGCTGGCAGGACGACGTGCGGCGGTTCCGCGTGCGGCGGCGGCCCTACCTGCTTTACGACGAGTAGTTTCGCCTGCGCCGTGTGAGCGCGGAAGTCCGCGAAAGCGAGGGGTTCGCGCGCGGACGGACGGTTCGGGCATTTCCGGGGCCGTGCGGTTTTGAAAAAAATTAAAAAAATTGCAATTTTTTTGCCTCCATTCTGTTGTCCGAACGACTGATCCGGGTGTCAATCTGTAACGCGGCTGCCGTATTTCCGTGCGCTATTGTAAGTTCGGCGCGTAAAACGGGCCTCGGAGGCCCGTTTTTCTGTTCCGGCGAGTTGTTTAATTCTCTGAAAAAATGTTTATATTTGCGAAGACGCATTCCGTTTCCGGCGTCGTTGCGGGCGGAATGGGTGAAAAAAATGAAGGTTTTTTTAATTAAATTTTTTTGCGTATGAAATTGAAAATGTACTTGCGGATGTTGCTCGCTGCTGTCGCCGCGTTGTTCGTGGCAACGGCCTGCGACGATTCCGAAGAGAAGACGGATCCCGTCGGCCCCGGTATCGACGAGACCCCTCTGACGTTCGAGATCGCCGTTTCGAACATCGAAGGCGCCAAGGCCTCGCTGTCCGTGACGCCGAGCAAACAGTTGGCTACCTATTACTGGAGCGCCGTCAAGAAGAGTATCTTCGACGATCTGGGAACCGACGAGGCTTTCCTCGAGGACGATATGGCGTTCATCCAGCGTGAGGCTACGGCCAACCAGATGACGCTTTCGGCCTACCTGCAGTGGGTTACGGGACGCGGTCCCGCGACCTATACGCTCACGGGGCTGGAGGCCGAGACCGAATATTATGCCTATGTGTACGGCATCAACACCGACGGTACCGTTACGTCGGATGTGACCAAGGTGCTCTTCACCTCGGGCGAAGGCGGCGAGGATCCGGGTCCGGGTCCCGGCGAGGAAAACGGCCCCGAAGTGGAATTCGCACTGGTGCCGGGCGACCCCGACGGTGAGAACACGAACAACACCGTGACCTTGTCGATCCAGGCTACGAACGGCGACGCCGTTTCGGGCAAGTATATCATGGGCGAGAAGGCCTATATCGAGTCCCAGATCGCATCGGCCGGTTCCGAGGCGGCGCTGGTCAAGGCCAGAGGCAACGATTTGAGCGCCGAATGGCTGGAATATATCAACAACAAGGGCATCGCCGTATACAACGACACCTGCAAGCCCGGTACGGAGTACATGGCCATCGTCCTGCTGGCCAATGCGAACGGCGAGACCGTGAAGTCCGACTCCTGCTCGACCACCGGCACGGCCGGCTCCGGCCCCGAGGGTACGGTGACCCTCACGCCCGGCAGCAACGGTGCGGATACGGATACGCAGATGACCGTCACCGTCCGTCTGACGGGTGACAAGACGGTCGCTTCGCTGCTCTACTTCTTCACTGCGACGGCGGATGTGCAGGCCAACCTCGACAAGGGCTTCACTTACGAGGATATGGGCGACGCCGGCAGGGAACTTCCCGCTCAGTATGTGACGAAACTCAATTCGGACAAGGCCGTAGCTTTCGGATTCGCCAACATGACCGCCGAGACCTCCTATACGTGCATCATCAAGCTGGTCGGCGAGGACGGCAATGCCTCCTATATCCGCGGCGAGGCGTCGACGACGGCTGCCGGCGGAGGCGGCGAGGATCCTGATGGTCCGTTTGAGATTACGATTTCCGGCATTACGTCGAGCACGGCTATTGCCAAGGTGGTTCCGGAGGACAAAAACTCGTATTATTGGCTCAGCCAGCTGCCGGCGAACTATTACGAGCAGTACAAGAGTCAGCTGGCTGACTGGATCGAATCGGAAATCGCATATGTACACGAGCAGGTCGGTACTGACAAATACACGATCGAGCAAATCGTTACGATCCTGGGCTATAAGGGCGATCAGAATGCGATCGATCTTGGTGAAAGCTATAATATCTCGCCGTCGACCACTTATTACGCATTCGTGGCCGGAGTCGACGAGAAAACCGGTAAGGTGACTACCGATGTCGCTGTGGCTGATCCGTATACTACGCTGGCCGAGGATCCCGAAGAAGGCGACGGTCCGAACCTGGCGGTGACCCTGACGCCCGGCGACGCGAGCGGTAATAACAAATCGACGCAGTTGACGGCTACCTTCAAGGTAACGGGCACTCCGGCTGCCGCTTCGGGCAAATATCTGTTGGGCCCGACGGCTACGATCGAGCAGCTCGGCGGTGTTTCGGCATCGTTGTTCGAACAATACGGTAGCGATTTCTCGGCGGATAATATCACTGCCATCAACGGCAATGGCATGCGGGGCGTATTTGGCGGTTCTTCGCCGTTGAAGTCCGCGACGAGCTATACGCTGGTCTGCCTGGTGGCCGATGCCGACGGAAATCAAACGCTCAAATCGGCCGAGGCCACCACGGAGGAGGTTGCCGAGCCGACCACGAAAGAGATTACCACTCTTACGCAGGGCGAGATGGATTACCTGGGCGATGCCTATGACCTGCCCGATAACGACTATGCTAACTGGACGATTTATCTGGCTGCCTCTACGGTAGATCTTGGGGATTTGTCGGGTACGGGCGATCTGTTGATGCTCGAACTGAACACGGCCAAGAGCGTGACGACCGAGATTACCCCGGGAACCTACGAGATCGTGGGTCGTACGAAAGCCGATTTCAGAGCATTCACTTGCGTGCCCGGTTATGTGAGCGGTCGGTACGCATACGGACCCTGGTTCGGAACGGCGGATAAGGGCTTCTCGAACAGCATGTCTTCCGGTTCGGTTACGGTGGCTAAGAACGGCGATACGTATACCTTTACGTTTGAGTTGGTCGATGGCTCCTCGAATACGACGTTCAAGGGTACGTATACCGGTGAGTTGAGCTATGTGGATTGCTCGCAGGCTTCTGCTCCGGCATTTAAGGCTCCTTGGATGGGTGCCGCCAATGCGCAGTCGCGCAAATCGGTTGCAGAGGTTGTAGAGCTGAATCAGTCGTCGATCGTATCGGTACGGAAGGCTGTACGCGAGCTGTCCGTAGCAAGAAAGACTATTGCAGAGAAGAACATCGCGCAGAATCTGGTATCTGTCGGATTCGTGGGTGTAGCAGAGGTTAGCGACTGGAATGCAAAAGAGCTTGGCCTCGGCAAGTTCTCGAGCGTGTTCATGATCGGGCAGAAGTCGAAAATGATCCGTTCGGTACGAAACGAGTAATGAATAGAGGCTGTCGGAAGACAGCGTGACGCGCGATCCCATTTGGGGAGGACCGGCATCTTTCACAAGATGCCGGTCTTTTTTTGCGGCCGAGGGGTCGCAGAGTGTCTGCGGGACGTCTGCTGAGTGTTTGCGGGGACTGCCGTGCGGCTGCGGCCGGAACTGCGTCCGGGGAGGTGTCGGAAGTTCGAACCGCGTAGGTCCGGACGAAATGGAACGGCCGCGTGGGGCCGGCGAAGCTGCGGGCCGGCTGCCGCGGTAGTGCTATGCGGCCGGGAGGTGCTTCAGCTGGCGGTGCTTTTACCGGAGTGGGGTTTCGGGTGAGACGGGCATGCGACTGGGAGGCGGTTCGGATGGACCGTTTCGGCTGGAGCGGTGCATGCGGCCGATGGCACTTCGGCCGTCGGTGCGGATGCCGGAAAAAGAGGGCTTGCCGGAACCGCGATGAAAGGTGCGGGGGAGGGTGCGGGACGGAGGGCGGGAGGGCATGAAACGCGTCGGGCCCCGGCCGATCCAGAACCCGGCCGCCCAGGGGGGGGTGGGGTGTGGGGGCTAATAAGGGTATAAAACCACCCACGGGGCAAACACCACGCCG
>CAOJSG010000006.1 GCA_948442615.1 uncultured Alistipes sp.
CGTACCGATCGCCAGCACGAGTGCGAAGAGCGTCAGCAGGTTGATCGAGAAGCCGGCGACGGACAGGAAGGCGAACGTACCGATCAGTGCCACGAGGATCGAGACGGTCGGGACGAGCGTCGACCGGATGTCCTGCAGGAAGACGTAGACCACCAGCACCACGAGGATGATGGCCTCGATCAGGGTCTTGATCACCTCGTGCATCGAAGCGTAGAGGAAGTCGTTCACGCTCTGCAGGTGGGTGATATCCACGCCCTTCGGAAGTTCGGGGCGGATCTCGTCGAGCAGCGCGTTGATGTCGTTGACGACCTGCGTGGCGTTCGAACCGGCCGTCTGGAACACGATCGTGCTGACGCCCTGATGGCCGTTGGTGTAGCCTTTGTAGGCATAGGATTCGCTGCCCAGCTCGATTTCGGCGATGTCTTTCAGACGCAGCGTCGTGCCGTCGGGCTGCGCGAGGATGACGAATTCGCCGAACTCCTCCGGAGTCACCTTGCGGCCGCTGTACTTCATCGTGTACTGGAACGTATTTTCGGAGTTCTCGCCCAGGGTGCCGGTCGCAGCCTCGATGTTCTGTTCGGCGAGGATGCTCGTGACGTCGGACGGCATCAGCTTGTACTGCGCCATGATGTCGGGCTTGAGCCAGATGCGCATCGAGTATTCGGCGCCCAGCGTGAAGACCTCGCCCACGCCCGGGATACGCTGGATGCGGGGCTCGATGTTGATCTTCAGATAGTTCGACAGGAAGGTTTCGTCGTAGCTGTCATCGGGGCTGTAGAGCGAGAAGATCTTCACCATCGAGGTCTGGCGCTTCATGGTCATCACGCCGATCTGGGTTACCTCGCTGGGAAGCTGGCCGGTTGCGCGCGATACGCGGTTCTGCACGTTCACCGCAGCCATGTCGGCGTCGGTGCCCTGGCGGAAATAGATCGAGACCGTGGCGCTGCCCACGGCGGCGCTCGAGGTGATATAGGTCATGTCCTCCACGCCGTTGATGGCCTGTTCCAGCGGCACGATGACCGATTTCTGGACCGTTTCGGCGCTGGCGCCCGGATAGGTGGCGCGCACCATGACCGTCGGAGGCGCGATGTCGGGGTACTGCTCCACGGGCAGTGTCGCCAGGCCGATGAGTCCGGCGATGACGATCAGGATGGAGATGACGGACGCCAGTACGGGGCGTTCGATAAAATGTTTGAGTGTCATAGATTATTCCTCTTTTCCGGTTTCGGTTTCAGCGGCGGGTGCGGCCTGCTGTCCGCCCTGCGCCGCTACAGCGGCATTCTGGTCTTTGGGGACGATGGGCGTACCCTCGCGCAGCAGACCCACGCCTTCGGCTACGATCGTTTCGCCCGGCGCGATGCCCGACTTGACGATGTATTCGCGGCCGTTGGAGATTTTCTCCACGTCGATCTGGGCGGCCGAAGCCTTGCCGTCGATTACCTTATATACGTATACCTTGTCCTGCAGTTCGAACGTGGCGGCCTGCGGGATCACGATGCAGTCGCGGTACTCGGTCGGCAGAACGATATTGCCCGATCCGCCGCTGTGGAGCAGACCGCCCTCGTTGGCGAATACGGCGCGCAGCTGGGCGCTGCCCGTGGAGGTGTCGATCACGCCGCTGATGGACTCGACGCGGCCGGCCGCATCGTAGGTCGAGCCGTCGTTGAGCTGCAGCTGCACGTCGGGCATGTTCGCCAGCGTGTTGGCGATCGACCCGTACTGGCGCGTGAGACCCAGCAGCTGGTTCTCGGACATCGAGAAGTAGACGTAGACCTGCGAATTGTCGGAGATGGTCGTGAGCGGCTGCGGCATCGAGGGGCCTACCAGCGCACCCACGCGGTACGGCAGCGTGCCCGCCACGCCGCTGGCCGGAGCCTTGACCACCGTGTAGGAGAGGCTGTTGGCCGCATTGACGCGCTGTGCTTCGGCCTGGGCCAGCTGGGCTTTGGCCGTCAGCAGCATGTTTTCGGCCGTCGAGAGGTCGTACTGCGACACGACCTTCTTGGCGAACAGCTCCTTCTTGCTGTCGTAGGTCAGCTGGGCGGTCGCCACGCTCGCCTTGGCGGCGGCTACGTTGGCTTCGGCCGTCTGCAGCGCGGCCTTATAGGGAACCTGATCGATGATGAAGAGCGTCTGGCCTTTCGAAACCGCGTCGCCTTCGTTGATGCACAGTTGCGATATGGTGCCCGACACCTGCGGATAGATGGCGATGTCCTGGCGACCGCGGATGGCGGCCGAGTAGTGGGTCGGGATTTCGCGATCGGAAGTCGATACGGTCAGCACGGCGTACTGGCCCGGACCCATCGCGACGGGTGCCTGGCCGCATCCTGCGGCTGCCATACAGCAAGCGACGAGCGCTGCCTGCATAATTTTCTGCTTCATAATTTTTCGGTTATCTTATAAAAAACTTTTTCGAGTGCAAAAGTATTATAAAACCGGTGTAAACGGACCTTTGTATTGCGAACAATATTGTTCTTTTTCGGAATACATGCGTGCGTATTTATGGAATAATCGTTATTTTTGTTCGAAAAAAGAAGAAAAAAGAGTTCGTATGACATTCGACAACCCTTTGACGACGACCGTCGAGGAGCAATTCGTGGTCGGCGAGTCCGATTTCGCGTTTTTCGACGACTATGCCTATCGCTGCGAGGCGGGGGCCATCCTGCTGTGCCGGAAAGGAAGCGCAGAAACGACTGTGAACCAATATCGTAGCGTGATCCGGCCCGGGTCGCTGGTGCTCGTGCTGCCCGGGACGGTGCTGCTGCTGACCCGCCGCACGGCGGACTTCCGCATGAGTTATTGTGTCTTTTCGCGCGAACTCTTCGCGGAGGCGGGGTTCCGGCTCGACCCCGACTATTTCCGCGTGATGGCAGAATGCCCGATCTCGAATCCGCCCGCCCGCATTCTCGAAGGGGCCCTGCATTGGTTCCGCATGGCCGAATACACCTATCGCGACCGGGGGAACAAATTCCGCAACATCATCATCAAGAACCGGTTGCAGAACGTGCTGCTGGAGATATGCGACAAGATCCAGCGCTTCTCGCTGCAGCGGCCGCAGACTTCCGGCACCACCAACCGGCAGACGGAGCTGTTCCATCGGTTCGTCGCGCTCGTGCACGAACACTGCACCGTCGAGCGCGAGGTGGCTTTCTATGCCGACCGGCTTTGCATCTCGACCCGCTATCTTTCGACCATCGTGCGCAATATCGCCCACCGTTCGGCCAAGGAGCTGATCGATGCCGCGGCGGTGCTGGAGATCAAGATGCTGTTGCAGACGACGGATCTGTCGGTGCAGGAGATCGCCTACCGGCTCCGTTTTCCGGACCAATCCTATCTCGGGCGCTACTTCCGCAAGCATGCCGGGGTCTCCCCCACCGACTTCCGCAGTCAGAAAAAATAGGCCGTCCTTCGGGACGGCTTTTTTGCGGACGCCATGCGGCGTCCGGCGCGGTTTTGGAATCCGAATTGCAGGGGATTCGGATACAAATACCGCGAAATCATGAGCAAAACCATTGAAATCCTCGCGGACAAGGCCGAGTATCTGCTCGCGCATGTCTGCCGCACGATCGACAAAAGCATGCTGCATCTGCCTTCGGGCGATGCCGTCGATCGGATCTGGGCCGATTCGGACCGCAATGTCCGGACGCTGGGAAGCCTGCAACGCCTGTTGGGACACGGCCGGCTGGCCGGCACGGGCTATGTCTCGATCCTTCCGGTGGATCAGGGGATCGAGCATTCGGCCGGGGCGTCGTTCGCCCCCGATCCGATCTATTTCGATCCCGAAAATATCGTGAAACTCGCCATCGAGGGCGGCTGCAACGCCGTGGCCTCGACCTTCGGCGTGCTGGGCGCCGTGGCGCGCAAGTACGCCCACCGGATCCCCTTCATCGTGAAGATCAACCACAACGAACTGCTCAGCTACCCCAACGTGCACGATCAGGTGCTGTTCGGGTCGGTGCGCGACGCCTGGAACATGGGGGCCGCGGCCGTCGGTGCGACGATCTACTTCGGGTCGCCCGAGAGCCGCCGCCAGCTGGTGGAGATCGCCGCGGCCTTCGACGAGGCCCACGAACTCGGCATGGCCACGATCCTGTGGTGCTATCTGCGCAACCCCGCCTTCAAACGGGACGGAACCGATTACCACGCGGCGGCCGACCTGACGGGGCAGGCCGACCACCTGGGGGCGACGATCAAGGCCGACATCGTCAAGCAGAAGCTGCCGGTCGGAAACGGCGGCTTCACGGCGCTCGGCTTCGGCAAGACCGACGAACGGGTCTACAGCCGCCTGACCTCCGACCATCCGATCGACCTGTGCCGCTATCAGGTGGCCAACGGCTACATGGGGCGCGTGGGGCTCATCAACTCGGGCGGCGAGTCGCGGGGCGCCTCCGACCTGCAGGAGGCGGTCGCCACGGCCGTGGTGAACAAGCGCGCCGGAGGCATGGGGCTGATCAGCGGCCGCAAGGCCTTCCAGCGCCCGATGGACGAGGGCGTCGCGCTGCTGCACGCCATACAGGACGTTTATCTGGATCCGGCGGTGACGATCGCCTGAATATTCGAAAGGAAAAGTCATGAAAGTCGTTTTTTTCGGAACGCAGCCCTACGACAGGGAGACGTTCGACCGGCTCGCTCCCGAATACGGGATCGAAATCGTCTATCACCGCAGCGACCTGGATGCCTGCAATGCGGTCCTGGCGCAGGGGGCCGATGCGGTCTGCCTCTTCGTCAACGACCGGGCCGACGCACCGGCGATCGCCCGGCTGCGCGAGGCGGGCGTGCGGCTGATCGCTCTGCGCTGCGCGGGGTTCAACAACGTGGATCTGGAGGCCGCCGCCCGCTGCGGGCTGCCGGTCGTGCGCGTGCCGGCCTATTCGCCGCATGCGGTGGCCGAGCACGCCGTGGCGCTGATGCTGGCGCTCAACCGGAAGATCCACCGCGCCTACTGGCGCACGCGCGACGGCAACTTCTCGCTGCACGGGCTGATGGGGTTCGACATGTACGGGAAGACGGCCGGGATCGTCGGTACGGGAAAGATCGCCCGGGAGCTGATCCGTATCCTGCTGGGGTTCGGCATGGAGGTCGTCGCCTACGATCCGTTCCCCGACGCGGACTATGCGGCGCAGTCGGGCATCGGGTATCTGCCGCTGGAGGAGCTGTATGCGCGCTCCGACGTGATTTCGCTGCACTGCCCGCTGACGGACCGCACGCGCCGCATGATCGATGCGCGGGCGATCGCGATGATGAAGCCCGGCGTCATGCTCATCAACACGGGGCGCGGCATGCTGATCCGCACGGAGGATCTGATCGAGGGGCTGAAGAGCGGACGGGTCGGCGCTGCCGGGCTGGATGTCTACGAAGAGGAGGCGGGCTATTTCTACGAGGATACCTCCGACCGCGTGATGGACGACGACATGCTGGCGCGGCTCCTGTCGTTCCGCAACGTGATCGTGACCTCGCACCAGGCCTTTTTCACGCGGGAGGCGGTGGACAACATCGCCCGCACGACGATGGAGAATCTGGCGGCCTTCGACCGCCGCGGCGAGCTGCGCAACGAGGTCGTGCGCGATCCCCTGTCCGGATCGCGGGCGCAGCGGGCCGCGGAACCGGACAGGACGGACGATGTAACGGTATGCCTATGAAAGAGATCGTATTGCTCCGCCACGGCGAGAGCGTCTGGAACCGGGAGAACCGGTTCACGGGATGGACGGATGTCGGATTGAGCGAGTGGGGCGCGCGCGAGGCCGAGCAGGCCGGCGAGTTGCTGCGCGAAGAGGGTTTCGTCTTCGGACAGGCCTATGTCTCCTGCCTGAAGCGGGCCGTGGAGACGCTGGACCGTGTGCTGCGCGTGCTCGACCAGCAGTGGATTCCGGTGGAGAAGAGCTGGCGTCTGAACGAAAAACACTACGGGGCGCTGCAGGGGCTGAACAAGGCCGAGACCGCCGCGAAGTTCGGCGAGGCGCAGGTGCACGCCTGGCGCCGCGCGTACGATGCGGCTCCGGAGCCGCTCTCGGAGGACGATCCGCGCAATCCGCGTTTCGATCTCCGCTACCGCGGGGTGCCCGACGCCGAACTGCCCCGCACGGAGTCGCTCCGGGACACCGTCGAGCGGACGCTCCCCTACTGGAAATGCACGGTCTTCCCGGCGCTCGTGCGGTGCGACCGGGTGCTGGTCGTGGCCCACGGCAACAGCCTGCGGGGAATCGTCAAGTACCTCAAGGACATCTCCGACGAGGCGATCGCCGGACTGAATCTGCCCACGGGCGTGCCCTGGGTCTTCAGCTTCGACGAGCGGCTGCGGCCGGCCGGCGACCGCCTGCTGGGCGATGCCGAGCAGATCCGCCTGCGGGCGGAGGAGGTGGCCGCGCAGGGGACGGTCCGCGGGTAGCTGCGCCGCGGCGCAGACCTGCGAAGGGGCTCCGCCGCCGTGTGCCGTGCGGCGGGGCGGAGGATCGGAAACGTGCAAAAAGTCGTTCCGCGTGTCGGATATTCGCGCTTTAATGTGTAATTTTGCGAGCCTGCGACGATTTTACGCGGTGCAACCCGAACCATGAAACTGATCTTCCGAATCGAATACCGCACCCGCTGGGGCGAAAATCTCGTGCTCCGCCGGGGCGGACGGCGCTATGCCATGCACTATGCGGCCGACGGCATCTGGCAGGCCGAGGTCGATGCCCGGGACTGGGAGTTCCCGGCAGAATACGGCTACGAGGTCGTGTCGGAGGGCGGCGCACGCCTGCGCGGCGAGCGGCTGCCCCATCGGCTGCGGCTGCCGGAGGGGTTCGCCGACGGTACGCTCACGGTGCTGGACCGGTGGAACGACATGCCGGAGGATTGGCCGCTGCGGTCGCTCGCCTTCACGCGGGGCATGCTCGGGCGGAGGACCGGAGCGGAATGCGCGGCTGCGGACGGAAACGTCACGCTGCGCTGCGTCTGCCCGGCGCTGCTGCCGGACGAGGTGCTGGCCGTGGTCGGAAGCGGCGAGGAGCTGGGCGGCTGGCGGCGCGCGGTGCCGATGGACGACAGCCGCTTTCCCGAGTGGAGCGTCACGCTGCGTGCGGACTGCGCTTTCGAATACAAATTTCTGATCGCCGACCGGCGGACGCTCGCGCCGCGGGTGTGGGAGGAGGGCGGAAACCGCATTCGGACGGAGGTGCCGCGCGAGGGCGCGCATCTGCTTGATGCGTCGGCGCTGCCCCGCTTTCCCGAACGCCGGCTGCGCAGTGCCGGGACGGCCGTCCCGGTCTTTTCGCTGCGCTCCGGGACGGGCTTCGGCGTCGGCGAGTTCTGCGACCTGAAGAAGATGGCGGACTGGGCCGTCGCCACCGGACAGCGGATCATCCAGCTGCTGCCGATCAACGACACCACGATGGACGGTACGTGGCGGGATTCTTATCCCTACAACGCCAACTCCACCTTCGCGCTGCATCCGCAGTACCTCGATCTTCCGGCGGCCGGGGTGCCCGAGGACGAGGAGTATGTCCGCCTGCGCGATGAGCTGAACGCATCGCCGGTGCTCGACTACGAGCGCGTGAACCGCGAGAAGCTGCGGCTGCTGCGCCGGACCTTCGCGCGCGAAGGCGGACGCACGGTCCGGAGCGCGGCCTATCGCCGGTTCTTCGAGGCGAACCGCAGCTGGCTGCTGCCCTATGCCGTGTTCAGCGCCCTGCGCGACGAGAACGGCACGGCCGACTTCACGCGCTGGGGCGAATATGCCCGCTACGACACGCAGCGGGCCGAAGCATACCGCCGTTCGCACGAGGCGCAGACGGCGTTCTACTGTTTTCTCCAGTATCATCTCCACGTGCAGCTCACCGAGGCGTGCGCCTATGCCCATGCCCGCGGCGTGGTGCTCAAGGGCGACCTGCCCATCGGCATCAGCCGCACGAGCGTCGACGCGTGGGTGGCGCCGCACCTGTTCCACATGGATTCGCAGGCCGGGGCGCCGCCCGACGCCTTTTCGGCCTACGGGCAGAACTGGGGCTTCCCGACCTACGACTGGGAGCGCATGGCCGAGGACGACTATGCCTGGTGGCGGGCCCGTCTGAAGAAGATGGCGGAATATTTCGATGCCTTCCGCATCGACCACATACTCGGCTTTTTCCGCATCTGGGAGATTCCGGCGCACAGCGTGCGCGGACTGCTGGGCCATTTCAATCCGGCGATGTCCTATTCGGCCGACGAGCTGCGCGCCCTGGGGTTCGACCTCTCCGGAGGCCGTTACACGGTGCCGAAGCCGGACGCACGGGGGCTCGCGGAGCTGTTCGGCGATCGGGCGGAGGAGGTGCGGCGAAAGTACCTTTCGGCCGACGGAGCGCGCCTCGCGTTCGCCACGCAGCGCGAGGTGTGCGACCGCCTGCCGGGCGACGATCCGTGGAGCGTGCAGTTGCGCGAGGGGCTGATGACGTTGCTCGAGGAGGTGCTCTTCGTCGAGGATCCGCGACGCCCGGGCTTTTACCATCCGCGCATCGCGGCTCATGCTACGCGGCTCTACCGGTCGCTGGACGAGGCGCACCGCGCGGCATTCGACCGGCTGTACGAGGATTTCTTCTATCGGCGCCATAACGGGTTCTGGCGGGACTCCGCGCTGCGGAAGCTGCCGGCGCTGATGACGGCCACCTCCATGCTGGCCTGCGGCGAAGACCTGGGAATGATCCCCGCCAGCGTGCCCGAGACGATGCGCGAACTGCGGATCCTCTCGCTCGAGATCCAGCGGATGCCCAAGGCGCCGGGACGCGAATTCGACGATCCGGCGGACTACCCCTACCTCGCGGTCTGCTCCACTTCGACGCACGACATGAATCCGCTGCGGGCCTGGTGGGAGGAGGATCGCGGGGCGACGCAGCGGTTTTACGAAGGGGTGCTCGGCATGCGGGGCGAGGCGCCGCGCAGCTGCACGCCGGCGATCTGCCGGCGGATCGTCGGGGAGCACCTCGCCTCGCCCGCCATGTTCGCCATTCTGCCGTGGCAGGACTGGATGTCGGTCGACGCGAAGCTGCGCCGTCCCGATCCGGCGGACGAACGGATCAACATTCCTTCCGTCGCCTGCCACCGGTGGTGCTACCGGATGCATATCACCCTGGAGGAGCTGCTGCGGGCCGACGAGCTGAACGGAACGCTGCGCGACATGATCGTCCGCAGCGGCCGCATGTAGGCGGGGGCCCGTCCGGCGGACCGCGAGCCGCGGGGCGGACCGTGCCGGCGGATTCGCCGGACCGCGCCGCGCACCGGCATGGATCGCGAAACGGGAAAATTCGACGGACGCGACCATGTTCCGATATTTTTCTTATATTTGCATTCGAAAACAAGAGGGGTGCCCTGCCGCGAAATGCGGCGGGCTGAGATCATACCCTATGAACCTGATGCGGTCCGTACCGCCGGAGGAACTTGTTCATAGACCGTAATCTTCTCGCCGGGCACTTCGTACGATTACGGGTTTCTCATGGAAGTATTCATCAATCGCGTTCCCGTGGCTGCCGATGCGGGAACATCGCTCGCCGAACTGCTCGAACGGCGCAACGTCGCGGCCGAAGGGATCGCCGTGGCCGTGGACAACAAGGTGGTCCCGCGCGCCGAATGGGCCGGCTGCCGGCTGCACGAAGGCGCGAAAATCACCGTCATCCGTGCCGTGTGCGGAGGATGATGCGGCTGATCGTCATCACGGAGCCGGGATTCCCGCCCTCCGAGGCCGAGGCGATCCGGATGCTGCTGGACGAAGGGATCGACCGGGTGCATCTGCGCAAACCCGGGGCCGAGGAGGCCGGGCTGCGCCGCCTGATCGAAGCGCTGCCGCCGGCGTGCTATCCGAAGCTCTCGCTGCACGACCGGCTGCCGCTGGCTTGCGACTACGGATTGGGCGGCGTCCATCTGAACGGCCGGAATCCGGCCGCACCTGCGGGATTCCGCGGCTCGGTGAGCCGGTCGTGCCATTCGCTGGCGGAGCTGGCGGCGGCCGGCGGCGAGGATTACCTCTTTCTGAGCCCGGTGTTCGACAGCCTGTCGAAGGCGGGATACCGCGCCGGTTTCGCCGACGGACAGCTGCGCGAGGCCGCTGCCGCAGGGACGATCGGCCCGCGGACCGTGGCGCTGGGCGGGATCGTGCCGGAACGGCTGCCGCTCGTGCGCGAATGGGGCTTCGGCGGTGCTGCGGTGCTCGGCTATATCTGGAAAAACGGGTCGGTTCGCGAGATGATGCGCTGCGTGAGGCGGCTGAAACGATTTGTCTGATTATGTTGCAATTCATTACGCATCGTACCGGAGCGTACGATGAAATCACGGGTACGCGTGCGGTGCTCGACGGCGGATGCCGCTGGGTGCAGCTGCGCATGAAGGAGGCGCCGGCCGGCCGGATCGTGGAGGTCGGGCGCGAAGTGGCCCGCATGTGCCGGGCCTGCGGGGCGACGTTCATCGTGGACGACCACGTCGAACTGGTCCGCGAGCTGGGGGCCGACGGCGTGCATCTGGGCCGCAACGACATGCCCGTGGCGGAGGCCCGCCGCCTGCTCGGGAGCGGCTATACGATCGGTGCGACGGCCAACACGTTCGAGGACGTGGTCCGCGGCGCGGAGCAGGGCGCCGACTACATCGGGCTGGGGCCGTTCCGCTTCACGCAGACCAAGCG
This sequence comes from uncultured Alistipes sp., assembly GCA_948442615.1. Lineage (GTDB taxonomy): Bacteria > Bacteroidota > Bacteroidia > Bacteroidales > Rikenellaceae > Alistipes. The sequence goes on from CAOJSG010000006.1 coordinate 10,619, forward strand.
CAACCTCAGCCCCGTGCTCGGGACGGAGGGCTACAGGCGGATTCTGGCGCAGTGCCGCGAGGCGGGAATCGCGCTGCCGGTGGTGGCCATCGGGGGCATCACCGAGGCGGACGTCCCCGGAATTCTCGCTGCGGGAGCGGCGGGCATCGCCCTTTCGGGTGGACTGCTGCGGGCGGAGGACGTCGCGGCGGAGACGAGAAAGATCATAACGACCATAAATAGGGAAAAACGATGAAAGAGTTGGTTATAGGCGGACGGACGTTCCGTTCGCGTCTGTTTCTGGGAACGGGGAAATTCAGCTCGAACGAACTGATGGCCCGGGCGATCGCCGCTTCGGGAACGGAGATGGTGACGCTGGCGATGAAACGCATCGACATGGAGAACCCCGAGGACGACATGCTGGCGCATGTGCGCCGCCCCGGGATCCAGCTGCTGCCCAACACTTCGGGCGTGCGCGATGCCGAGGAGGCCGTGCTGGCCGCGCAGCTCGCGCGGGAGGCTTTCGGGACGAATTTCATCAAGCTGGAGATCCACCCCGATCCGAAGTATCTGATGCCCGATCCGATCGAGACCCTCCGGGCGACGGAGCGGCTGGCGAAGATGGGCTTCGCGGTGCTGCCCTACATCCAGGCCGATCCGGTGCTGTGCAAACGGCTCGAAGAGGCGGGTGCCGCCACGGTCATGCCGCTGGCCGCCCCCATCGGGACGAACAAGGGGCTTGCGACGCGCGAACTGCTGGCGATCATCATCGAGCAGAGCAACGTGCCGGTGGTGGTCGACGCCGGGCTGGGGGCGCCGTCGCATGCGGCCGAGGCCATGGAGATGGGCGCCGACGCCGTGCTGGTCAATACGGCCGTCGCCGTGGCGGGCGATCCGGTGCGCATGGCGCAGGCCTTCGCACAGGCGGTCGCCGCCGGCCGCGAGGCTTTCGAGGCGGGGCTGGGCGCGCAGGCGCACTGCGCCGAGGCGAGCAGTCCGCTGACCGCGTTTCTCGATTAAAACAGGAGCCGTATGTTTTCCGAAGAGTTAGCTCGATACGACTGGCAGGAGACGACCGAACGGATCCTGTCGAAACGTCCGGCCGACGTGGAGGCGGCGCTCGGCCGGCAGCATCCTACGTGGGACGATTTCATGGCGCTCGTCTCGCCTGCGGCGGCCGACTACCTGGAGCCGATGGCGCGTCTGAGCCGCAGGTATACCCGGGAGCGGTTCGGCAAGACCGTGTCGATGTACATCCCGATGTACATCACCAACTCCTGCACCAACTCCTGCGTCTATTGCGGATTCAACCGCCACAACGCCATTCCGCGCGTGATCCTCACGCCCGAGCAGATCGAGGCCGAGTGCCGGGCCATCCGGCGCATGGGGCCGTTCGAGAACCTGCTGCTCGTGACGGGCGAGAATCCGCGGGCGGCGGGCGTCGACTATATCGAGGAGGCGCTGCGCGTGTGCAGACCCTATTTCAGCAACCTGACGATCGAAGTGATGCCGCTGGCCGCCGAGGAGTACGAGCGGCTGACGCACGCGGGGCTCAACGGCGTGGTCTGCTTCCAGGAGACCTACAACCGCGCCAACTACAAGACCTACCATCCGGCCGGCATGAAGTCGAACTTCGAGTGGCGCGTGAACGGTTTTGACCGCATGGGCTGGGCCGGCGTGCACAAGATCGGCATGGGCGTGCTGATCGGGCTGGAGGAGTGGCGCACCGACGTGACGATGATGGCCCTGCATCTGCAATACCTGCGCCGGCACTATTGGAAGACGCGCTTCAGCGTCAATTTCCCGCGGATGCGTCCGTCGGAGGGCCATTTCCAGCCCAACGTGACGATGAGCGACCGCGAACTCGCGCAGCTCACGTTCGCGTTCCGCATCTTCGACCACGATGTCGACATCTCGTTCTCGACGCGTGAAGAGGCCCGCTTCCGCAACCATATCGCCACGCTGGGCGCCACGTCGATGAGCGCCGGGTCCAAGACCGATCCGGGCGGCTACTGCACCTACCCGCAGTCGCTCGAGCAGTTCGCCGTGAGCGACGAACGGACCCCGGCGCAGGTGGAGGCCGACATCCGTGCGGCAGGCTGCGAGGTGGTCTGGAAGGACTGGGACAAGATTTTCGACCGATGAGCGCTTCGGACCGTTACGCCCGGCAGATCATGCTGCCCGAGATCGGCGAGGCGGGCCAGTGCCGGCTGCACGATGCGGCGGTGCTGATCGTGGGGCTGGGAGGCCTGGGGTCGCCCGCGGCGCTCTATCTGACGGGTGCCGGCGTGGGGCGCATCGGGCTGGCCGATGCCGATACGGTGTCGGCGAGCAACCTCCAGCGCCAGGTGCTCTATGCCGCGGCGCAGGTGGGGATGCCCAAGACCGAAGCGGCGCGCGAGCGGCTGGCGGCCCTTTCGCCCGATACCTGTTTCGAACTCCATCCGCAGGGGATCACGGCCGCTAACGTCCGCGAAGTCGTGGCGCGCTACGATGTCGTGATCGACTGCTGCGACAACTTTCCGACCCGCTTCCTGCTCGATGACGCCTGCGCCGCCTGCGGGGTGCCGTGGGTGCACGGCTCGATCGGCGCGTTCGGCGGCCAGGTGACGGTCTTCAACGGCCGCCGCGGCTGGCGCTATGCCGATCTGTTCCCCGACCGGGAGGCGCTCTGCGCCCGTCCGCAGCGTATCGCGGGGGTGCTGGGACCGGTCCCGGGCACGGTGGGTGCGCTCCAGGCATCGGAGGCGATCAAGCTCCTCGCCGGATTCGGCGAATTGCTCGACGGGCGTTTGCTGACGGTCGATCTGAAGAGCTGCCGGAGCGAGATCATCGAATTTTGACAAGAAAACCTAAACGAAAATTCAACGAATATGGGAAAAGGATTCGACGAATACGCATCGGCCTACGATGCGTGGTTTCTTGAGAACCGCAACGTGCTCTACTCGGAGGCGAACCTCGTGGCATCGACCTTGGAAGGGGCCGGACGGGTGTTGTCGGTGGGATGCGGCAGCGGTCTGTTCGAGAAGATTCTCCGCGAGGAGTACGGCATTGCGGTGACCGACGGGATCGAACCGTCGGCGGGTATGGCCGAGATCGCCCGGAAACGGGGCATGAACGTGACCGTCGTGACGGCCGAGCAGGCCGATTTCGGGAACGGAGATTACGATACGCTGCTCTTCAACGGCACGCCCAGCTATATCGACGACCTGGCGGGCGTGGTGCGGAAGGCCTATGCCGCGCTTCCGGACGGAGGCCGCATCGTGCTGATCGACGTTCCCAAGGAGAGCACCTACGGCGTGATGTACAACCTGGCCAAGGCGCTCGGGACGTGGGACCATCCGCTGCTCGAGGGCGTCTATCCGCCCAACCCCTACCCGATCGAGTTCGTCGAGGTGGCCAACTGGCGGACCACGGCCGAGAAGGTCGCGCTGCTCGAGGAGGCCGGATTCCGCGAGCTGCGTTTCGCGCAGACGCTCACCACGCATCCGCTCTATTCGGACCGCGAGGTGGAACAGCCGTCCGAAGGTTGCACGAAAGGCGACTACGTGGCCGTGGTCGCCCGGAAATAGGGAGGAATCATGGAACGATGGAGCCTCGGGGCATGGGAGGCCGCCCTGCCCGTTTACCGGAAGATCATCGGGCACCCCTTCGTCGAGGAGCTGGCGGCGGGGACGCTCGCGGCCGAACGATTCACGCATTATCTGCGGCAGGACGCCCTCTACCTGGACTGCTATGCGAAGGTGCTGGCGCACATCGCCTCCCGCGCCGAGCGGAAAGACCATGTGGCGGCATTCCTCGGGTTCGCTTCGGACGGCATCGCCGTGGAGGAGGCGCTGCACGCCTCCTACCTCGGAGGCGAGATCCCCTCGCCCGACGAGATGAGTCCCGCCTGCATGCTCTATACCTCGGTGCTGCGCAGCCAGGCCGCGGCGCCGTTCGAGGTGGAGGCGGCCGGCGTGCTGCCCTGCTTCTGGGTTTATCAGCGCGTCGGCGAGACGATCCTCGCCCGGCAGACGGGCGGAGACAATCCGTACGCCCGCTGGATCGCGACCTACGCCGATCCGGCGTTCGCCGAGGCTACGGCGCGCGCGGTGGCGATCTGCGACGAGCTGGCGGCGGAGGCGAGCTCTGCCGTCCGGCAGCGGATGACCGGGATTTTCGTGCGCTGCGCGCGGATGGAGTGGTTGTTCTGGGACAGTGCCTACCGGCTCGAAAGATGGAAAATCTGACATGACGATGAAAAAACATTACAAACGGGCGCTGACCATTGCCGGCAGCGATCCGAGCGGCGGCGCCGGCATCCAGGCCGATCTGAAGACCTTCTCGGCCTGCGGATGTTTCGGAACCTCGGCCATCGTGGCCGTCGTCGACGAGAATACGGTGGGCGTCACGGGCGTGCATCCCGTGCCGGTGGAGTTCGTGGTCGGGCAGATCCGTTCGGTGCTGGACGACATCGGGGCCGATGCGATCAAGATCGGGATGCTCCACTCGTCGGAGCTGATCCGGGCCGTGCGGCGCACGCTGAACGAATACGGGGTGCGCAACGTGGTCTTCGATCCGGTCATGGTGGCCACGTCGGGCGATCCGCTCCTGCAGCGGGAGGCGATCGAGACGCTGCGCGACGAGCTGGTGCCCCATGTGCGCGTCATCACGCCCAACATCCCCGAAGCGGAGATTCTGCTCGGGCGTCCCATCGCCGATCAGCGCGAGCTGCCCGATGCGGCGCGGGCGCTCTCGCGCGACCGGCGGGTGTCGGTGCTGCTCAAGGCGGGCCATCTGCACGACGCGGAGCTGGTCGACGTCTTCTATAATGCCGAGACCGACGAGGTGCTGCCCCTGCGCTCCGAGCGACTGGCGACGCGCAACACGCACGGCACGGGATGTACGCTCTCGTCGGCCGTGGCGGCGTTCCTGGCGCACGGGCTGCCGCTGAACGAGGCGGTCGTGCGGGCCAAGGAGTACATCGCGGCGGCGATTGCGGCCGGCGCGGAATACGAGATCGGCCACGGCCACGGTCCGGTGCACCATTTTTTCCGGTTCTGGGAATAACGTGCTCCGGATGCGGGAGCCGGCGCGTGCGGTTCGCCGCGGCCGGCCGATCGGCTGCCGGGCTGTCCGGCGGCGAAGGCGTGACGCCGGAATATTCCGTTCGGGGCGGGGTATTCCGGCGTCCGGGCGTCCGGACTTCGGTCGCACGCGCCGTTGCGTCCGGTGCCGCTGCGGGGAAATGAGCGGCGCGGTTCGGCACGTATTTTGAATTTCGGAATAATGCATTATCTTTGCACGTGAATTCCTCGGACCGGACGACCGCCCGGTCATGAAAAATCATTCTGAAACAGACTTTTTATGCAAGATTTGAAAGCGCTCGAGGGGAAAAGCCTTGTGGAGCTGCGCGAAATCGGCAAGGTGCTCGGTGTCGCGAATGTCATGATCAAGAAGCGCGAACTGGTGGAACAGATAGCCGCCCTGGCGATGAAGGACCCGGCCGAACGGGAGACTCCGCCCGTCGCGGAGGAGGCGCCCCGACCCAAGCGCGGACGGCGCCCGCGTCTGGCGAAGACGGAGCCCGAAGCCGAATCCCGGCAGGAGGTTGCGGCGGCACAGGCCGAACCGGCCGAGCCCTCCGCTACGGTGCAGCAGCAGCCCGAGCAGCCTGCGGAGGCGGAAAAACCGGCTGCCGAACCGAAGCGCCGCGGCCGCAAGCCCAAGGCGCAGCAGGCCGCTTCCGCCCCGGTTTCCGCGCCTGCCCCGTCGCCTGCTCAGGCCGAAGAGCCGAAACCCGCCGAACCGGAGCCGCGGCTCGACGACGAGGTGATCACGAAGGACGACTTCGCGGGCGAGATCGCCGGCGAAGGGGTGCTGGAGATCATGCCCGACGGCTACGGATTCCTGCGCTCGGCCGACTACAACTACCTCAATTCGCCCGACGACATCTACGTGTCGCCGTCGCAGATCAAGCTCTTCGGCCTCAAGCCGGGCGATACGGTCTGCGGCGCGATCCGCCCGCCGAAGGAGGGCGAGAAGTATTTCCCGCTGGTGCGCGTGAACGAGATCAACGGCCTGTCGCCGGAGTATATCCGCGACCGCGTGCAGTTCGAGTACATGACGCCGCTCTTCCCGAGCGAGAAGTTCTGTCTGACGGGCAACGGACACAACAACATGTCGACCCGCATCGTCGACCTCTTCTCGCCCATCGGCAAGGGCCAGCGCGGTCTGATCGTGGCCCAGCCCAAAACGGGCAAGACCATGCTGCTGCAGGCGATCGCCAATGCCATCGCGGACAACCATCCCGAGGTCTACATGATCGTGCTGCTGATCGACGAACGCCCGGAGGAGGTGACCGAGATGGCCCGCAACGTGAAGGCCGAGGTGGTGGCCTCGACCTTCGATGAGCAGGCCGCACGCCACGTGAAGGTGGCCGAGATGGTGCTCGAGAAAGCCAAACGCATGGTCGAGTGCGGGCACGACGTGGTGATCTTCCTCGACTCGATCACCCGTCTGGCGCGCGCCTACAACTCCGTGCAGCCGGCTTCGGGCAAGGTGCTGTCGGGCGGTGTGGACGCCAATGCGCTGCACAAGCCCAAACGCTTCTTCGGCGCGGCCCGCAATACGGAGGAGAAGGGCTCGCTGACGATCATCGCCACGGCGCTGATCGATACGGGCTCGAAGATGGACGAGGTGATTTTCGAAGAGTTCAAGGGTACGGGCAACATGGAGCTGCAGCTCGACCGCAAGCTGGCCAACAAGCGGATCTACCCTGCCGTCGACGTGATCGCCTCGGGCACGCGCCGCGAGGACCTGCTGCTGCCGCGCGACGTGATGAACCGCACGTGGGTGCTGCGCAAGTACCTCTCGGACATGACCTCGGTGGAGTCGATGGAGTTCCTGCAGAAACAGATGGGACTCACCTCCACCAACGAGGAGTTCCTCGCCACGATGAACCATTAATCGGCTTTCGACCCGATACGCAACCATGATCATGATGATGAAGAGACTTTTCGTATGCCTGCTGTTGCTCGGTGCGGCGCGGCAGGCGCTGGCCTGGGGCCAGAAAGGACACGATGTGGTGGCTTACATAGCGGAAAACCGCCTGACGCCCGAAGCGGCCGAAAAGATCGACAAGGTGCTCGGCGGCCACTCGCCGGTCTATTACGCCAACTGGATGGACAATGCCAGCCATACGCCCGCCTATGCCCATACCAAGAGCTGGCACTATGTGAACATCGATGCGGGCGAGACGCTCGATACGATGACGCCCAACCCGAATGGCGACGTGCTGCGGGCCGTCGATTCGCTCGTCGTGCGGCTGAAGTCCGGCGGACTGTCCGAAACGGAGGAGTTCGACGCCCTGCGGATGCTGATCCATCTGGTGGGCGACATGCACTGCCCGATGCACCAGGGCCACCTGAGCGACCTGGGCGGCAACCGCGTGCCGGTCACGGTCTTCGGCAAGCCCTCCAACCTGCATGCGGCGTGGGACACGGCGATCGTCGAGGCGGCGCACAACTGGAGCTACACCGAGTGGCAGGATCAGATCGACCGGGTCGCGGAGGACGAGGCGACGGCCATCGCGGCGGGCGAACCCCGCGACTGGGTGCTGGAGACCTTCGATATTTGCCGGGGAATCTACGACCGTACGCCCGAAGGGACGCGCATCTCCTACGATTATGTGGCCGAGTACGCCCCCGTCGTCGAACAGCAGCTCCTGCGCGGCGGCATCCGGCTGGCCCGTCTGCTGAACGAAATCTACCGGTGAGCGGCGTACGGCTCCCGAAAGATGGGGAGCGTCATTCGTTCAAATACTTACGAATGGCGATTGCGCCGCCGCGGATTTTATCGGACCTTTGTATTCGGAAACAACGTTTGCCGAGCCATTGCACGATTGTTCCGTATTGTTAATGTTTGTGTGTAAGAGAGGGGTTGTCCGAAGGATCGTCGGACGACCCCTCTCGACGTTCCGGAGCGCCGGCGGCGCTCCTTGCGGATGCGGCGACGCCGTAAAATGCGGGTGAGCCGCAAGGCAACGGATTTTTTTGTTATTTTTGCATCATGAACCCAAAAACCGACGACTCCATGCAGCGGAACGAGGCGGGGCAGACGACTCCCGTGAACTATGCATTCAACTACGACAATGTCTTCTACAGCTTTTATTGCGACGGGCACACCAGCTGCACGCACCGTTCCCGGGAATATGCGCTCAACTACGTCTGCTCGGGCGAGATGATCCTCGACAACGGGAAGGAGCGGATCCGCGTCGGCAAGGGCGAATGCGTCTTCATTCCCCGCGACCACCACGTCATGTTCTACAAACGGCCGTGCGCCGGCGAGCGCTATTGCGGCATCTTCCTGATGTTCACGCGGCGGTTCCTGCGCGAAATGTACGGCCGGCTGCGGCGGTCCGGAACGCCGGCCGATACGCCGAAATTCGCCCCCGGCGTGATGAAACTGCCGAAAACCGCGGAGCTTGCCAGCCTCTTCTCCTCCATGACGCCCTATTTCGACCCGGACGTCAAGCCCCGCGGCGACTTCATGCAGCTGAAGATGCAGGAGGGGCTGCTCGCGCTGTTGCATATCGACGAGCGGTTCGCTCCGACGCTCTTCGATTTCAACGAACCGTGGAAGATCGATATCCTGGAGTTCATGAACGAGAACTACATGTACGAGTTCTCGATGGAGGAGCTGGCGCACTACACCGGCCGCAGCCTGGCCACGTTCAAGCGCGATTTCCGGAAAATCAGCGACCTGACCCCCGAGAAATGGCTGATCCGCAAACGGCTGGAGGTGGCTTATGCCAAGATGAAGGAGGGCGGCAGGAAGGTGGTCGACGTCTATGCCGAGGTGGGATTCAAGAATCCGTCGCACTTCTCGTCGGCGTTCAAACGCCAGTACGGCGTGTCGCCCGCCGCACTCCGCGCCTGAGTCCGCAGCGGCGGCCCGACGGCTGCCGGCCGCGTCGTGGCGAGCGGATGCCCCGCTGGCGGATGAGCTCCTGAACAAGTCTTTTTGAGCCCCACGGCAATGCCGCCGCGGGGCTTTTGCCGTAATTTTGCCGCTGCGATCGAACCGGCGGGTGCGGTCGCGGTATCGATAATTGCAAACGAACGGATGCTTATGAAGACGAACATGAATTTCGACCTCTTCACGCCGACCAGACTGTTGTTCGGCCGTGGAAAACTGAACGAACTCGGCGACCAGAAGATGCCGGGGAAAAAGGCGCTGCTGCTGATTTCCAACGGGAACTCGGTGCGGACGACAGGAACGCTCGACCGAGTGGTCGGACAACTGGAAAAGGCGCATGTCGCCCACGTACTCTGTGCCAACATTCACGAAAATCCCTCGAAAGAGGTCGTGATGGAGGCGGCCGCCATAGCCCGTGAGAACGGATGCGACTTCGTCGTGGCGCTGGGCGGCGGTGCGGTGCTCGATTCGGCTGTGGCCGTAGCCGCAATGGCGACCAATCCGGGCGACCTGTGGGATTACGTGCACGGCGGCACGGGCAAAGGGCTGCCGTTGCAGCAGCCGGGACTGCCCGTCGTGACGATCGCCACGACCTCGGGCACGGGCTCCGAAATCAACTGCTGGGGCGTGATTTCCAACCGCGCCACCAATGAGAAAATCGGATTCGGCTGCCCCGAACTCAATCCCGTGCTGGCAATCGTCGATCCCGAACTGATGCGCACCGTGCCGCCGAAATACACCGCCTATCAGGGCTTCGACGCGCTGTTCCACAACACGGAGGTAATGATCAGCCGCTTCGTCAACGTATTGAGCGAACCGATCGCCCTCTCGGCCATCGAACGCATCGCCAAATACCTGCCTCGTGCCGTAAAGGACGGCAACGACTTGGAAGCCCGCGAGGCCGTCGCCTACGGAAGCACCATAGCCGGACTTACGATGCAGCTGACCAGCACTACGGCCGAGCACTCGATGGAACACGCCATGAGCGCCTATCATCCCGATCTGCCGCACGGTGCGGGTCTCATCATGATCTCGAACGAGTTCTACCGCTTCTTCATCGAGCGGCACGCCTGCGACGGACAGTTCGTGAAGATGGCTCGTGCGATGGGAATGCCCGATGCGGACCGGCCCGAGGATTTTCTCACGGCACTTGCCGACCTGCAACGTGCCTGCGGCGTGGACGACTTGAAGATGAGCGACTACGGCTTCACTCGTGAGGAGTGCGACACGCTGGCTCGCAACGCCCGCGAGACGATGGGCGGACTGTTCGCGGCCAATCCCTGCGAGATGACGCACGAGGAGTGCCGGACGATTTTCGAAAAGTCCTATGTCTGACCGATGACCTTTTCGGCAAACAAATTTGAGCCTCACGGCAATGCCGCCGTGGGGCTCGATCGTTAATTTTGCAGTGTCGAAAAAAACGAAACGGAATGCAACGACGCATCATTGCGAATACGACCTTCGGCGGCGAGCGCCCGCTGTTCGCCTCGCGCGGCCTGCGGCTGGAAGGGGTGACGATCCTTGCCGGCGAGTCGGCGCTGAAGGAGGCGGGCGACATCGAGGCGGTCGGCTGCCGATTCGAGGGAAAATACCCCTTCTGGCACGTCGACGGCCTCGCGATCCGGGATTGCCGGTTCGCAGCCGGGGCGCGTGCCGCGCTGTGGTATTCGCGCGGGGTGAAGCTGACGGACACGCTCGTGGAGGCGCCCAAGACCCTCCGCGAGCTGGACGGCGTCGAGCTCGAAAACGTGCGTATTCCCCATGCGCAGGAGACGCTGTGGCATTGCCGGAACGTCGCGCTCAGCCGTGTGGAGGTCTCGGAGGCCGACTACATCTTCTTCCACAGCGACGACGTGCGCATCGCCGACTATCGCCAGCAGGGCCTCTACTCGTTCCAATATTGCCGGCGGGTCGAGATCCGCAACGCCGTCATCCGGTCGAAAGACGCTTTCTGGAATACGGAGGACGTCACCGTCTGCGATTCGGAGCTCAGCGGCGAGTACCTGGGCTGGTATTCCCGCAATCTGAGGCTCGTGCGGTGCCGCATTTCGGGCACCCAGCCGCTCTGCTACGCCGAGAATCTGGTCATGGAGCACTGCGTCATGGCGGACGACTGCGACCGTGCGTTCGAGGGCAGCAGCCTGCGGGCGACGATCGACGGCCCGGTGCGCAGCGTGACGAATCCCCGCTCGGGCTTCGTCGCGGCCCGCGGCTACGGCGAGATCGTGCTGGACGGTGCGGCGGGCGATTGACGGATCGAAGTGGTGAAATAACCTGTAAAACTATATAGTGTCACGATGAAAAAAGTATTGGTCATATCGTCGAGTCTCCGCATGCGGAGCAACTCGGAGGCGCTGGCGGACGCATTCGCCCGCGGCGCATCGGATGCCGGCCACACGGTCGAAAAAATCACGCTCCGCGGTCGGGAGATCGGGTTCTGCAAGGGCTGTCTCGCCTGCCAGCGCACGCAGCGGTGCGTCATCGCCGACGATGCGCCCGCGATCGTGGAGCGCATGCGCGATGCCGACGCGATCGCCTTCGCCACGCCGATCTACTATTACGAAATGTGCGGTCAGCTGAAGACGCTGCTCGACCGGGCCAACCCGCTCTACCCTTCCGACTACCGGTTCCGCGACATCTATATGCTCACGGCCGCCGCCGAGGACGAACCCTATGTGCCGGAACGCGCCGTGGCGGGGCTGACGGGATGGATCGACTGCTTCGAAAAGGCGCGCCTCGCAGGCTCGGTATTTGCCGGAGGAGTCTCCGATCCGGGCGAGGCCGAAGGGCATCCGGCGCTGCGGACGGCTTATGAAATGGGTAAATCGATCGGATAATGGAACGGATATGTTGTCGTCTCCGGCCTTGCGGGTCCGGAGCCATCGCGAAGAGAACGCTTTTGATTTCGGTATTCATCATTTTAACACTCAACGTTATGTCACAGGAAAAGATCGTACAGACGGCCGGGCGCACGCAGCTCGGCGAGTTCGCTCCGGAATTCGCGGAGCTCAACGACGACGTGCTTTTCGGCGAGGTGTGGAACCGTCCGGGGCTGTGTCCCCGCGAGCGCAGCATGATCACCGTGGCGACGCTGGTGGGCAAGGGAATCGTCGATTCGTCGCTCGGCCACCATTTGCAGTTCGCCAAGGCCAACGGCGTGACCCGAACGGAGATCGCCGAGATGCTCACCCATATCGTCTTCTACGCCGGCTGGCCCAATGCCTGGGCGGCTTTCCGCCAGGCCAAGGAGGTGTGGGCGGAGGATTCGGCCGGCGAGGATGCGAAGTCGGCCTTCCAGCGCGAGATGATCTTCCCCATAGGCGAGCCGAATACGGCCTATGCGAAGTATTTCACGAGCAACAGCTACCTTGCCCGCATCTCGGACTCCCAGGTTCCGTTCGCCAACGTGACGTTCGAGCCCCGCTGCCGCAACAATTGGCATATCCATCGCGCCGCCGAGGGCGGCGGTCAGATGCTGGTGGGCGTCGCGGGCCGCGGCTGGTACCAGGAGGAGGGCAAGCCGGCCGTGGAGATTCTGCCCGGCACGGTGATCCACATTCCGGCGAACGTGAAGCACTGGCACGGTGCGGCGGCCGACAGCTGGTTCGCACACCTGGCGTTCGAAGTGCCGGGCGAGAACGCCTCGACCCAGTGGCTCGAACCCGTGACCGACGAGGAGTACGACCGGCTCGCGACTCCGGCGCAGGAAGATGCCCGGTAGCGGCCGAACGGAATGAAGATACGATGGAACTGAAGAATCGCACATGCGCGCTGCTCGCCGGCCTGCTTGCGCTGGCGGGGTGCGCGGACAATACGGACCGAACAACGAACGATACGATGGAGACATTGCAATTGACCCGGGAGTGGGACAAGACCTTCCCGCAGAGCGAACGGACGAAACACCGCAAGGTGACTTTCCGCAACCGGTACGGCATCACGCTCGCCGCCGACCTCTACGAACCCGCGACGGCCGAAGGGCCGTTCGCCGCCATCGCTGTCGGCGGACCGTTCGGCGCCGTGAAGGAGCAGGCGTCGGGCCTCTATGCGCAGACGCTGGCCGAGCGCGGATTCCTCGCCCTGGCGTTCGACCCCTCCCATACGGGCGAGAGCGGCGGCGAACCCCGCTATGTGGCATCGCCCGACCTCTGCACCGAGGATTTCAGCGCGGCGGTCGATTACCTCTCGACGCTGCCGGGGGTCGATCCGGAGCGCATCGGCATCGTGGGCATCTGCGGCTGGGGCGGTTTCGCCGTCAATGCCGCCGCGAACGACCCGCGCATCAAGGCCACCGTCGCGGCGACGATGTACGACATCAGCCGCTGCACGGCCAACGGCTATTTCGACGCTGCGGACAACGCCGATGCCCGCTACGAACTCCGCCGCCGGCTCTGCGCCCAGCGGACGGAGGACTATCGCAACGGCTCTTGTGCCCGCGCGGGTGGCGTCGCGGATCCGCTGCCCGAAGATGCGCCGCAGTTCGTGAAGGACTACTACGACTACTACAAGACGCCGCGCGGCTATCATCCCCGTTCGCTCAACTCCAACGAAGGGTGGAATACGACCTCGGCGCTGGCGTTCCTCAATGCGCCCCTGCTGGCCTACAGCGACGAGATCCGCAGCGCCGTGCTGCTCGTTCACGGCGAAAAGGCCCATTCGCGCTACTTCAGCGAGGATACGTTCCGGCGTCTGAAGGGCGGCAACAAGGAGCTGCTGATCGTTTCCGGCGCCAATCATACGGATCTGTACGATAATCCGGACGCCATTCCGTTCGATCGCATCGAGGCTTTCTTCGCGGCGTATCTGAAATAGGGAAATGCGGCGGTGCGATCCGCCCGACGTATTTCCGCGCATGGACCGGGGAGCCCGCCGTCGGCGGGGTCCCCCGTCCGTTGCCGCGGGTCTCTGTGGCGTTCTGCGGTTGTTTGCGGCGCCGGCCGTCCGGGCCGCGGGTGCGAGCGCGGTGTCCGGCCGGGGCTGTTGTGCGGTTTGTCGGTTTCGGTTCCGGAACCGGGGCGGTGTTTCGCTCCCGTTTTTCGTATCTTCGGCCCCGTATGCATCTTCGTTCCGGCATAATTGAGCTAACGCTTGCATCTGCGCTTGCTTATTCGTATCTTTGCCTGTTCTCGAAAACGGAATACCTCAGGATATGGCAGACGAAAAAATCATCTTCTCGATGGTCGGGGTCTCGAAGACCTTCACCAACCAGAAAAAAGTATTGAACAACATCTATCTCTCGTTCTTCTACGGGGCGAAGATCGGCATCATCGGTCTGAACGGATCGGGCAAATCCACGCTCATGAAGATCATCGCCGGCATCGACAAGAATTTCCAGGGCGAAGTGGTCTTTTCGCCCGGCTATTCGGTCGGTTATCTGGAGCAGGAGCCCAAACTCGACGACTCGAAGACCGTGCGCGAGGTGGTCGAAGAGGGGTGCGCCGCGACCGTGGCGCTGATGAAGGAGTACGAAGAGATCAACATGAAGCTCTGCGAGCCGATGTCGGACGACGAAATGGCCCGGCTCATCGAGCGGCAGGGCGAGCTCTACGAGCAGATCGACCATGTGAACGGCTGGGAGCTGGACAGCGTGCTGGAGCGTGCGATGGATGCGCTGCGCTGTCCCGATCCGGACCAGTCGGTGAAGGTGCTCTCGGGCGGCGAGCGGCGTCGCGTGGCGCTGTGCCGCCTGCTGTTGCAGCAGCCCGATGTGCTGCTGCTGGACGAGCCGACCAACCACCTCGACGCCGAGTCGATCGACTGGCTCGAGCAGCATCTGCAACAATATAAGGGCACGGTCATCGCCGTGACGCATGACCGCTATTTCCTCGACAACGTGGCGGGCTGGATTCTCGAGCTCGACCGCGGCGAGGGCATCCCCTGGAAGGGCAACTATTCGGGATGGCTCGAGCAGAAGACCAAGCGCCTGGAGATGGAGGAGAAGCAGGAGTCGAAGCGCCGCAAGACCCTCGAACGCGAGCTGGAGTGGGTGCGCATGTCCCCCTCGGGCCGCCATGCCAAGTCGAAAGCCCGTCTGTCGGCCTACGACAAGATGATGAACGAGGACGCCAAGCAGAAGGAGGAGAAGCTCGAGATCTTCATTCCGAACGGTCCGCGCCTGGGCGACGTGGTGATCGAAGCCCACGGCGTCACGAAGGCGTTCGGCGACCGGGTGCTTTACGAGGGGCTGGAGTTTTCGCTGCCGCCGGCCGGCATCGTGGGCGTCATCGGCCCGAACGGTACGGGCAAGACTACCCTCTTCCGCATGATCATGGGGCTGGAGGAGCCGACCGAAGGCTCGTTCCGCGTGGGTCCCACGGTGAAACTGGCCTATGTCGACCAGCAGCACAAGTCGATCGATCCGGAAAAGACGGTGTTCGAGGTGATTTCGGGCGGCGCCGATCTCATCACGCTGGGCAACCGGCAGGTCAACGCCCGCGCCTACGTGGCCCGGTTCAATTTCTCGGGCGCCGACCAGGAGAAGAAGTGCGGCATGCTTTCGGGCGGCGAGCGCAACCGGCTGCACCTGGCGCTGGCGCTCAAGGAGGAAGGTAACGTGCTGCTGCTGGACGAGCCGACCAACGACATCGACGTCAACACGTTGCGTGCGCTGGAGGAGGGCCTCGAGCATTTCGCCGGCTGCGCCGTCGTGATCTCCCACGACCGCTGGTTCCTCGACCGTATCGCCACGCACATCCTCTCGTTCGAGGGCGACTCGAAGGTGGTCTATTACGAAGGCTCGTACAGCGAGTACGAGGCGTGGAAAAAGGCGCAGGGAGGCGATACGGCCCCCCACCGCGTCAAATACAAGAAACTGATGGCATAAACTCCGTCTATCTGGCCTTTCGCCGGGTCGGCGCCGCACCTTGCCGAGGGCGGCGTGCGCGCGGCGAATCCGGATGCGACCCGATAATCCGATTTCAGACATGGGCATACAGAAACCTTCGATCCCCAAGGGGACGCGCGACTTCTCTCCGCTGGAGATGATGCGCCGCCAATATATTTTCGATACGATCCGGAACGTGTTCCGGCTTTACGGCTATGCGCCGCTCGAAACGCCGTCGATGGAGAACCTCTCGACCCTCCTGGGCAAGTACGGCGACGAGGGCGACAAGCTGCTGTTCAAGATCCTCAACTCGGGCGACTATGCGGCCGGGCTGTCCGACGACGAAGTGCGCTCGGCCTCCAGGATCTGCGAAAAGGGCCTGCGCTACGACCTGACGGTGCCGTTTGCCCGCTATGTGGTTCAACATCAGAGCGAACTTGTGTTTCCCTTCAAGCGTTACCAGATACAGCCCGTGTGGCGTGCCGACCGGCCGCAGAAGGGGCGTTACCGCGAATTCTACCAGTGCGACGTGGACGTGATCGGTTCGCGTTCGCTGCTGCACGAGGTCGAGCTGATCGAGATCGTGGCCCGCGTGTTCCGCGCCTTGCGGATCGGCGTGGTGCTCAAGATGAACAACCGTAAGATCCTTTACGGCATCGCGGAGACGATCGGTCATGCCGACAAGATGATTGACATCACGGTTGCGATCGACAAGCTGGACAAGATCGGGATCGATGCGGTGAAGGCGGAGCTCGAAGAGCGCGGTCTGGACCGCGCGGCGATCGACCGGCTGCAACCGATACTCGAGCTCGAAGGAACCAACGAGCAGAAACTTAACATACTGCGCGATGTGCTGTCCGGCTCGGAGACCGGTCTGAAAGGCGTGGAGGAGATGCAGACCATCTTCGCTGCGGCCGAACGGCTGGAGATTCCGCTCGACGTGGAGCTCGACCTGTCGCTGGCACGCGGATTGAACTATTACACGGGTGCCATTTTCGAGGTGAAGGCGAAGGATTTCACGATCGGATCGATCTCGGGCGGAGGCCGTTACGACGATCTCACGGGGATTTTCGGCATGCCCGGCATGTCGGGCGTGGGCATTTCGTTCGGCGCGGACCGCATTTACGACGTGCTGACCGGACTGAACCTCTTCCCCGAAGAGATCGGGTGTTCGACGCAGGTGCTCTTCGTCAATCTGGGCGAGGCCGAGCAGTGGGAGTCGCTACAGCTGCTCCGGAAGGTCCGGGATGCGGGCATCGCGGCGGAGATCTATCCCGACGCTGCCAAGATGAAGAAACAGATGGAGTATGCCAACCGCCGGGGGATTCCTTTTGTCGTGATCGTAGGCAGCCAAGAGCTGGAGGCCCGACGGGCGACCGTGAAGGATATGCGCTCGGGCGAACAGCGGCAGATCGGATTCGAACGGCTGGCCGAGGCGCTGGAGGCCGACTTCGCGTAGGTCCCGCCGGGGCTTCGCGGCCCGGTGATAAGGCCGTGCGTTGCGGATCCGCGGGAGCGGCTTTGCCTTAATCGTTAGCGGAGGTATGTTTCGTATATTGCTTGTTTCCATATCGTTGTCTTGTGTGCTCGTCGGACGGTCCGCGGCGCAGAACACGTCGCTGATGCAGCAGCAGAAGCTGCATCGGGTCTATCGTGCGCTGGAGCGGATGTATGTGGACGAGGTGGAGATGAATCCTTTGGTCGAAGCGGCCATCCGGAGCATGCTCGAGGAGCTCGATCCGCATTCGGTCTACCTGGATGCCGACGAAATGAAAGAGGCGCAGGCGAGCTTCGCCGGTGAGTTCAGCGGCATCGGGGTGGAATTCAACGTATTGAAAGATACGGTGATCGTGGTCAACACGGTTGCCGGAGGGCCGGCCGAACGGGCCGGCGTGCTGCCCAACGACCGGATCGTGCGGATCGATACGACGAACGCCGTGGGTTTCAGCCGCTCGGACGTGCCGAAGCATCTGCGCGGTGCGACGGGATCGAAGGTGGCGATCGACGTGGTGCGCCGCGGCCGGAGCGAACCGCTCCGTTTCGTGCTCGTGCGGGACCGCATTCCGCTCAACACGGTCGATGCGGCCTACGAAGCGGCGGAGGGAATCGGCTACGTCAAGGTCAACCGTTTCGGGCGGACCACCATGGACGAATTCCGCGATGCGATGCGTCGGCTGGGACCCGTCGAAGGGCTGATTCTCGATCTGCGCGGCAACGGCGGCGGGCTGCTGGAGCAGGCTGTGGAGATGGCCGAATATTTCCTGCCCTCCGGCGCGCGAATCGTTTCGACCGAAGGCCGTGCCGTGCCTCCCGCCCTCTTTTCGGCAGGCCGGGACGGCGAATTCATGCGGGGCAATCTGGTGGTGCTGATCGACGAGAACTCGGCGTCGGCCAGCGAGATCGTGGCCGGTGCCGTGCAGGATTGGGACCGGGGCGTGATCGTCGGCCGCACGAGCTTCGGAAAGGGGCTCGTGCAGCGGCAGATGGGGCTGGGCGACGGCTCGGCGGTGCGCATCACGATCGCCCGTTACCACACGCCTTCGGGCCGCGTGATCCAGCGCCCCTATGAAAAGGGCGGGAAGGAGGCCTATTACGAGGCGCACCGCGCACGTTATGCGGCGGCGGCCGACTCGGTCGGAAAGGATGCGCCGCTCTACCGTACGCTGCGGAGCGGCCGCAAGGTCTACGGCGGCGGCGGAATCCGCCCCGACGTGCGGATCGAGGCGGATACGGCGCGCTATCCCGAATATTTCCTGGAGCTGTACCGTCGCGGCATCGTCAACGAGTTCGTGCTCTCCTATATGGATGCCGAACGCGGGCGGCTCGAACGGGCATATCCCGGCTTTGCGGAGTTCGAACGCGGCTTCGAGGTCGCGGACGACGTGCTGGAGCGCCTGGTCGCCCTGGGGCGGGAACGCGGCGCGGCATCCGACGGGGCCGGATTCGACGCATCGTGGCTGCCCGTGCGCCGGCATCTCAAGGCGCTCGTGGCGCAGCGGCTTTTCGGAACGGAGGCGTTCTACCGGGCGATGCACCGGACGGACGATCCCGCCTTCGCGCGGGCGATGGCCCTGCTCGGCGACTGGGAGCGCGAGGGCGCTCCCCTGCTGCGGCCGGCCGACGCGGACGAATGAATCTATCTGAAACCCGAACACGGATAAATATGAAATTCACTCAATACCTTTTGCTGGCGCTCAAAGGCTGCGCCATGGGGTCGGCCGACGTCGTACCGGGCGTATCCGGCGGCACGATCGCCTTCATCTCGGGCATCTACGACGAGCTGATCGATTCGATCCGGCGTTTCGACGCCACGGCGCTCCGGCTGCTGTTCCGCGGCGAGTTCGCCGCATGCTGGCGGCATGTCAACGGCCGGTTCCTGCTGCCCGTGGCCGGCGGCATCGGGGTGGCGATCTTCTCGCTCGCCCGGCTGATGACCTACCTGCTCGCCCACCATCCGATCGAGATCTGGTCGTTCTTCTTCGGGCTGATCGTCGCCTCGGCGCTGCTCGTGGCGCGCGAAGTCGGACGCTGGAACGCGGCGGCTGTCGCGTCGTTCGTCGCCGGCGCCGTCGCGGCGTGGGCCATTACCGTTGCCACGCCCGCCGAGACGCCCGATACCTGGTGGTTCGTGATGCTTTCGGGCGCCATCGCGATCTGCGCCATGATTCTGCCCGGCATTTCGGGCGCCTTCATCCTGCTGCTGCTGGGCAAATACCAGTTCATCATGCAGGCGGTGGGCGACTTCGATCTGCCGGTCATCGCCGTCTTCCTGATCGGTGCCGTTGCGGGCATCCTGTCGTTCTCGCACCTGCTTTCGTGGCTGCTGAAACGCTGGCACGACCTGACGGTGGCCGTGCTGATGGGCTTCATGGTGGGCTCGCTCAACAAGGTATGGCCCTGGAAACGGACTGTCGAGACCTTCGTGGACGGGCATGGCGAGGTGCAGCCCCTGGTGGAGACCAACGTGTTGCCGGGAACGTTCGAGTCCGCGTCGCTCGGAGATGCCCGGCTGTGGCAGGCCGCTGCGTGCTGTGCGGCAGGGTTCCTTGCGATCTTCTGCATCGAACGCATCGCAGTCTGGGTGTCGGCTTCGAAACGGAAGTGAGATGCGGCGATTCGGTTTGATCGGCCGTCCGCTCGGCCATTCCGCCTCGGCGGCCTATTTCGCGGCCAAGTTCGCCCGCGAGGGAATCGGCGATGCGCTGTACGAACTCTATGAACTGCCGGCCGTCGGCGAACTGCCGCGGTTGCTGGCCGACCATCCCGATCTCGCGGGATTCAACGTGACCATTCCCTACAAACAGGCGGTGATCCCCTATCTCGACGACCTCGCGTTCGAAGCCCGGAATATCGGGGCGGTGAATTGCGTCGGACGTTCGGGTGACCGGCTGACGGGTTACAATACCGACCTCGAGGGGCTGCGCGCCTCGTTCGCCGGGCTGCTGGGCGACGGGGTGCCCGAACGGGCGCTGGTGCTCGGTACGGGCGGAGCGTCGCAGGCCGTGCAGTATGCGCTGGCCGAACTGGGCGTCGAATATGCGCTCGTGTCGCGCGATCCGATGAAGGGCGACTTCACCTACGACACGCTGCCGCCGGAGGAGGTGGCGGAGCGGCTGCTGATCGTCAATGCGTCGCCCGTGGGGACCTACCCTGCTGTCGACGAGGCGCCGCGGATTCCGTATGCGTTCGTCACGCCCCGCCATCGCGTGCTCGATTTGGTTTACAACCCCGCGCAGACGCTGTTCCTTGCCTATGCGGAGCAGCGCGGCGCCCGCACGATGAACGGCGAAACGATGTTCCGCGTGCAGGCCGAGGCGTCGTGGCGGATCTGGAACGCATAGGACCGCACTGCCGGCAGACTGCGCCGGACGGAGGCGCACGTCCCGGGCCGAATTGCCGTGCCTCGGACTGCGCGTGCGATGGACCCGATGCACATCGCCACCGATCGCAACGATCGGTGGCGATGTGTTTTCAGGCGGCGATGCGGTGCGCTATCGCAGTTTCAGCAGCGACTGCGCCCGCTCCATGTCCGATTCGCGTACGACGATCTGGGCGGGCATGGTGCCTACGGGATAGAGCGTCGACATGTATTCGTTGCGGATCGTCGACTCGATCCCGGCGCTGTCGAGGATGGATTTGGTGATTTCGGCCTCCATGAGGGTGTTGTATTCCGCCAACACAACTAATGTTTCGTCTCGCATGGTCGTTGTTTTTTGGTTCGTTACCTAAAATTAAACATTTCCTCGGGTGCTTGGGAGCCTTGGGCCGGGGCTTTTGTGGGAAATTTGACCTATCTTTGTAAAGATAAAAAGCGACGGATTATGCCCGATTTCGTACATTTGCACGTACACACCCAGTATTCGATTCTCGACGGACAGGCCAGCATCCCGCATCTGGTGGACAAGGCCATGGCCGACGGCATGCCGGGAATCGCCGTGACGGATCACGGCAATATGTTCGGAATCAAGGAGTTCTATAATTACGTAAAGAAGGCCAAAGGCAAATGCAAGGACCAGGCCGCCGATTGCGAACGGCGCATCGCGGCACTGCGCAGCGGCGAGGAGCCGTGCGCCGATCCGGATGCCGAAATCGCCGCCGCCGAAAAGAAACTCGCCGAACTCCGCCGCAAGGCCGCATTCAAGCCGATCATCGGCTGCGAAGTCTACGTCGCCCGTCGCCGGCTGCAGGACAAGGAGGGCAAGCCCGACCAGAGCGGCTACCACCTCATCCTGCTGGCCAAAAATCTCAAGGGTTACCACAACCTTATCAAAATCGTCTCCAAGGCGTGGACCGACGGTTTCTACATGCGTCCGCGAACCGACCGTACGGAGATCGAGAAGTACCACGAAGGGCTCATCTGCTGTTCGGCCTGTCTGGCCGGAGAGGTGCCGCGTGCCATTACGGCCGACGACCTCGAGAAGGCCGAAGAGTCGATCCGCTGGCACAAACGCGTATTCGGCGACGACTACTACCTCGAATTGCAGCTGCACAAGGCCACGGTCGAGCGGGCCAACCACGAGGCCTACCCCATGCAGCTCAAGGTGAACGAGCATCTGCGCGTGCTGGCCCGGAAACACGGCGTGCGGATGGTCTGCACCAACGACGTGCATTTCGTCGACGAGGCCAACGCCGAGGCGCACGACCGGCTGATCTGCCTCTCGACGGGCAAGGACCTCGACGATCCGAAGCGCATGCTCTATTCGAAGCAGGAGTGGCTGAAGACGAGGGCCGAGATGGCCTCGATATTCGGCGAGAGCGATCCCGAGGCGATGGCCAACACGGTCGACATCTGCGACAGCGTGGAGTGCTATTCGATCGACCATGCGCCGATCATGCCCAACTTCGAGATTCCCGCCGAGTTCGGGACCGAAGCGGAGTACCGCGCCCGGCTGACGGAGCAGGACCTCTTCGACGAGTTCACGCGCGACGAAAACGGCAACGTCGTGATGAGCGAGGAGGAGGGGCGCAAGAAGATCGAGAAGCTGGGCGGATACGACAAGCTCTACCGCATCAAGTTCGAGGCCGACTACCTGGCCGAGCTGACGATGCGGGGGGCCCGCCGGCGTTACGGCGAGAATTTGTCGGACGAGGTGGTCGAACGGCTGCGGTTCGAGCTGCACATCATGAAGACGATGGGTTTCCCGGGCTACTTCCTCATCGTGCAGGACTTTATCCGCGCCGCGCGCGAGGAGCTTGACGTCTCGGTGGGGCCGGGCCGAGGTTCCGCGGCCGGTTCGGCCGTGGCCTACTGCCTCGGCATCACGCAGATCGACCCCATCGCCTACGACCTGCTGTTCGAGCGCTTCCTTAATCCCGACCGTATCTCGCTGCCTGATATCGACGTCGACTTCGACGACGACGGCCGCGGCCGCGTGCTGAACTGGGTGACGCAGAAATACGGCAAGGAGAAGGTCGCGCACATCATCACCTACGGCACGATGGCCACCAAGCTGGCCATCAAGGATGTGGCCCGCGTGCAGAAGCTGGTGCTCTCGGAGTCGGACCGCCTGTGCAAGCTCGTGCCGGACAAGATTCCGGACAAGAAGCTCAACCTGCAGAATGCGATCGACTACGTGCCGGAGCTGAAGGCCGCCGAGCAGGCCGAGGACCCCGTGCTGCGGGACACGATCCGCTACGCCAAGATGCTCGAGGGCAACGTCCGCAATACGGGCGTGCATGCCTGCGGCACGATCATCTGCCGCGACGACATCACCGACTGGGTTCCGGTGTCGACGGCCGACGACAAGGAGACGGGCGAAAAGATGCTCGTCACGCAGTACGAAGGCTCGGTGATCGAGGATACGGGCCTCATCAAGATGGACTTCCTGGGGCTGAAGACCCTCTCGATCATCAAGGATGCGGTGGAGAATGTCCGCCAGACCAAAGGCGTGGAGATCGATATCGACGACTTCTCGATCATCGACGACCCCGCGACCTACAAGCTCTACGGCGAGGGCCGCACGGTCGGGACGTTCCAGTTCGAGTCCGCGGGCATGCAGAAATACCTGCGCGAGCTGCAGCCCTCGACCTTCGAGGATCTGATCGCCATGAACGCGCTCTACCGGCCCGGCCCGATGGACTACATTCCCGACTTCATCGCCCGCAAGCACGGCCGCAGCCCGATCGTGTACGATATCCCCATCATGGAGAAGTATCTCAAGGATACGTACGGGATCACGGTCTACCAGGAGCAGGTCATGCTGCTGTCGCGTCTGTTGGCGGGCTTCACCCGCGGCGAGTCGGATACGCTCCGCAAGGCGATGGGCAAGAAGCTCAAGGACAAGCTGGACCACCTGAAACCCAAGTTCATCGAGGGCGGCCGCAAGAACGGCCATGACGGAAAGGTGCTCGAGAAGATCTGGGCCGACTGGGAGAAATTCGCCTCCTACGCGTTCAACAAGTCGCACGCCACGTGCTATTCGTGGGTCGCCTACCAGACCGCCTACCTCAAGGCCAACTATCCGTCGGAGTACATGGCGGCGGTGCTGAGCCGAAACCTGGCGAACATCGAGCAGCTGACGCTCTATATGAACGAGTGCAAGCGCATGGGCATCAGCGTGCTGGGACCCGATATAAACGAGTCGGTGCAGACCTTCTCGGCCAACCTTTCGGGCGATGTGCGGTTCGGCCTGGCCGCCGTGAAGGGCGTGGGCGCGGCCGCCGTGGAGAGCATCATCGCCGAACGCCGGGCGAACGGGCCTTTCAAGGACATCTACGATTTCGTGGAGCGCGTGAACTATACGCTGGTCAACCGCAAGTGTCTGGAAAACCTGGCCTATGCGGGGGCGTTCGATTCGATCGTCGACTTCGCGCGGTGCAAGTTCTTCGGGATCGATGCCCGCGATGCGAACGGCATCGCCTTCATCGAGCAGCTGATGCGCTACGGCCAGCGGTTCCAGACCGAACGCAACAATGCGCAGCAGAGCCTGTTCGGCGGCGGCGGACACGTGGACATCCAGCGCCCGGTGACCCCCTCGTGCGCCGACTGGAGCCAGCTCGAAAAGCTCACCAAGGAGCGCGAGATGGTGGGACTCTACCTGTCGGCCCATCCGCTCGACGACTACAAGATCATCATCGACCACATGTGCCAGACGCAGCTGTCGGAGCTGGAGAACCTCGACGCGCTCAAGGGCAAGGAGATCGCCGTGGCGGGCATGGTCGTGAGCGTGCAGAACCTGATGACCAAAACGGGCAAGCCGTGGGGCAAGTTCCGGCTCGAGGACTACAACGGGGCGCACGAGTTCGCGCTGTTCGGCAAGGACTACGAGAATTTCCGCAAGTACATGTTCGCGGACTACTTCCTCTTCGTGCGGGGCAAGGTGCAGCCGCGGCCCTACAACGACAAGGAGCTGGAGTTCAAGATCGTATCGATGATGCAGCTCTCGGAGGTGCGGGATACGATCAAGCAGCTGCACGTCCGGCTGCCGATCGAGGAGCTGACGCGCGACCTGGTCGCACGGCTGACGGAGAAGATCGGGGAGTCGTCGGGGTCCACGGTGCTGCGCATGAACGTCTACGACCGCGAGGCGCAGGTGGCGCTCAACCTCTTCTCGAAGAGCCGGAAGGTGAGCCTCGATCAGCCGCTGGTATCGTTTTTGGACGAATACGGGATTCAGTATACAATCAGTTGACACATTATAAACCAATTAATTTCAGAAATCATGGCTTTAGCTATCACGAAGGAGAACTACGAGGAGGTGCTGGCATCGCAGCTGCCGGTCGTTATCGATTTTTGGGCCGAATGGTGCGGTCCGTGCCGCATGATCGCCCCGGTGGTCGATGAACTGGCCGCCGAATACGAAGGCAAGGTGCTGATCGGCAAGTGCGACGTGGAGGACAACGACGAGATCGTTGCCCGCTACGGCGTGCGCAACATCCCGACCATCGTCTTCATCAAGAACGGCCAGACGGTCGACAAGCAGGTCGGCGCCGTGTCGAAGGAGGTGCTGAAGGCGAAGATCGAAAACCTGCTGTAGGCGATGCTGCGCAGACGCGAGTGGCACGGATTTACGGTCGTGGAGTTCTCCAAGGGGGACTATACGGCTGTCGTCGTGCCCGAAATGGGAGCCAACCTCATCCGGTTGTCCAACGACCGGCTGGGCGCCGAGATCCTGCGGTCGCCCGCGGACGACGAGGTGGAGGAGTTCCGCCGGCGTCCGCATGTCTTCGGACTGCCGCTGCTCTTTCCGCCCAACCGCATCGAGGACGGACGCTACGAGTTCGACGGGCGGAGCTACCGCTTCCCCATCACGATTCCGGTGGAGAACAACTACCACCACGGCGTGCTGAAAAGCCAGCCGTTCGCGGTGTCGAAGGCGCTTGAGACCGACGAGGAGGTGCTGGTGGAGTGCCGCTACTATTCGAATGCGGCCAACGATGCGGTGTTCCGGGACTTTCCGCACGAATTCAAGTGCAAGATGATCTACCGCCTGACCGCCTCGGGACTGGAGGTGGAGGTGATGTTCGGCAACAAGAGCCGGGCGCCGATGCCCGTGGGCGTCGGGTTCCACACGCCGCTGCGCATTCCTTTCGCCGGAGGCGAGGCGTCGGACTATGCGATGCGTGCGGCCGTGGGCGAACAGGTGGAGATGAATGCCCGCAAACTCCCGACGGGCCGGCTGCTGCCCCTGTCGGAGCGTTTCGCCGCGCTGCGCGACGGCGGGTTGCAGGTCACGGCGTGCGAACCGATCGAAGCGGCCTTCACCGTGCGCGAAATCACGGTCGACGGCGAGCCTTTCCGCGGTGCGCTGGTCGAGAACCGGCGTACGGGCGTGCGGACTTTCTACGAGGTCGACGACCGCACGGTCTGCTGGACGATCTGGAACAACGGCGGCACGGTGCCCTACTGCTGCCCCGAGCCGCAGTCGTGGATCACCAATGCGCCGAATGCGCCCGATCCGGCCGCTGCCGGCTTCCGGTCGATTCCGCCCGGAGGCAAGTGGAGCATGAAGTTCCGGCTGTATGTCCGATAGCCGGCGAAGAGGCGACCCGCGAAAGGGCCGCCTCTTTTCGTTGCCGGACGCGGGCCGCCGACGGGCGGATTGGCAGGCCGGACTGACAGAATGTCAGAAAAAAAGCGCTGGCACACCGTTTGTTCGTTTCCGCCGAAACGGACGAACCGAAAAAATACATACAATACCATTATGAAAAACGGAAAAATCGGAGTTACGACGGAAAATATCTTTCCCGTCATCAAGAAATTCCTCTACTCGGACCACGAGATCTTCCTGCGCGAGCTGATCTCGAACGCCGTGGATGCTACCCAGAAGCTGAAGACCCTCTCTTCGATCGGCGAGGCCAAGGGTGAATTGGGCGACCTCACGATCCGCGTGGCCGTCGACAAGGAGGCCCGGACGCTCACCGTGACCGACCGCGGCGTCGGCATGACGGCCGAGGAGGTGGACCGGTACATCAACCAGATCGCCTTCTCGGGCGCCGAGGAGTTCATGGAGAAGTACAAGGACCAGGCGATCATCGGCCATTTCGGCCTGGGATTCTATTCGGCCTTCATGGTGTCGGACAAGGTCGAGATCGTCACCCGTTCGTTCCGCGAGGGGGCGAAGACCGTGCATTGGAGCTGCACGGGCACGCCCGAGTTCGAGATGGAGGAGACGGACGAGGCGCACGACCGCGGCACGACCATCGTGCTGCATCTGTCGGAGGATGCGCTCGAATATGCCGACGAGGCGAAGATCGAGGGGCTGCTGAAGAAGTACTGCCGGTTCCTGCCCGTGCCCATCGCCTTCGGGAAGGTGAAGGAGTGGAAGGACGGCAAGTATGTCGATACGGACAAGGACAATGTCGTCAACGACGTCGATCCGCTCTGGACGCGCAAGCCGGCCGACATCACCGAGGAGCAGTACAGGGAGTTCTACCGCGAGCTCTACCCCGTGAGCGACGATCCGCTCTTCTATATCCATCTGAACATCGACTATCCGTTCCATCTGACCGGTATTCTCTACTTCCCGAAGATCCACAACAATTTCGAGATCCAGAAGAACCGCATCCAGCTTTATTCGAACCAGGTCTACGTGACCGACCAGGTCGAGGGCATCGTGCCGGAGTACCTGACGCTGCTCCACGGCGTCATCGACTCGCCGGACATTCCGCTCAACGTGTCGCGCAGCTATTTGCAGAGCGATACGAACGTCAAGAAGATTTCGAGCTACATCACCCGCAAGGTGGCCGACCGGCTCAACGAACTCTTCACGACGATGCGCCCCGACTACGAGCAGAAGTGGGACGATCTGAAGATCTTCATCGAATACGGCATCCTCACCGACGAAAAGTTCGCCGAAAAGGCCGGGAACTTCATGCTGTGGAAAAACGTCGACGGCAAGTATTTCACGGCCAAGGAGTACGAGGAGCTGGTCAAGGGCAATCAGACCGACAAGAACAAATCGGTGGTCTATCTCTACGTGGACGATCCGGTGGAGAAGGAGTCGTTCGTCGCGGCGGCCCGAGCCAAGGGCTACGACGTGCTGGTGATGGACGGACAGCTGGACAACCACTACATCGGCTGGTTCGAATCGAAACACAAGGATTGCCGTTTCGCCCGCATCGACAGCGACGTGGTGGACAAGCTCATCCCGAAGGAGGATGCGCTGAAGATGTCGCTCACCGAAGCGCAGCAGGAGCTGCTGCGTCCGGTGTTCGAGAGCCAGATGCCCAAAGAGGAGAAGGTCAACTACCACATCTCGTTCGAGGCGATGGCTCCCGATGCGGCGCCCGTGGTCATCACGCAGAACGAATTCATGCGCCGCATGAAGGAGATGGCGCAGACGAGCGGCGGCGGCATGAGCCAGTTCTACGGCCAGATGCCCGATAACTTCACCATCGCCGTGAACGGCAACCACCCCATCGTCATCGACATCCTGGCCGACGTGGAGAAGAGCTACGGCGACAAGTTGAAGTCGATCACCAAGAAGATCGATGCGGCCGTGGCCGAGGAGAAGCGATTCGACGAGGTGGTGAAGAATAAGAAGGAGGAGGAGCTGACCGCCGAGGAGAAATCGATGCGCGAGGAGCTGTCGAAGAAGGTGGTGACCCTGCGCGACGAGCGCAATCAGCGGCTGACCGCAATCGGTGCGGAGAACAAGCTGGTCAAGCAGATCATCGACCTGGCGCTGCTCTCGAACGGCCTGCTCAAGGGCAAGAACCTGACCGAGTTCATCCAGCGGTCGATCTCGCTGATCGGGAAGTAAATCCCCTAAAGGCGGACGTCGCCTGCGAATGCGAACGAGCGGGACAACCGAAAGTTGTCCCGCTCGTTTTGCGATGTGCGGCCGTGCAGGGAAACGGCGGACGGCCGCGCGCTGTGTGCTGTGTGCTGTGTGCTGTGTGCAGCGCCGAGGTTACGCTCCGGCGGCCGAACGCTCCCGGATGACGCCTATCGCCAGGGTGATCCAGGCGATTGCCTGGAGTCCCAATTGGATCAGTGTCCGTCCGAGCCAAAGGTACCGGTGGCAGGTGCTCGTATCCATTTCCAGCGAATCGGCAATCCCGGAAGCTATCCAGCCGATGACAAAACTGGCTCCCCACGTGAAGAGGATTTCGCACAAAAACAGCAGGCCGCTCACCCGCACGAGCGGGCTTCCGCCTTTTTTGTTGACGATCAGCAGAATCGAACCGGCCAGACTCACTAAGCTTACACAGGCATTGAATACCATTACCATGATTAAATAGGTCTGCAGTTCGACTTTCGGCCGTGCGAGTTCAGTCAATACATGAACTCCGAACGACAGCAATACGCTCGTCGCAATCAACAGCACGCCGGTTCGGCGCCAGTCTTTCATCCCGTCGAGGCCGATCAGCAGGGCACCGATAAAAATCGGCAGGTTGATGGCTGTCATCATGGATAATTGTGCGCCGAACTCAATTGCGCCCGATGTGAAGAAGGTCGTGACGATGTTGCAGACAAAAGAAATCGCGAGGCCCACCAGGGGCAGGAAGAAAAATACGGCGGGCACGCCGCTCGACGGTCTGCCGGGAGCGGCGGGAGAAACGGAAGTTTGCGGGTTCATGGCTCGAATGTTTGGGTTTGACACAAGGGTGCGGACGTCCTCTACTCCGTCCAGCGGCTGCGGAGCAGGTCGAGATACCACTCCGGGCAGCGGCACGGACGGCGCGTGTCGCTGTGGATGAATCCCAGCTGCGTCATGCCCGTATTGATCAGTTTGCCGCGTTCGTTGTAGATCTCGTAGAAGAAGTTGATCCGTGTGGTCGGCAGTTCGCGCAGGATGATCCGCACGGTGAGCAGTTCGTCGTAGTAGGCCGGTTTGCGGTATTTGGACTGCACCTCCAGAATGGGCATCATGATGCCGCGCCGCTCGACCTCGGCGAACGACATGCCCAGGGCCCGGAGAAACTCCGAACGGGCGGCTTCGTAGTAGCAGATGTAGTTGGAATGGTGGCAGATGGCCATCTGGTCGGTGTGTTTGTACCACACCCGGATCGAACAGTCGTGGGTCAGCATGGTTGAAATGTTAGGAGCACTTCGCCGTCGGGCAAGTGCGGGTGAATGCGAATGGCGCCGTCCGAAGCGATCTCCGCGACGCAGGGTGCGCCGCCGATTCGTACGGCGTATGATCCGGCCGGAGGGAGCAGTTTTAGCGGATCGGGGCGGATGACCCCGCCGCGGACCGTGCCCGCGACCGGATAGGGATGTCCGAGCAGCCGTTCGGCCTGCGCCATCTCGCCCTGTGCGATCAGACGGCGCACCACCGTGGAGCTTACCTTTGCGGCGTCCACGCCGCACTCGGGCACCTCGACGATGCGAAGCGGGAACTGCTGCCGGTTGAGAAAGTCGTGATTTCCTTCGTTTCCGCGGCCGAACCGGTGGTCGTAGCCGACGATCAGCGCCGCGGCCCCGAGCTTTCCGATCAGGCAATGCTGCACGAACTCGTAGGGCGACAAGCGGCTGAAGGCCTCGTCGAACGTGACGACGAGCAGGTGGTCGATTCCGCTCCGTTCCAGCAGGTAGCGTTTCTCCGCGAGCGTGTTGAGCAGGCGCAGCCCTTCGCTCCGCCCCAGCGTAATGCGGGGATGGGGCTCGAACGTCAGTACGACGCTTTCGCCCGCCAGGGCGGCCGCTTCGCGCCGGAGCGTGTCGAGCAGCGCGCGGTGGCCGCGGTGGATGCCGTCGAACGATCCGACCGTGACGACCGGACGCTCGAAGCGCGGCAGGGATTCGAAACCTCGGAAAGTATCCATCCTATCAGGCGTTTCCAGGATTGCTCCCCTCTTCGTTCTCCTTGACGAAATAGGCCACCTTCTCGAGCAGCGTGGTGATGTCGTAGTTCTCCACGACGATGCCCTGCGGGAAGTTGAGCGGCGTGGAGGTGAAGTTCAGCACCCCCTTGATGCCGGCGTTGATGATCGGCACGACGAGCGACGGAGCCACCTTCGTGGGCGACGAGACGATGACGATGCCGATCTCCTGCTCTTCGACGATCCGCTCGAACTGTTCCATGTGGTAGCACGGGATTCCGTCGATGGTCGTGCCCACCTTCAGCGGATCGACGTCGAAGGCGGCCGTGATCTTCAGCTTGAGCCCTTTGCCGTTGAAATATTTCGTGATGGCCTGTCCCAGATGGCCCATGCCCAGCACGGCGATGTTCATCGGCGAGGGGCTGTCGAGGATGCGGCTGATGTAGTCGATCAGCACCTGCACGTCGTAGCCCTTTTTCGTGTCGCTCGAGAAGCCGATCAGCATCAGGTCGCGGCGCACCTGCACGGCCGTGATTCCGTGGATGCCGGCCAGTACGTGCGAAAAGATGTGGGTAATGCCCTGCTTGTGGCTGGCCAGCAGCGTACGGCGGTATTCGCTGAGCCGCTCGATCGTCTTTTCGGGTATTCCGTTGGTGATGTTCCCCATAGCCTGTGGTTCGTCTTTTTCTTCGTCCGCATCAGCCTGCGGATGCGGACCGGCCGCCTATTCGAGCGTGACCGTAAAGTCGCTGTTGTAGTTTACCCGGGTCCAGTTGCGGTTGACGTGGAGGCGCCGGGGCGTCTGCTCCAGTTCGAAGAGGTAGGCGGTCTGCAGCGGCTGATAACGGCGTCCCTCCATATCGTATTCGATGTCCGCGAACATTCCCGGTCCGAAGATCGCCGCCGTGTCGTATCCCCGATAGGAGTAGAGGGTCGGCAGGGTTCCGAAGGCCCGGATATAGGCGCTGTCGAAACGGCGGACCGCCTCGCTGTCGCGCTTGGCGTGATAGGTCGAGGTGAAGACGACGCGGTTTTTGAAGAACATCGTCCGGTCGATGTTGTTGTAGCGGTTCCAGCGGGTGTTGCCCAGCACCGTGAAGCGGGAGACCGGAAGCCCACGGCCCGTCAGCCCGGCATGGGCCGAGGCCAGCGAGACCAGAATCCGGTCCACGTCGATCTCGTTGTCCGCCATGACGACGAAGAGTTTCTCCTCCTCCCCTTTCAGCAGCGGCGTCAGATCGCCCGGACCGCCCTCGGCGCTGCGGACCGACGGATGCTGGAACTTGTAGGTGTGGCGCGCATAGGGCGTGTCGCCCAGCAGGTCGAGCACCTCCCGTTCGAATTCGCGGTCTGTGTTTTCCGTATAGATGAGCGTCACCCGACGGTCGGAGCCGACGAGTTCCGCCTCCTTTTCGTATTTGCGTCCGGCATCGGGCGAAAGCTGGAATACGGCATCGCTGTTGGTCTGCGTCAGCCGCGCCAGCGGAGAGACGACCGGGATTTCGTGCTCCTCGGCATATGCCAGCACGGGCGGCAGCAGTTCCTCGTAGACGGGGCCTACGATGAGATTCGAGCGTCGGAACTCGGGCGTCGCCACGATCTCCTCCACCGTCTGCAGGTCGTGCCGCGTATTGAAGAGCGTCACGTCGACCGAGTGGCCGTAGCGGTTCCTGACGCTGTCGATTCCCAGCAGAAATCCCTGGTAGAACTCCAGATAGTTGGCATTGGCCCCCTCTTTCGCCTCCACGGGCAGCAGCAGGGCCACACGCAGCGTCTCGTTCGGCGGAAGCGCTCGGAAGACGATCTCGCGGACCGTGTCGCGCGGCTCGGCGGGAACCTGCCGCAGCGTGTCGCAGGCGTCGTCCGCTTCGGACTCCGCGGTGCCTACGCTCGGCACCTTGAGCAGGGCGCCGGCTTTCAGATCGGCGGCCTGCAGTCCGTCGTTCAACGCCGAGAGTTCGGCTTCGCTGATTTCGTAGCGGTGCGACAGCGCATAGAACGTGTCGCCCGGCTGCACGATATAATAGGCGGTGCCCTGCTCCGCCACGCTGTTGAGCGTGTTGCGGTACTCCTCCCAGGCGGCGCGCGCCTCGTGTTCGGGCTCCTTGCCGATCTGTTTCTTGCGCACGAGGATCCGCTGGCCCGGCTTCAGCTGCGCCGGATCGAGGTTCGGATTGTCCTCCATCAGCGTCGGTATCGCGATGGCATAGCGCCGCGAGATGCCGTAAAGCGTTTCGCCCCGGACCACGTAGTGCATGTCGAAGGTCTTCTTCAGCTTCCGCTCCGGAAGCACCGAGGCGCTCTCCGCGACGAACGGAATCTTGACTCTGGCATCGGCTTTCAGTCCGTCGGCCAGGCCGGGATTGTGCGCCCGGATCGCCTGCTCGCCCACTCCGTACGTTTTGGAGAGTCCGTAGAGCGTCTCGCCGGGCAGGACGGTGTGGATGTAGTATTTCGCGCCGTCGATGTAGACGATCGTCGAGGATTTCCGCACGGCGAACGCACTCGCCGCCCAGCACAACAGCACGGCTATGGCACAGATTCGTTTCATCGCGGTCACTTGTTTCTCGTCCTGAACCGGATTTCGGTGATGACCTTTTTGGTGTAGAGCGGGAAATCGCCGTTCATCATCCAGCTGTAATAGCTCGGCTCCAGCTGGAAGATCTCCTCTACGCGCCGGCCCTTGTATTTGCCGAACGAGAAGACCTCCTCGCCCTTGTCGTTGTAGACGATGCGGCCGGCGTAGTCCACCGTTTCGCCGCGCGCCGAATAGTCGGCCAGCGCGTCGATGTCGTTCTCCAGGTCGGGATAGCGGTCCAGCTGCGCCTTAAGCACCTCGTAGGTCGCCCGCGTATCGGCCTCGGCCGAGTGGGCCTCGGTGAGGTCCTTGTCGCAATAGAACTTGTAGGCGGCGACCAGCGTCCGCTGCTCCTTCTTGTGGAAGATGTTCTGCACGTCGATGAATTTCCGCCGCTTGAAGTCCACCTCCACGCCCGCGCGCATGAACTCCTCGACCAGCAGAGGCAGGTCGAAGCGGTTGGAGTTGAACCCGCCGAAGTCGCAGCCCTGGACGAACTGCGCCAGCGACTTGGCCACCTGGGCGAACGAAGGCGCATCGGCGACGTCGGCATCCGTAATGCCGTGGATGGCCGTGGACTCCTCCGGAATATGCATCCCCGGGTTGATCTTGCGGGTCTTGACGATCTCTTCGCCGTCGGGCATCACCTTGACCATCGAGATTTCGACGATGCGGTCCTTGGCGGGGTCGACGCCCGTGGTCTCCAGATCGAAAAATATGATCGGTCGTTTGAGGTTCAGCTTCATTGCATTCGTCTATGCGTTGATCATCATGGGCATCAGCAGCATGAGCGTGGCGCTGGTCTGCTTGTCGTCGTAGACGGGTTTGAAGACGCCGGCGCGCGTCGAATCGGCCAGTTCGACCACTACGGTCGGCGTATCCATGTTGGAGAGGATCTCCACCAGGAACGTCGACTTGAACCCGATGGTGATGGGCTGGCCGTCGTAGCTGCAGGCGATCGTTTCATTGGCCGAAACGGAGAAGTCGATGTCCTGCGCCGTCAGATCGATCTTGTTGTCGGCGATGTCCATGCGGATGAGGTTGGTCGTCGGATTCGAACATACGGCCACGCGCTTGATGCCGTTGACCAGCTCCACGCGGTCCACCAGCACCTTGTTGGGGTTGTTGGCCGGGATGACGGCGTTGTAGTTCGGGTAGTTGCCCTCGATCAGCCGGCAGACGAGCGTATGGCTCTTGAGCCGGAACACGGCGTTCTTCGAGTCGAAGCTCACGCCGATAGCGTCCTCCTCCTTCAGGAGCACCGATTTGAGCAGGTTGGCCGGTTTCTTGGGCAGGATGAACGATGCGTTGACTTCGGTCGCGGTCTCCGATTCGTATTTCACCAGCTTGTGCGCATCGGTTCCGACGAACGTCAGCGCCTCGGGGGCGATATTGATGAAGATGCCGTTCATGACGGGGCGCAGCTCGTCGTCGGCCGTGGCGAAAATGGTCTTGTTGATGCCGTTGACCAGCAGGTCCACGTCCAGCGTCAGCTCCTTCTTCTCGGCGCTCAGCTGCGGCACGGCGGGATAGCTCACGGCGCTGGCGCCGGGGATCGACAGCGAGCCGCTCTTCCAGTTGATGCGGATCTCCCAGTTCTTGTCGTTGACGTCGATCGTCAGCGGCAGCTCAGAGAACTCCTTCAGCGAGTCGAGCATCAGTTTGGCCGGTGCGGCGATCGTACCCTCGCTCTCGACGTTGTCGACCGTAATCTGGCCGATGAGCGTGGTCTCCAGGTCGGAGGTCGTGACGCGGAGCGTGTTGCCCTCGAGCTCCATGAGGAAGTAGTCGAGGATGGGCAGCGTATTCTTGTTGCTGATGACCTTGCCCGTTGTCGCCAGAAGCGACAGGAGGGCGGAACTCGATACTGTGAATTTCATCTCTTTACTATTTATATCTGTTATGTTGTATCCGTTGTGTGATTGTCCGTTCTGCGCCCGTGGGGCCGGTCAGAGCGCGGCCAGCTTGTCGAGCGCCGTTTCGATCATTCTGCGCACGAAGGGCTTGTAGTCCGTGCAGGCGTCGAGCGCGATGCGCTGGGCGATGATCGTGCAGATCGTAGCCGCCCGGTGGCCCATCAGCGCGGCGAGCCCGGCCAGTGCCGAACCCTCCATTTCGAAGTTGGTGATGCGCCGTCCGCCGAATTCGAACGATTCGATCTTCGCGTTGAGCTGCGGATCGTGCGGCTCCAGCCGCACCCAGCGCCCCTGCGGCGCGTAGAAGCCCGGCGCGGCGATGGTCATGCCCTCGCGCGTGACGTCGCGGAAATGCTCGAACAGCGTCCGGTCCGCATCGATGAAATAGGGCCGGGGCATCTTCTCGTACCAGCCCGTATGTTTCACGAAAGCCTCCTCCAGCGCCAGGTCGCACACCGTGTCGCGCCCCTTGTAGTAGCTCAGCAGCCCGTCGAATCCGACCGACGTGCGGGCGAAAACGAACTCCCCTACCGCGATGTCCGGCTGGATGGCGCCCGACGTGCCCAGGCGCAGCAGCGTGAGCTGCCTGTGCTCGGGTTTCTGCTGCCGCGTCGCGAAGTCGACATTGGCCAGCGCATCGAGCTCGGTCACCGAAATGTCGATGTTGCCGATGCCGATGCCCGTGGAGAGCACCGAGATGCGCTTTCCCTTGTAGGTGCCGGTCACCGTGTTGAACTCGCGGTTGGAGACCGAGCATTCCCGCGTGTCGAAATACTCCGCCACCAGGGCCACGCGGCCGGGGTCGCCGACCAGGATCACGGTATCGGCCAGCTGCTCGGGGCGCAGGTGCAGATGGAAGACGGAACCGTCGTCGTTGATTATCAACTCTGAAGCGGGAATCGTTCTCATATTTTTCGTTTTTTTGGAAATAATTGGCATAAAAGTAATATATTTACCTCGAATTACAAAACAATCGAACCGATAATTTCATCGGTCCGATGAATCGATTTTCAATCAAAACCATCTCGCATATGACACTTATCAAATCCATTTCGGGCATTCGCGGGACGATCGGCGGATCGGCCGGAGAGAACCTCACGCCGCTCGACGTCGTGAAATTCACTACGGCCTACGTGCGGCTGATCGCCGAACGCAATCCCGGCAAAAAACTTACCATTGTCGTGGGCCGCGACGCCCGTATTTCGGGCGAAATGGTCGCCGACCTGGTCGAAGGCACCCTGCTGGGCTGCGGCGCCGACGTGATCAACGTGGGGCTCTGCACCACGCCCGGGACGGAGATGGCCGTCATCACCCACCGGGCCGACGGCGGCATCATCATCACCGCGTCGCACAATCCGCGGCAGTGGAACGCGCTGAAACTGCTCAACGCCGAGGGCGAATTCCTGAACGACGCCGAGGGCAAGCGGGTCCTGGCGCTGGCCGAATCGTCCGATTTCGACTTCCCCGCGATCGATGCGATCGGCAAGGTGCGTTCGCGCGAGCTGTTCAACGAACGCCATATCGAGCAGGTGCTGGCGCTGCCGGAGGTGGATGCCGAAGCCGTGCGCAAACGGGGCTTCAAGGTCGTGGTGGACGCCGTGAACTCCGTGGGCGGCATCGTTATGCCGGAGCTGCTGCGCCGCCTGGGCTGCGAGGTCGTGGAGCTGAACTGCGCGCCTACGGGCGAATTCGCCCACAATCCCGAACCGCTGCCCGAGAACCTGACCGAGATTTCGGAGGTCATCGTCCGCGAGAAGGCCGACCTGGGCATCGTGGTCGATCCCGACGTCGACCGGCTTGCGTTCGTCTCGGAGGACGGGTCGATGTTCGTCGAGGAGTATACGCTGGTGGCTGTGGCCGACTACATCCTGTCGATGCGTCCGGGCGGCAATACCGTCTCGAACCTCTCGTCGTCGCGCGCCCTGCGCGATGTGACGGAGCGCCACGGCGGCACGTACGCCGCTTCGGCCGTGGGCGAGGTGAACGTGGTGGCCAAGATGAAGGAGGTCGGGGCCGTGATCGGCGGCGAAGGCAACGGCGGCGTGATCTATCCCGAGCTGCACTACGGGCGCGATGCGCTGGTGGGTACGGCGCTCTTCCTGACCTATCTGGCGAAAAAGGGACTGACGATGACCGCGCTGCGCGCCACCTACCCATCCTATTTCGCCTCGAAGAACAAGATCCAGCTCACGCCCGCGATCGACGTGGATAAAGTGCTGCGCGAGGTGAAACAGCACTATGCCGGTGAGAAGGTGAACGATATAGACGGTGTGAAGATCGATTTCGCCGAGAGTTGGGTCCATCTCCGCAAGTCGAATACGGAGCCGATCATCCGGGTCTATACCGAGGCCAAATCGCCGGCCGAGGCCGATGCGCTCGCGCAGCGGTTCATCGGCGAAATCCGGCAGATCTGCGGTTTGTAGAACGCGAAAAATCATCGATCCATGACTGAAGCTAAGAATTACATAGAGGCCAATAAGGAACGATTTGTCAACGAGTTGTTCGATCTGTTGCGCATCCCTTCCATCAGTGCGCAGTCCGAGCACCGGCCCGACATGCAGCGCTGCGCCGAGTTTCTGGCTGCGGCGCTCGTCGAGGCGGGTGCGGACCGGGCCGAGGTGATGCCCACGGCCGGCAATCCGGTCGTCTATGCGGAGAAGATCGTCGATCCCTCCGCCCGGACGGTGCTGGTCTACGGCCACTACGACGTGAT
Source organism: uncultured Alistipes sp. (assembly GCA_948442615.1). Taxonomy (GTDB): domain Bacteria; phylum Bacteroidota; class Bacteroidia; order Bacteroidales; family Rikenellaceae; genus Alistipes. Next base: position 48,295 of record CAOJSG010000006.1, read on the forward strand.
GCCGGTCGATCCGCGCGAGGAGTGGCACACCGACCCGTTCGAACCCGTGATCGAGAACGGACGCATTCGGGGGCGCGGAGCCGACGACGACAAGGGGCAGCTGTGGATGCACGCCAAGGCGTTCGAGGCGATGTGCGCCACCGGAACGCTGCCCTGCAACGTGAAATTCATGCTCGAGGGCGAGGAGGAGATCGGTTCGGAACATCTCTACGACTTCTGCCGCGAGCACAGGCAGCTGTTGGCGGCGGACATCATCCTGGTGTCCGACACGTCGATGATTTCGATGGATACACCCTCGATTACGTGCGGGTTGCGCGGATTGGCTTACATGGAGGTCGAAGTGACGGGACCGGACAAGGATCTCCATTCGGGCCTCTTCGGCGGTGCCGTGGCCAATCCGGCGAACGTGCTGGCCCGTCTGGTGGCGGGGCTGATTGACCGCGACGGGCGGGTGACGATCCCGGGCTTCTACGACGACGTGCGCGAACTTACGCCCGCCGAGCGCGAAGCCTTCAACCGGGCGCCGTTCGATGCGGAGGCCTACAAGCGCTCCCTGTCGATCGGCGACGTGGAGGGCGAAGCGGGCTATACGACCCTCGAACGCACGGGCGTGCGGCCGTCGCTCGACGTGAACGGCATCTGGGGCGGATACATCGGCGAGGGGACGAAGACGGTGATCCCGTCGAAGGCCTCGGCCAAGATCTCCATGCGGCTGGTTCCCAATCAGGATTACCGCAAGATCAGCGAGCTGTTCGAGAAGCATTTCCGTGCCGTCGCGCCGGCCAGCGTGAAGGTCGAGGTGCGGGCTCTGCACGGCGGCATGCCCTACGTGGCGCCGACCGACATGCCGGCCTACAAGGCGGCGGAAAAGGCGATCGAGGAGACTTTCGGCAAGAAGCCCCTGCCCTTCTATTCGGGCGGTTCGATCCCCGTCATCAGCGGGTTTGAGTCGATCCTGGGCATCAAGTCGCTGTTGATGGGCTTCGGCCTCGCAGAGGATGCGATCCACTCGCCCAACGAGAGCTACGGGCTGGATCAGTTCTACCGGGGCCTCGAGACCATTCCGCTGTTCTACAAGTATTTCGCCGAGGCGGAATAGGCGGGGAAATTCATTCGCGACACGCCCGGCCCGCGACAGGACCGGGCGTGTTTGCATACGGATGGAGCGGAGCCCTTTCGGTATTTCACCCAGGGTTTCCCGGATTCGGACGGAGATGACCGTGCCGCGCAAAAAAAGTGTCCGACTGAAAAGTCGGACACTTTTTTACGGCGGAGCGTAAAGCGCTTTTCCCGGGTTCGGTTCGGCTCTCGAAACGATGCCGGACTATCGTGAAAGTTCGTTGACGAGCCGTTTGGCGTCGTTCAGATCGCGGCGCCACCCGTCGTAAGGCAGCAGGGTGCCGAACCGGGCGACCGCCTCGTCGAGCCGGCGCAAACGTTCCGCATCCTCGCTGCTGCGGGACGACCTCCATTCGCGGCGGAGCAGTTGCACCTTCTCCCAATCCTGGATGCCCTCGACGAGCCGTTCGAAACGGATCGAGGAGCGGCCCTCGGGATAGACCATGTAGGTGTCTCCTGCCGCCCACGTGCGGAAACGGGTGTCGCGCACGGGATCGGCCGTCCAGGCGTTGTAGGACCAGCGGAGAAATCCGTCGTAGCCGCGGGCCAGCGCGAACCAGCTGAGGAACACGGCCTCCAGCGGATCGGAGGTGGTATAGGTGTTGGGGAACCCCGACGAGCAGCAGACGTAGTAGGTCGTGGTTTTGCCTTCGGCGCGCCGAAGGTCGATCTCGCGGAGGTCCATGTCGGCGAAGATGCTCACGCACATATCCTTGATATGCGGATACTTGCGGAATATGAAGCTGTTGTCGGCCAGTGCGATGCCCAGTTCGGGCGCCGCTTCGCCGAGCAGCCCCACGGCGGCGGCCATGTCCGCGTCCGAGCGTTCGTCCATCGCGATATTCGTCCGTTCGAGCCACCCCTTCTCGCGCAGGTGCTGCGAGAAGGCAGTGAGGAACGGCGCCCACATCTCGCGGAACTGCGGGGTCGTGGGGGCCGCGACGACGTCGACCGTCTCGCCCGTGACATCGTCCACGTAGTGCAACTCGTTGTTCCACGGCAGCAGCGAGTAGCAGTTGATCGCCTTGTCGACGCCCAGCGCCGTCATGTACTCCACCCAGCGGTCGAACACCGTGAAGTCGTACTCCCAGCTCCCGTCCGCGAGCCGCGTCCAGACGATCATGTCCGCATAGGGGTATTCCGTCTGGCAGTTCCACGGATCCTTGTTCAGCGTGGCTGTGATGACCTTCTGGCCGGCGGCGGCCAGCATGCGCATGGTGGGTTCCATCGCGCGGAAATGGTCGTCGCTCCACATCTCCAGCCCTTCGATGTCGGCGACGGCCGACGGATGCTGCCACAGGTCGAGGTGGTAGTCCCACTCCGCGGCGGGCGGCAGCACGCGGTCGATCACCTCCAGATCGAGCTGCAGCCGCTGCTCGAACCCGCCGTCGGCGCGCAGCGACACCTCGGCCCGGTACGAGCCGGCACGCGCCTCCCGGGGAATGTCGACCGTGATCCACACGGGGCGCAGCGTGCGTGCGGCGACATGCGACGTCTCCGCCTCGTCCAGCAGATCGGCCGCGAGCCGCACGGGATTGTCCGCGGGCCGTTCGCCGCAGGGGCGCGACGGATCGAAATCGTCGGCCAGCACGTAGTTGACGAAGCGTGCGCGGCCGGCCCTTTCGAGCCGCGTACCGTCCGTGGCCACGAAATCGCCCACCGTGCAGCGCAGGTTCTCCGCCCCTTCCGAGCTCCAAACGACCGCCTGGGCCGAGACGCGTTCGCCGCGCCAGCCGGTGAGCGCCGCATGCCCGACGACCGCGCCTTCGTAGGGCCGCGGGCGGGCGTAGCGTTCGTCGATCGAGCCGAAAGCGGCCTGCGTCCCGGCGACATCGCGCCAGAGCGAATCGGGTGTCTCCTCGCTGAAGAGGGGTTCGCTCCAGTCGAGCCGCGACTGGACGGGAGCGGTGCGGTCGGAGCATCCGGCGGCGAGCACGACGCTCAGCGCGACTCCGAGATCGAATAAGGTCTTCTTCATGGTTTCTTGGTTTTCAGCCGCGCCCCGCGGTCCGGACGGCGTGTGCGGGCCGCCCGGAAGCCCGCGGGAGGGCGGCCGCTACATCATCTCTTCGTAGGCATACTGTACGGCGCGGTTTAGCAGCTCGATGAACCGGTGCGTACGGCGGAACTCTTCGACGGCGCGCTCCACGAAGTCGTCGGAGAGCAGAAACGCCTCGTCGACCGGCTTTTCGATGCACCAGTCCTTGTGTTTCAGCAGTTCGGCATAGGGGCTGTCGGCCGGAAAGCCCGCCGGCACGCGCCGGAGCTTGTTGTCCGTATTGAGCCGGAACCCGTCGGCGGCCCGGATGGCCGCGACCATCTCCGCGCCGTTGTCCAGAATCTCCTCGCGGACCGACCGCAGCAGCGTGCGCTCGGGGCAGTAGATGCCCGAGATGAGCATGTGTCCGCCCACGAGCGGATCGGGTTCGGGCGCGATGTGGAGATAGTAGCCCGCGTAGCCCGATTTCTTGCCGTGCGGCGCCACGAAGATGCCGAGCCAGGTCTTGTAGGGGCTTTTGTCCGCCGAGAAGCGCGTGTCGCGGGCGATCCGGTAAGTGCAGTCCTGCACCCGGAGCCCGCGCACCGTCGGGTCGAACGTCCCCACCCCTTCGATCAGCCGTGCGGCCAGATCCGCCGCCAATCCCCGCACGCGGGTCCATTCGCTGCGGTGCGCATCGAACCATTCGCGCTCGTTGTTGGCGCTCAGCCGGCGGAAAAAATCGATGATCTCTTCCATACTCCGCGCGGGATTACCAGGCGAAGAGCGGGTACTCCGCCATCATGGCGTTCACTTCGGCGCGGACGGCCGCGATGTTCTCTTCGTTCTCCGGATCGCACAGCACGCGGTCGATCAGCGCGACGATGGCGTCCATCTTGTCCTCCTTCAGGCCGCGCGTGGTGATGGCGGGCGTGCCGAACCGCAGACCCGAGGTCTGGAAGGGCGAACGGCTGTCGAACGGCACCATGTTCTTGTTGGTGGTGATGTCGGCCGCAACCAGGCATCTCTCGGCCAGCTTGCCCGTCAGCTCGGGGAACTTCGTGCGCAGATCGACCAGCATGAGGTGGTTGTCCGTGCCGTCCGAGACGATCTTGTAGCCCCGCTTCACGAAGGCTTCGGCCATCGCCCGGGCGTTCTTCTGCACCTGCATCTGATATTCCCTGTATTCCGGTTCGAGCGCCTCGCCGAAGGCGACGGCCTTCGCGGCGATCACGTGCTCGAGCGGCCCGCCCTGGATGCCGGGGAAGACGGCCGAGTTGAGAATCTGCGACATCATCTTCACGGCGCCCTTCGGCGTGGTCTGGCCCCACGGATTCTCGAAATCCTTGCCCATGAGGATGATGCCGCCGCGCGGTCCGCGCAGGGTCTTGTGCGTCGTCGAGGTGACGATGTGGGCGTACTTCACGGGGTTGTCCAGCAGCCCGGCGGCGATCAGTCCTGCCGTGTGGGCCATGTCGACCATGAGCAGCGCGCCCACCTTGTCGGCGATGCTGCGCATGCGCGCGTAGTCCCACTCGCGCGAATAGGCCGATGCGCCGCCCACGATCAGCTTCGGACGGCATTCGAGCGCGAGGCGCTCCATGGCGTCGTAGTCGATCGTGCCGGTCGCCTCGTCGAGCCGGTAGCCCACGGCCTTGAAATACTTGCCCGACATGTTGACCGGCGAACCGTGCGAGAGGTGGCCGCCGTGCGCCAGGTCGAGCCCCATGAACGTGTCGCCGGGCTGCATGCAGGCGAAGAATACGGCCATGTTGGCCTGTGCGCCGGAGTGCGGCTGCACGTTGGCGTACTCGGCGCCGTAGAGGCGGCAGATGCGCTCGATGGCCAGCGACTCGACCTTGTCGACCACCTCGCAGCCGCCGTAGTAGCGCGCTGCGGGATAGCCTTCGGCGTATTTGTTGGTCAGGACCGATCCCATGGCCGCCATGACCTGGTCGCTGACGAAATTTTCCGAAGCGATCAGTTCGATGCCGCGCATCTGGCGTTTGCGTTCGTCGGAGATCAGATCGAAAATCTGCGTGTCGTTTTTCATATCAGGAATGTTTTGAATTTCGTTTACGGAGCGTAAAGATAGGCAAATTTGTCGAAATTCGGGACGCGGACAGATCAATCGAAATATTTTTCCTATATTTGTACTGCAAATTCGGAAGTTTTTACCTCAAAATACGATTGAAACCATGAAATTACTCGAAGGTAAGGTTGCCGTAGTGACGGGCGCGGCCCGCGGTATCGGCAAAGCCATCGCACTCCAGTTCGCCAAAGAGGGCGCCGACGTGGCGTTCACCGATCTCGCGATCGACGAGAACGGCAAGGCTACTGAAGCCGAAATCGCCGCATTGGGCGTGAAGGCCAAGGGCTATGCGTCGAATGCCGCCGATTTCGAACAGACGCACAAGGTGATCGAGGAGATCGTGAAGGACTTCGGCCGGATCGACATCCTGGTCAACAACGCCGGCATCACCAAGGACGGCCTGATGATGCGCATGTCCGAAGCGCAGTGGGACGCCGTGCTGACCGTGAACCTCAAGTCGGCCTTCAACTTCATTCACGCCGTCGTGCCCGTCATGGCGCGCCAGAAGGGCGGTTCGATCATCAACATGTCGTCGGTGGTGGGCGTGAGCGGCAATGCGGGGCAGTGCAACTACTCGGCTTCGAAGGCCGGCATGATCGGCCTGGCCAAGTCGATCGCCAAGGAGATGGGTCCGCGCGGCATCCGCGCCAACTGCATCGCTCCGGGCTTCATCATCACCGACATGACCGCGAAACTCTCCGACGAGATCAAGGAGGGCTGGTACAAGCAGATTCCGCTCCGCCGCGGCGGTACGCCCGAGGACGTGGCCAAGGTGGCGCTGTTCCTCGCATCGGATCTGTCGTCGTATGTCAGCGGACAGGTGATCCACTGCTGCGGCGCGATGAACTGCTAAGCCGAGCTGCGTCCGCGCATGGCGGACCGCCGCGAGGCACCGACGGAAAGCGCCTGTCCGGAGTCGATTCGGCAGGCGCTTTTTTCGGCCGGACGCGCTGCGCGACCCGGCTGCCGCTTTTTCGCGGCGCGATGCCGGACGGACGGCTGCGGGACGCGCCGTCGCCGCCCGCTTTTCCGGAGCCCCGGAATCCGCTGTTGCACTATCTTTGCTGACGCATGGTTCCGTAAGAATACGTACGCATGAAACAACTCGTTACGATGCTGTTGGGATGGGCGGCGATCGGCCTCTCTCCCGCTGCCGCCCAGGAGGCGGTGCTTTCGACCCCCGACGCCCAGTCGCTCGCCATGGGCGGCACGACGATGGCCACCCTCTCCGGGTCGCACGCCATCTACGGCAACCCCTCGGCCGCCGTCTTCTCGCGAACTCCTTCGCAGATCTCGTCGTCCTATTTCTCGCAGAACGACTACGATTATTATACCGTGTCGGGATTCTGGCGCTTCGACAACGTCAACCTCGCCCAGGCCGGGTGGCGCGAATTCCGCCGCGAAAAGGGCAACCGCGACATGTCGTTCGATCTGGGCTATTCGCGCCGCATCGGCGACCGCTGGGCCGTCGGCGCCGTGGTCCGCTACGCGCGGTTCAAGCGGCCCGAAGCGAGCGCCGACGCCCTGTCCGTGGATCTGAGCGCGCTCTACTCCATGCCGCTGGCGAACATCGGCACTTACTCCGCCCTGCGGGTCGGCGCCAAAATCGGGAACCTGGGCGGTTATCTCACCGCGTCGGACTATACGCTTCCGATGGATGTCACGGTGGGCGCCGCCTGGGACACGTTCCTGTCCGACGCCCACGAGGTGACGCTGGCCGCCGATGCGGGCTATTACTACACGCCGGTCTACGTGCGCGGCTTCCAGGCTTCGCTGGGCGCCGAGTACAACCTGATGCAGCTGTTCCAGTTCCGCACGGGCTACCACTTCGGACAGAAGGACGCCTACTACCCCAGCTACGCCTCGCTCGGCGCCGGCGTGCGGTTCATGCACCTGCGGCTGGACGCGGTCTATCTCTTCGCCAAGCGCAGTACGCCGCTGCACAAAACCTTCAGCATCAGCTTCGGGCTCGACTTCTGACGTCGGGCTCCGGCGGATACGGAGCGACGGTCGGCGCCGCCGCGTCTGCCGCAAGAATAACGCCCGTCGGAAACGGCGGGTGCGTTTGTAATTTGTTGCGGGGATTGCCGAGCGTGCCGCCCCGCAGCGCAGGTTTCCGTACGGCTACGACTTTCCGGCGAGCGCGGCCTCCGTCAGCCCTTCGCACCCGTCCTCGAGCAGATCGAGGACCAGTTCGAAACCTTCGCGGCCTTCGTAGTAGGGATCGGGGATGTGGCTCCACTGCGGATGGCGGCGGCAGAAGTTGACCATGCGGGTCACCTTTTCGATATAGCGCCGTTCGGGTGCCATGCGGCAGACCCGCTCGTAATTGGCGTCGTCCATCACCACGATCAGATCGAAGGCATCGAAATCCTCCTCGCGGAGCGGGCGCGACCGGTGGGTCAGTTCGTAGCCGCGGCGCGAGGCCGCCGCACGCATGCGAGCATCGGGCAGCTGGCCCGCATGGCCTCCGTAGGTGCCGGCGGAGTCGATCTCGAATTCGTTTTCCAGGCCGCGGTCCGATACGATGCGGCGCATGATGCCCTCGGCCGCCGGAGAGCGGCAGATATTCCCGAGGCAGACGAAAAGAATGCGCTGTTTCATGCGCCAAAGATAGTGCAAAACCGCCGGCCGGCCAAATCCGGCGCGTGCGGGCTGCCGTCCGGATCGTTTTGGAATGCGAATTGCAGCGGCAGCCGTATGAAACGTGAAATCGGACTACGGATCGGACAGTGCGACCGCATGGATTGGGCCGTGCTGTACCTGCGGCTGTTCCTGGGCAGCATCATGCTTTTCCACAATATCGGCAAGATACAGAATTACAACGAGCTGATAAGTTCATATCCTTCGTTGCTTTATATCGACAACAACGCCGTTTTCGTGATCGCCACCGTGACGGAGGTGCTGTTTTCGGTCCTGATCATGATGGGGATCTGGGTGCGCCTGTCGGCCTCGGTGCTGGCCGCCGTGCAGCTCGGAATGCTGATCGCGGGAAACGGAATCTACGAGTTGCAGTTCGTGATGATGGGCATGTTCGTTTTCCTGATCGTCTCGGGCGGCGGGCTGTACGGATTCGATGCCTTCATGCACGCCTCCCGGCCGGACGATCGGGCGCCGAAGAGGCCGCCGAAGCGTTGACGGGACGGATGCGCGTACGGGAAAAAGAAGAGATTATCCGACGATTCGGACACCGAATCGCCGGGCGCCCGGCATCTACTTTGGCGGAAAAATTATAACTTTGCGCAGTTTATCTGCATGAATCTTCGTAAAAACGGAAACGGAATGAAACTGAAAACACTCGCAGCATTGGCTGCATTCGTACTTACCGCCGCGGCCGTCCGGGCGCAGGAACTGCCCTACAAGGTCTCCAACGTCGAGGTGCTGGATCTGGACGGCAAGGCGACCAAACTGCCTTACTGGGGCGAAAAGAACCTGATGATCTTCTACGTCGACCCCGACCGCCACAAGCAGAACAGCGAGTTCACCGAGGAGCTGGAGCGCAACCACCGCGCCGAGGGGGAGAACCTCTACGGCTTCGGCATCATGAACCTCAAGGACGCTCCCATGATTCCCAACGGCATGGCGCGCAGCATGGCCAAGAAGCGCACGGCGAAGAACGGCGCGCTGGTGCTGGCCGATCAGGACCGCATCCTGAGCAAAGCCTGGAACCTGGGCGACTGCAACAACCAGTTCGTGCTGATGATCGTGTCGAAAGAGGGCGAACTGGTCTTCCTGCGCAAGGGCGAGCTTTCGGAACAGGACATCGAGGCGTTCTACGAAGCCGTGGCGCTTTATCGCTGACGATGGCGCGGCTCCCGGTCGTTCTGCTTCTGCTGCTGTGCTGCATTCCCGGGCGGAGCCGGGCGCAGCGACAGGGGGCTTACGTGCGCGACGGGGATACGCTGCACTACACCTATACCCCGCTGACGCCGGCCGCCGCCGAAACGCCCCGCCGCAGGTCTTTCCTGCAGCGCGTGGTGGATTATTTCGACGACTCGGCCCGCGACCGGACCTTCGAGAAGAAGATTGATTTCACCTTCGCCGGAGGGCCGAGCTACTCGAAAAACACGAGCTTCGGCATCGGCGTGCTGGCCGCCGGACTCTATCGGATCGACCGCAGCGACTCGGTGACTCCGCCTTCGGACATTTCGATCTTCGCCAACGTCTCGGTCTCGGGATTCTATGCGCTGGGGGTGACCGGCAACAACATTTTCCGACGCAACCGGAGCCGGATCGACTATGCCGTCTCGTTCTCCTCGGCGCCGCGCTACATGTGGGGCATCGGCTACGCGGCGGGCCGCGACAACCCCGAAAAGTCCTACGACGAAAAGCTCTACCGCATCCGGGGGCGTTATCTCCACCGGGTCTGGACGCATCTCTTCGTCGGCGGGCTGCTCGACTTCAGACACGTCAAAGGGCTGCACATCAAGGATGAATCCTATATCGATCATCAGAAGCACCGCTATACGGCGTCGGGACTGGGCGCGATCGTCGAATACGATTCGCGCGATTTCATTCCGAACCCCTATCGCGGCGTCTATGTCAGCCTGCAGGAGACTTTCTATCCGAAGTTCTCGGGCAACTGCGGCGAGTCGCTGTGGCGGACGACGGTGATCGTCGACGGCTATCTCCGGATCTGGCGGGACGCCGTCCTCGCGGCCGATCTCTACGGCGAGTTCAACTCCGCGGGGACCCCGTGGCCCATGCTGGCCCGGCTGGGCGGAGGACAGCGGATGCGCGGCTACTACGAAGGGCGCTATACCGACAACGACCTGGTCGCCGTGCAGCTCGAACTGCGGCAACGGATCTGGCGCCGGATCGGCTGCACGGTCTGGGGCGGAGCGGGCAGCGTGTTCGCCGATTTCGCCTCGTGGCGCTGGTCGCACACGCTGCCCAACTACGGGTTCGGACTGCGATGGGAACTTAAGAAACGAGTGAATATCCGGCTGGACTACGGTTTCGGCCGGAAAACGAGCGGATTTCTGCTCAATATCAACGAAGCGTTTTGACGACGATGAACAACGATACTACCCCGAACCGCCATCGACGCCGCCTGCGGGAGCTCCGCACGCGGAGCCGGTTCACGACTTTTCTGACGATCTATTTCTTCGCGGCGCTGATCGTCCCCAACTGCGTGCTGGCCAACACCGAGCCCTATTCCGTCTGGACCGTGGAGGCGCTGATTCTCATGCCGCTGGGCTTCTACATGATGTGGAGCGTCGCGCTCAGGCGGTCGGGCGTGATGATCTGGCTGGGATTCCCGTTCATCTTCCTCTGCGCATTCCAGATCGTGCTGCTCTACCTGTTCGGCAACTCGATCATCGCCACCGACATGTTCACCAACCTGGTGACCACCAATCCGGGCGAAGCGACCGAGCTGCTCAGCAACATCTACCCTTCGGTCATTCTGGTCTGCGCGATGTACCTGCCGCTGCTGTGGTTCGCGGCCCGGGAGATCGGGCACAAGCGCTACATCTCGCGCACGGCCCGCGTCAACATCGCGCTCAGCGGGGCGGTCCTCTTCGGACTGGGGCTGCTGGCGCTGTGGCCCGCCTACCGCACGAGCGAGGACAAGCACGTGCTCCGGGACGAGATCTTCCCGCTGAACGTGATCTACAACGCCGGGCTGAGCGCCAGCGAATTCCGCAAGACGACCGATTTCGAACGCACCACGGCCGGCTTTTCGTTCCGTCCGGTCCGCGTGCAGGAGGCGCCCGGGCGCGAAATCTACGTCTACATCATCGGCGAGGCGTCGCGCGCGATGAACTGGCAGCTCTACGGTTACGACCGCGAAACCAATCCGCGCCTTGCGCAGATCGAGGACCTGATCGTCTTCCGCAACGTGCTGACGCAGAGCAATACGACGCACAAAAGCGTGCCGCTCATCCTCTCGTCGGTCTCGACCGCTGAACACGAGGAGCTCTACCGCCGCCGCGGCCTGCCGTTCCTGTTCAAGGAGGCGGGATTCGAGACGTGGTTCATCTCCAACCAGTCGCCCCAGGGCGCCATGATCGACAACCTGGCGCACGACGCCGACCACCTGATCTACATCCGGTCGCCGCGCCACGACGGCCAGCTGCTCGACCAAATGCGTGCGGCCATCGAGTCCAGCCCGGCGCAGAAGATGCTCTTCATCCTCCACTGCTACGGCTCGCACTTCAGCTACCACCAGCGCTATCCGCGCACCTTCGCCCGCTTCGTGCCCGACGACGACGTGGCCATCTCGGCGCAGCACATCCTTCCGCTGCGGAACGCCTACGACAATACCGTTCTCTATACCGACCATTTCCTGGCCGAGACCATCGGCTATCTGCGCGGCGTCGAGGCCAGCACGGCACTGCTCTACTGCGCCGACCACGGCGAGGATCTGATCGACGACGAGCGCGAGCGGTTCCTGCACGCCTCCCCCACCACGACGGCCTACCAGCTCTACGTCGCTTCGCTGGCCTGGTTCTCGGACGGCTATCGCCGCAACTTCCCGGAGAAGGTCGCCGCGGCCGAGAGCCACCGGACCGCTCCCGCGACCACCCATGCGCTGTTCCACACGATGGCCGACATGGCCTCGCTGCGAAGCGAATATCTGCATCCCGAGGTCTCGCTGGTCAGCTTCGACTACGATACGGAGGCCCCGCGCTTCTATCTCAACGACCACAACGAGGCGGTGCCGTTCCGCAAAACCGGACTCAACCGGCAGGACCTGGACACGCTGCGTTCCTACGGCATCGAGCTCTGACGATCGGATGCCCTCGCGCAGCGTGCGGCGAACGTGATCGCAGGATGCCGCATCCGGACGGGCGGAATCCGCAGGCGCCGATTGCCGGAACGGGCGTCGAGACGTCGCCGCCCTTTTCCGTGCGCAGCCGGCCGGATCACGCCCTTGCGGGCACGGGCCCGCTCTTCCGACCCGGACATAAAAAAAGCTACCTCTCGCGGGTAGCTTTTTTCGAAAAGAGCGAAAAATTTATTTCGAGGCCTCGACGGAAACCTTGCGGAACTCCTTCATCAGTTTCGAAATCTCGAGAGCCGACTTGCGTGCGCGCATACCGGCTGCCTTGTTGCCTTTCTCCACCTGAGCCTCGGCGTTCGCAGCGAACACTTCGAACTCGGCATTGATTTTTGCTACCAACTCTTTCATAATCTTTTGTGTGTTTTGGGTTTGTTGTTCGGCAAAGATATAAAAATTATCTAAATCCGGGGCTTCGGAATGTCGAAATTGCACGCCCGAACATAAAAAAAACGGTTTCTGGGGCATTCGGGCCTGCATATGGTATGTTGGCCGACGGTCCGATCCGAAAATTTTCGGAAGATGTTTCAGTTCGTCCCGGGCGGAAGAGGCGCATGCGCGTCGGAAGCCTTTCGCTGCGATTTCGGCCGTCCGGACGGATATACCTACCTATGGGGATTGCCCATATCGTGCGGAAATCGTATCTTTGCGGCGCGAAATGCAGATGAACGATGCGCCTTTCTGAGTTGAAAACGGGAGAGTCGGCGACGATCCTCAAGGTGTGCGGACACGGAGGGTTCAGACGCCGCATCATGGAGATGGGTTTCGTCCGCGGACAGCGGGTGAAGGTGGAGCTGAATGCGCCCCTGCGCGATCCCATCGAATACAAGATCATGGGTTACGAAATCTCGCTGCGACGCAGCGAGGCGGAGATGGTCGTCGTCCTCTCCGACGCCGAAGCGCAGGAGTGCCTGGCTTCCCGCGGGGACGAGCGGCTTCGCCCGTCGGACTCCGATGCGGCCGATCCGGTCCGCTACGCCTCGCTCGACGACGTGCTGACACGTCACAGCCGGCGCATCAACATCGCGCTGGTCGGCAACCCCAACAGCGGAAAGACCTCGCTCTTCAATGCTGTATCGGGCGGTCACGAACACGTGGGCAACTACAGCGGCGTGACGGTCGGCGCCAAGCGCGGCCGCTTCGCCTACGGCGGCTACGACTTCGAAATCACCGACCTGCCCGGCACCTACGCGCTGTCGGCCTACACGCCCGAGGAGCTCTATGTCCGCCGGCACATCGAACGCGAATCGCCCGACGTGATCATCAATGCGGTGGTGGCTTCCAACCTCGAGCGGAATCTCTACCTCACCACCGAACTCATCGACATCAACCAGCGCATGGTGGTTGCGCTGAACATGTACGACGAGCTGGAGGCCAGCGGCGCCCGCCTCGACTACGACATGCTGGGCGGCATGCTGGGGGTCCCGATGGTTCCCGTCGTCGCGCGCAGCGGCCGCGGCATCGACGAGCTGCTCGACACGGTGATCGCCGTCTACGAGAACCGCGATCCGCGCGTCCGGCATATCCACATCCACCAGGGGCCGGTGATCGAGGAGGGCCTCCAGGCGCTTCGAAGCGACATGCTGGCCCGGCGCGACGAACTTCCGAAGAGCTTCCCGCCGCGCTACTACGCGATGAAACTGCTCGAAAGGGACCGGGAGGCGGAGTCCGAGATCGCCCGCTGCCCGAGTTATGCGCGCTGGGCCGAAATGCGCGACCGCGAGGTGGCGCGCATCGAACAGGCGCTTCACGAAGACGTGGAGACGGCCTTCGCCAACCAGAAATACGGATTCATCTCGGGCGCGCTCCGCGAGACCTTCACCCCCGGAAAAGAGACGGAGACCAAGATCACGGCGCTCATCGACGCCTTCGCCACCCACAGGCTGTGGGGATTCCCGCTCTTTTTCTTCCTGATGTGGCTGATGTTCTGGTGCACGTTCCGCATCGGCGCCTATCCCCAGGCGTGGATCGAGACGCTGGTCGGATGGCTCGGAGAGACGATCGGCACGCTGATGCCCGACGGCGCGCTGAAGAGCCTGCTGGTCGACGGCGTGATCGGAGGCGTGGGCAGCGTGATCGTCTTCCTGCCCAACATTATGATTCTCTATGCGTTCATCGCGTTCATGGAGGATTCGGGCTACCTAGCGCGCGCCGCTTTCATCATGGACAAGGTGATGCACTGCATCGGCCTGCACGGCAAGTCGTTCATCCCGCTGGTGATGGGATTCGGGTGCAACGTGCCGGCCGTCATGGCCTCGCGTACGATCGAAAGCCGCAGCAGCCGGCTCATCACCGTGCTCATCACGCCGTTCATGTCGTGCAGCGCGCGGCTTCCGGTCTACATCCTCATCGCCGGCACCTTCTTCGCCGCCCGGGCGGGCGCCGTGCTGTTCGGACTCTACGTGGGCGGCATCCTGCTGGCCGTGCTGACGGCCCGGCTGATGCGCCGGCTCTTCTTCCCGGTCGACGAAACGCCGTTCGTGATGGAACTGCCGCCCTACCGCCTGCCGACCTGGCGGACGACGCTGCGCCACATGTGGGACAAATGCGCCCACTACCTGCGCAAGATGGGCGGCATGATCCTCATCGCTTCGGTCGTGATCTGGTTCCTGAGCTACTATCCCCGCACGGAGGGGGCGCAGGCCGCCGACACGCATTACGAGAATTCCTATCTGGGCCGCATCGGCAAACGCTGCGAACCGGCCTTCTCGCCTCTGGGGCTGAACTGGAAAGCCGGCGTGGCGCTGCTCTCGGGCGTGGCGGCCAAGGAGATCGTCGTGAGTACGCTGGGCGTGCTCTATACGGACGATGCGCCGGATGCCGCGCGCGTGCAGATTCCGGCCGATACGCTCGTCGTGATCGGCGGCGCCGACGTCCCCACGGAGCTGTACGTCGCGGAGACGGCCGTCGCACGGAGCGCGGATGCGCATCCGATTCTGGACGGGGGCGGCGCCATGCCGCAGGAAGAGCTGCGCGATCCGGCCGTCGAGGACGGGAACCGTTTCCTGGCCGCCCGGCTGCGCGACAGCGGCGACTTCACGACCGCCTCGGCCCTCGCATTCCTGGTCTTCATGCTGATCTACTTCCCCTGCATCGCCACCGTGGCCGCCATCGGTGCGGAGGCCGGATGGCGATGGGCGGCGGTCTCCATTCTCTATAATACGGGCCTGGCTTGGATCATGAGCTGGGTCGTTTACCGTTTCGTGCTATGGGCCTGATGTTTGCGGACACGGCGGACTGGCAGGACTGGACGGTCCGGATCATCGGGATCGCAGTCGCCGCGTGGCTGGTCGTGCGTGCGGCCGGACTTTTCGGCAGACGCCGCAGGCGGTCGTGCGCCGGCTGCGACGCCACGGACTGCCCGCTCCGCAAGCAGGTGCGGAGTGGAAAGTCCCGGGGCAGGGGCCCGGCCGCATAGCTCCGGAGGGACATCGTTTTCCGCTTTTTTATTTGTTTTTCGTGCCGAAACCGCTATTTTTGCGCCCGATAAACGGAAGACCTTCCCGGACGGGTCCGCCCGTCCGCCGGAACGCGTCGGACTCCGTGGTAAAACCTGCTGCCTATGACCGGATTGTTCTGGATACTGTTATGCTGGCTGCTCGGCAATCTGCTGAGCCGGCTGTGCGGAGGCTATGTCTCGGGAAATGTCATCGGCATGCTGCTCCTCTTCGTGCTGCTCTCGCTCAAATGGGTGCGGGCCGAGGCGGTGCGTCCTGCCGCACGGTTCCTGCTGAGCTCCATGGCCCTTTTCTTCGTGCCGTTCGGGGTGGGGCTGATGGTCTCGTACCGCATCATCGCCGAACATTTCTGGGCGATCGTCGCCGCGGCCGGCATCTCGACGATCGCCGTGCTTGCGGTCACGGGCCGCACGTTCCAGTGGCTGAACGGGAAAAACGATGCAGGCCGGAAATGAACGCGTCTCGGGACGGCCGCCGTACGCGAAAACCCTCGGTAGCGGTGGCCGGTCCGCCGCACAATCCGAAACAAACCGATCTCTTGGTTCCGAAAGATGAATTCCGAACTGTTGTATCTGACCCTTACCGTCGGGCTCTACTGCCTGGCGAAAGCGCTCCACCGCCGCACGCGCATCGCGCTGCTGCACCCCGTACTGGTGACCTTTCTGGTGCTGATCCTGCTGCTGCGGAGCGCCGGCGTCGACTACGCCGCCTACCGTGAAGCCACGCAGCTGCTCGACTTCGGGCTGGGCCTTTCAGTCGTGGCGCTGGGCTATCTCATGTACGAGCAGCTGGACCGCATGCGCGGCCGGCTGCTGCCCATTCTCGTCTCGACCGCGGTCGGATGCGCGGTGGGCGTGCTGAGCGTGGTATATATCGCCCGGGCGTTCGGCGTCGAACGGACGGTCATGACGTCGCTGGCCCCCAAATCGGTCACGGTGCCGATCGCCGTGTCGATCGTGGAACCGCTGGGCGGCATCGTGCCGCTCACGGCGGTCGTGGTGTTCTGCGTGGGTGTTTTCGGCAGCATCGTCGGCGAGCGGCTGCTGCGCCTCTGCGGCGTGCACGACCCGATGGCCTGCGGATTCGCGCTGGGTTCGGCGGCACACGGGGTCGGTACGGCCCGCGCGATCGAGATGGGCGCCGTCGAAGGGGCGCTCAGCGGCCTGGCCATGGCCCTGATGGGGCTGACGACGGCGCTGCTGCTGCCTCTGATGGAGCGTTGGTGCTATTGACCCGCCGCCGAGGCGCAGCCGGCAGCGGCATCCCGCTGCCCGAACGCCCGTTCGCATAAGGGGGCGGGCGGAAGTTTCCGTATGAAATGCGGCGAAATCGCCGCAAAATTTTTAAAAATATTAAAGATATATTATTTTTGCACCCGGAAAAGCGACGGAACGCGCCGTCGTGCGGCATCCGGACGAACGACCGCGGCCGGCGTACGGACAGCCGTTCGCGGACGAACCGCTCCGCTCCATGTGCGGGGCGGCGTTTCGGCCGCGGGGCGTCCGATCCCGAACGGAACACATTACGCTCAATAATTACCTATGGATTGGTTATGTAACCTCTTTTTCGGCGGCGGCATCGCGCATGCGGTGCTGACTTTCGCGCTGACCATCACGCTCGGAATCCTGCTGGGCAAGGTCAAGATCGGAGGCATCTCGCTGGGGATCACCTGGATTCTGTTCGTGGGCATCGCCCTCAGCCACTTCGGCATGACGGTCGATAACGACGTACGCCACTTCGTCCAGGAGTTCGGTCTCATCCTGTTCGTCTTCTCGATCGGATTGCAGGTGGGGCCCGGCTTCTTCTCGTCGTTCAAGCACGGCGGCATGACGCTGGTGAGCTGCGCGTCGGCGATCGTGCTGCTGGGCGTCGCGACGGCCTACGTGATCCATGTCGTGACCGACACGCCGATCCCCACGATGGTCGGCATCCTTTCGGGCGCCGTGACGAACACCCCGGGACTCGGTGCGGCGCAGCAGGCCTATGCCGATGCTTCGGGCATTCAGGATCCGAATATCCCGCTGGGCTACGCCGTGGCCTATCCGCTGGGCGTCGTGGGCATCATCTTCACGCTGATTTTCGTGCGCTATGCCCTGCGCGTCAAGTTCGAGAAGGAGGACGAGGCGCTCGCCGCCCTCTCCAACGAGAACAAGTTCGCGGACAAGGTGTCGGTCGAATTCACCAATGCGATGCTCGACGGCCGCACGGTGGCCTACATGCGCGATCTGGTCAACCGCCAGTTCGTCATATCGCGGCTGCTCCACCCCGACGGATCCATCACGATGGCCGATGCGGACAGCGTCGTCAAACTCGGCGACCGCATGTGGGTGATCTGCGCGGCCGAGGATACGGAGGCGATCGTGGCTTTCTTCGGCCACCGCGTGGAGATGACCGACGAGGACTGGGGCAACAACACGCCCAATGCCGAGCTGATCTCGCGCCGCATCCTCATCACCAAGCCGTCGATCAACGGCAAGAAGTTCTCCGACCTGCGCCTGCGCACCAAATACGGCATCACGCTCACGCGCGTGAACCGCGCCGGCGTGGATCTGATCCCCTACCAGGGCCTCGAACTGCAGGTGGGCGACCGCGTGATGGTCGTGGGTAACGCCAAGGCCGTGGCGAAGGTGGCCGACCTGCTGGGCAATTCGCTCAAGAAACTCGACCAGCCGAATCTGGTGACGATCTTCGTCGGCATCGCGCTGGGCGTACTGCTCGGATCGATTCCGCTGCTCAACGTGCCGCAGCCCGTGAAGCTGGGTCTGGCGGGCGGTCCGTTGATCGTGGCCATCCTGATCGGCCGCTTCGGCACGCACTTCCACCTGGTGACCTACACCACCATGAGCGCCAACCTCATGCTGCGCGAGATGGGTATCGCCCTGTTCCTCGCGGCGGTGGGCATCGGCGCCGGAGACGGATTCGTCGATGCGATCGTCGGGGGCGGCTACCGCTGGATCGGCTACGGCGTGCTGATTACCGTGGTTCCGCTGCTGATCGTGGCGCTCGTGGCGCGTCTGTGGCTGAAGATGAACTATTATACGCTGATGGGGCTCATCGCGGGCGGCATGACCGATCCTCCGGCCCTGGCCTACGCCAATGCGACGGCGGGCAACGACATGCCGGCCGTGGCCTACTCGACGGTCTATCCGGTGGTGATGTTCCTCCGGGTGCTCACGGCCCAGATATTCATCCTGTTCGCCCTCTGACCGACAAAGGAGCCTCCCGCGAGGCTCCTTTTTTAGGTCCGCGCCGGTGCCTCGGAAGAGGCATGCGGGCGCGGCGAATCATGCTCCGGCCGTCGGGCGCGCGGCGGCCGGGATAAAACAGAAATCGGCCGTACGACCTATCGTCGTACGGCCGATTCTCGTGGAGGTGGCGGGAGTCGAACCCGCGTCCAAACAGGGAACCCGAAAGCTTT
>CAOJSG010000007.1 GCA_948442615.1 uncultured Alistipes sp.
GAGGTTTTTTTTTTTTTTTGGTTTTTGCATTTTTTTTGCGTTGCTTTTGGCGTTTTGACGGGGCGGAGGCCGCGGCCGGTCTTCAGCCGTTCCGCCCGGCGGACGGCCCCGTTTAGGAGGCGGCCAGGTGGGCGTAGGAGATCAGCGCCTCGTCGAGCACCTCGCATCCGGCCATGAACACGGCTCGCTGGCGGTTCTCCATCAGGTCGGGGTTGTACCACATGCGGATCTCGTTGCCCGGGAAGTCCGACGTGTTGACGGCCAGCACCAGGTTGCGCCGGTCCGTGAGCATGCCGAACGATTTGTGGTACGACGTCCCGGTCAGATACGAGGTCAGCCGGATATCCACCACCGGGATGCCGTGGTAGGCGAGCTGGTCCCTCCCCTGGATGCGCTCGCGGTAGGCCGCTTCGGCGCCGATGCTGTCCAGGTAGCGTTCGTAGAGGTGGTAGAGGTCCGAGGTGACGAAGTAAGCCAGCTGCCCTTCGGCCTTGAGGTCTTTGACCTGCTCGACGCTGTTGGCATAGAGCGATTCGAAGATGTCGATGATCTTCGCCGGCGCGGTCAGGTCCTGCGCCGTGTAGGTGGTGCTGTAGACCGTCTCTTCCGATATGCCGGCCAGGATGGGCTTGAGAAAGCCGTCGAAGGTGTTGTATCCTTTCGTGCCGGTCGTGTCGCCGATCCACATCGTGACGCGGATTCCTTCGGCGATCGATCGGCGGAAGAGCTCGGTTTCGGCCTTTTCGAGTTCGGTACCCGACAGGTCGTCCATGTTGACGTCCGGACGTCCGGTGATGAGCTCGTAGACCATCGAGAAATAGTCCGCGGCCGAGAAGCCCAGCTCGGCCTTCACGCGGCTGAGGCGGATCGTTTTCTGGTATTTGCGCGAGGCGGTTCCCCCGTTCCATCCGGCGGCCGTGTATTTCTGGAGGATGTCGCGTTTGGCGTCCCAGAGCTGGATGGTCGTCGGCACGGGCATGTTGTAGAGGATGCGGATGCCCAGCTGCTCGGCCGAGGGGCCGCTCAGCATCGGACGGAAAAAGATCGTTTCGAGATCGGTTCCCGTGTAGGTCTTGGGGTTTTCGAGATAGCTCATGATGATAGGTTTTAGGGGTGAAATTCAAATTTCTGACTATGGCGGTGCGTCTTCCGCTCCGGACGTTCGTGAAGGACCGGCCGCCGGGCGGTGCAACGGGCGGTGCGGATGCGCGCGGTACCGGCAGTCCGCGGCGGCCGGCCTCAGGCGCGGCCGCCCATTCTCAGCGCGTCTTCGGCATAGGCCAGTTCGTTCGGCGTCTTCTGCGGTTCGCCGACGGAGGGATCCTCGCACGGCTTGGTGCGCGTCGGACCCGTTCCGGCGGGAATCGGCATCGGAAGGATCTCCGGCCGGTTCCCGGGTCTTTCGTCCGGTGCGTGGAGAATGTTGCATCCCGGTTCGGGCCGGGGTGCCGGCGTGCGGATGCCGGTGCTTGCGAGCAGACGCTCCCAGTTTCGCACGATCTTCTCGGCCAGCGCCTTCGTCCGTCCCGTCTTTTCGCGGACGATGCGGTCCGCCAGTCCCGCCGCCAGCGTCTCGTCCGGCGAGAGCCAGCGGCCGTTGCCGTCGTTTTCGGCCATCAGGGCCGCGAACTCCTCCGCCGGGCGTCCCGAACGGGCGGCATAGACCCCGGCCAGGCGTTCGTCGGTCTTCCGGAGCAGGTCGAGCTGCCGTTCCATCTGGTCGGCGTTGCCTTCGGCCGCGCACGCCGACCGGTGGATCAGGTAGAGGGCGTTGGCCGATATTTCGCGTGCGCCGTCCGATGCGGCCTGTGCGATGATCGTCGCCGCCGAGGCGGTGTATCCGTAGCAGCGGGTCGTCACCGTGCCCCGCAGCGAGCGGAGCGCGTCGTAGATCAGCAGGGCGTCGTTCACGTCTCCGCCCGTCGACCGGATGTTGACCGCCACCTCCTGTGCGTCGATGGCTGCGATTCTGCGGACGGTGTCGCGGAATTTCTCGTAGGTGGCTACGCGGGCTCCGGGGTCGTCGAACTGCCACGCTTCGGGTACGCCGATCGTGCCTTCGATGTCGATTTCGCAGCCTCGGGCCGTGTTGCGGATTTCGATTTGCGATTGCATGTTTCAATGATTTGAGGGTTTGTATACGATGCCGCTCACCTTCCCGTACGAGCAGCAGAATTCGCGGGCGGTGATCTCCATCGCTTCGCAGCGGGGAATGCCCCTGCGGCCCAGGCGCTCCATCTCGTCGCGTATGGCGCGGGCTTCGCAGGCCCTGCGGTCGATCCAGCCGGCGTCGAACAGCCGGGCGGCGGCCTCTTCGGGCGTCCTGCCCCGAATCTCCTCGGCCAGCAGGTCGCGCAGTCGGTTTTCGTAGCGTATCATAGTGCGTCTTCGGGCAGTCGGGTGAAGACGCAGCGGGTCGAGGCCGCCCGGGGGTCGTAGCTTTCGATGCGCTCGAGCGTCGCCAGCACGCTTTCGGCGCCGAGCCCGAGTCGGAACACCGACCGGACAGTCGCCCCGCCCGTTCCGTCCGCCGCGTCCGCCGTGCCGGCTCCGGATGTTCCGCCCGCCGCGAAGAGCGCTTCGAATTCGCGGGGTTCGATCCGCAGCGAGATTTCGATCCGTTCGCCGAGCCGCTCCTGCGCGATCTGCCGGTCGTAGAAGCGGTGCAGCCCCTGCGCGCCGTCGCGGTCTTCGAAACAGAGGGTGAAGGCCGCCTCCGGCTCCTCTTCCGGCAGATGGAACGCCGCCAGCGGATACGACGTGCCGTTCGAAGGCCATCCCCACCGTTCGCCTTCGGGCAGCGTCCGCATGCCGCAGTAGCGTACGATGCGGGGCGTGAACCGCTCGTCGTCCGCAGCCGCGTCGTCGCGGTCGCCCACCTGGGGCAGCAGGGCCGACGGCGCCTCGGCGCAATAGCCCGCCGCACTGATCGTCGGCGAGAAGAGCGGATTCTCGTTGCGCTCCTCCCCCATGCGCGCGGCGAACCCGCCGATTTCGGCGCTCCAGCGGCCGAACGGTCCGTCGTCCGCCTCCGCATCCCGGCGTTTTACGGCTCCGTCACCTTCCCGGTAGCACCAGGTCCGGATCTCGTGCGTTTCGGGTGCGACGGGTCGTCGTACGATCGGTTCGGCGAAGTCGGTCTTGCCGCTCCAGTCCGCGATCCGCGTCCGGTCGTAGAACGCCTCCGCTGGCTCTACGTACAGCTTCCTGTGCGGTTCGTCGGTGCGGAACCGCAGGTTGAACAGGTGCTGCAGCGCATCGAAGAGGACGATCTGGCGCACGGCATGCTGCGCCGTCTGCGCGAATGTCACCGTCTCGCCGTATCCGGGTGCGGCCGAGAAGCGGGGCGACAGGCGGCACCCCTCGAGCAGCGTCAGCTCCATCCCCTCTTCCGCGCCGTAGAAATAGATGGCGTCGAACCGTTTGGGTGTGCCGGGCGTCACCGTCTCCGCCGGAGCGGGTACGTGCAGCTCCACGGCCGTCGTCCCGGTCTCCTCCACATAGCCGTCGTACAGCGCCCAGTCGCCGTCGTAGGGCACCCACGTCCCGCCGCGCTCGATCCGCAGCCCGGCCGCGCCGATGCCGTCTCCGGCGGGCGTCGTCACGAGCGCCGTCCGGGCGGCGAACTCCGTCCATACGGTCTGCACCCCGTTGCGCACGAGGAGCAGCCGGTAGCGCGCTCCCTCCGCATGTTCGAACACGACGGCCCGGTAGGCGTGGCCCGCCGCGAGCGACTCCCTGCGGTCGACGTAGCGGTTGGGCAGTTCGAACCGCACGTCGCACCCCGTGCCGAGCGCCACGCCGTCGAACCCCGTCAGTCTTTCGCGCGAACGGATGCGGTGCTGCGTCGTGTAATGCAGCTCGTATTCGAACCCGATGCGCACGGTCGTCGTCGGCCGGAAGCGGATGCGCCCCTCTTCGATCCCGAAACAGCGGCCGTTGTCGTACAAGTCGGCCTCCGCAGCGGAGGAGCCGGCCGCAGCCGTCTCGACGAGGTTGCCGACCGAATGCACCGTCAGAAAGGGGTTGGCGTAGACGCGCCCCATGCCGTCGGCCGCGGCCGTCGCCTGCGTTTTCCTCCCGGCTCGGAAGTCCATCCTGCGGCGCAGCATCCCGGTCTCCTGCCGCGGATAGGCGCCGCTCATGTAGAGCGACCGGAAGAGGTCCGTTTCGAAGAACCCGCTCTCGATCGTGTAGCCGGCCGCCTCCGCGGCGCTCCGCACGAGCGTGGCGACGTGCAGGAACGGGTGGTAGTCGTTCGCCGAGAGCTGCCGCTGCGCCGGCAGCAGATCGGCGCCTCCGTTCTGCCGGGGATAGGCATCGCGGTGCACGGGCAGAAACCGCACGGGAACCGGCTCCGTCCAGCTTTTCCGGATCGTCTCCGCGGTCAGCCGGGCGGTGTACGCCACGGGGGTCTCGTCGAGCATCGTCCGGGCCATCCGTTCGGCCCATCCGGTGCCTCCGGTGCGGATCTCCACCGTGTAGCCGTCGTCTGCCGCCGCGAGCAGCCGCACCGTGCCGGCCGTCAGGGTCGCACCGTCGCACGCGAGTTCGGCCGTGTGGAGCGTCTCGTCGAACCGAACGGCGGCGTGCGGATCGCGTGCGAACGCCAGGATGCGGTCGTTCGCCGGGGTGGCCGGCAGCCGCAGTTGCAGCGAACGCCCTTCGCGGCATCGGTTCGCATCGCGCAGTTCGCGTGCGTCGAATCCGGGCACGGCGACCGGTTCGGCGGGCAGGTCGCAGATGCGGCCGTCGATCGTCAGTCTCATCGGTCGCGGAGTTTGCGGGTGGGACGGATCGCGATCTCTAGGCAGCACAGCGTGCCGTGCCGTCTGAACGCCGCGCGGTCCGAGAGGATGTCCGCTTCGCCGTACGCGCCGTCGGTGCCGACGATCCAGGCCTGCGGCGCCTCGAGCAGTTCCGCGAGCGCTTCGGCGGCGGCCGGCGTTTCGTAGGCCGATTGCAGCGTCAGCAGCCGTTCGCTCTCGCAGCGGACCGTGCGGTACCCCTCGTCGCCGTATATGCGGCGTTTCGCGACGCGCACCTCTTCCGCCTTCACCACCGGGAAGGTGTAGTGTTCGATCGATCCTGCGCGTCCGATCCAGGCCACCCTGCGCGCTTCCGCCGGCCGTTCGACAATCCGGTATTCGATCCGGCCGATTCCTTCGAACGCGACTGCGATCGTCTCCGCCCCGGGAAAGTCGGCCGCATCGAGCCGGAACAGCCGCACCCCCGTGCCGCTGTCCGCGAAGTCGGTTCGCGAGACCGTGCCGCCGCTGCGGACGGTCACTGCAGCGGTGCAGGGGGCGGTCGTCACGAGCGTGATCTCGTCGCATTCGTCGTGTCCGAGCAGCCGTGCGTGAGGCTGCGAGGTGCGCAGTGCCGGTGCACCGGCCTCTGCCGTGCCTCGGAGAAAGGTGCGTACGGCCGCCGTCGCGCCGTCGGTCGCGACCGTTGCGGCGACGCAGCGCCCGTCGGCGTTCGCGAAGCCCGTCGGGCCTCCGCCCGGCTCGAAGCGGAACCGGTCGCGCAGGTAGGGTGCGATGTCGAAAACGGCTGCGGCCGTGTTGCGGAACCGTTTGATGCCGAGCAGCCTGTCGGTTCCGGCCTCCGCGATCCGGAAGTCGCGGTCGGCCGTCTCGTCGGCCTCGAACGCGTAGCGGGCGCCGCCGCCCAGGGACGAATAGTCCGGCGGAATCTGAGTGAATTGCATAGACGATGGGATTTCGTGGGACGAGGCCGCCCTGCCGTTCGGCCGGATGCGGGAAGGCCCCGGCGGCAACGGTTCGGGCGCGACGCCCCGGTTGTCGAAAAACGGTTGACAGATTGTTGAAATTTGTGGAAAACAATTCGTCGTTATCGGATTCAGAGCGATTTTCGTTGTCGATAACTTCCGTGCTGTGCACCGCACGCTGTGAATTGTCCGGCAAATATACGTCCGCCGCACCCCCGTTGTCAAGAGGCGGAAGAAGTTTTTCCATGAAATTCGGAAAAAACTCCCGAATTTTATCTACCTTTGTGTGCATGCAGGGCACTCCCGCATCGCCCGCCGGCGCCTCTGCGTCCGGAGCGGGCGGGTGTCGCTGCGGATGGATTGTAGCGTACCGTATGGATGATGGTCACAGTTCCGCGTATAGCCGTTGCATCGTGTCTCGATACGATGCCTTTCCTGTATGGTATTCGGCGCGAAGGTAACTTCCGTGCCGATCTGTCGCTCGTTTCCCCCCGGGATTGTATCGTTCGCATCTCCGACGGATCCGCCGATGTGGCGCTGATTCCGGCCGATGCCGTCCCCTCGCTCGGCGAGGCGCACCCCGTTACGGGCTATTGCATCGGCGCGGCGGGCCGGTTGCCCCTCGCGCTGCTCGCGGGCGCCGGCACGACCTCCGAGGTGCGGCGCGTCCTGTTCGATCCGGACCGGACGGCCGCCATGCGGCTGGCCGCCCATGTGCTGTACCGGCGCTGGAATCTCGCGCCCGAATTCGCGGCCTGTCCTCCCGGGGAGTTTCCCGATGCGCCGGACCCGGGCGACCTGCTGCTGCTCACGGGCGACCGCGCCGCCTTCCGCGCTCCGCAGCTTCCGCTTTTCTGCGACCTCACGGCCGAGTGGCGCCGCCTGGCGCGCCTGCCCTTCGTCTTCTGGGTCTGGGTCGCCCGCGCGGGGGTGGATCCGGAGTGGATCGAGGGGCTGCACAACGCCCTCACGTTCGGCATCGAACATACGTACGAAGCCCTGGCCGAGTCGGAATACGCCTCCCGTCTCGGCGAAGCCTACGCCTATTCGGCGGCGTTCGACTATATTTTCGATAATCAGAAAGAGAAGGCCCTTCGGAAATTCTGGGACGCAGGTCTCAAGATCGCGCCGCGGGTCAATCCCGGCTGAAGGTCCTGACGGGCCTGCGGCAGGCCCTTGCCGTGCACGAATTTCGGAAATCTTTAATACCGGGAGGGCTTTTATGATTACGATTTATCTCAAGCAATACAACAAGATCATCCGCAATGCCGACACGAAACTCTTCGACGAGCTGGGTTACGACGACATCCTGTGGATCGACATGCTGCAACCCACCATCAAGGAGCAGAAGGCGGTCGAGAATTTCATGGAGATCAGCCTGCAGACCAAGCAGCAGGTCGAGGAGATCGAGTCCACGTCGAAATACTCCGAGACCGAGAACGCCATCATCTCCAACTCCAACTTCTTCGTCCCCACGGGCGATTCGTTCCTGGTCGAGCCCGTGTCGTTCATCATCTCGAACGAGGGCGTGCTGGTCTCGGTGCGCAACGCCGAGTTCCGCACCTTCCGCGAGACGGAGAAGCGGCTGCAGATGAGCTACCGCAGCTATTCGACGGGCTACCACCTTTTCATTTCGCTGCTGGAGGTGCGCATCGACTTCGATGCCGACATGGTCGAACTGGTCGCCAAACAGGTCGGCACGCTCAGCCGCGACATCAACTCCGAGGACGCCATCGACAAGGAGGTGCTGCACCGCATCAGCGCGCTGCAGGAGAGCACCATGTCGCTGCGCGAGAACATCTTCGACCGTCAGCGCGTGTTGTCGGGCATCCTGCGTTCGGAGCGTTTCCCCAACGACATCTACCCGCGCCTGCAGCTGATGATCAAGGACGTGAATTCGCTCATCAACCATGCCGATTTCAGTTTCCAGCGTCTCGACTATATCCAGGATGCGGCGTTGGGTCTGATCAACATCGAGCAGAACGAGATCGTCAAGATCTTCTCGGTGGCGGCCGTGATCTTCCTGCCCGCCACGCTCATCGCCTCGATCTACGGCATGAACTTCAAGTACATGCCCGAGCTGAACTGGCACTGGACCCTCTCCAACGGGTGGACCGTCCCGGTCGGCTATCTTTTCGCCATCGGGCTGATGATCTTCTGTTCGGGACTCACGATCTGGTATTTCAAGTATAAGAAGTGGCTCTGACGTGGCGGGATGCGCATCTCTCCCGGATTTCGCGGACTTCGTGACCGCGCCGTCCGCCTGCGCGGCTGCCGGGACGCCTTTCCGGTCTCCGCGCCCGTGCATTTCCGCCCGGCGGGAGACACTCCTTCCGGCCTTGCGGCGGAGCCGCCTCCGGAGATCGGGAGGCGGGAGCGTCCGCACCCGCCCGGGTCCGCACCCGCACATTCTGGGGCTCGTCTTGCTGTCCGTCTTGCGGCCTGCCTGTAGCCCTTCCTGCTGCCCGCACCGTGCGCGGCGGTGCGTTCCGGACATTGTTTCCGTTATTCCTGTTTCGGCCGTTTCGCCGTGATTTTCATCCGCTCGAGGTGCTCCATCAGCCGCCGCTTGAAGCATTCGCGGCGGAACTTCAGATCCTTCTGCCACCCCTGCCACCGGGTGTACCGGTCGCGCTTTTCCGGATAGATGTCGGGGATCGTGACCAGGATTCCCGTCTCCTCCACCCCGCCGAAATCGGGATTCGACACCGTGTCGAACACGCGCATCGTGGGCGATAGGTTCATGTAGGCGTTGATCAGCGGCGGGATGTTTTCGTTGAACTCGCGGATCTTCTGCAGCAGGATGCGGTAATTCTCCTTGTAGTCCTTTCCGGTAAAGAGCTTTTCGTAGTAGGGGTCGTCCAGGTCGAGCTGCAGGGGGTGGATCGCCTCCACGAGGCGGTCGCGGTCGGGGAAGTAGCGGCGCAGGAACCAGATCAGCGCATTGCGCGCCACGGCCTTGTACGTGGTGTACATCGTCACCTTGCCGAACAGGTAGCGGGCCTGGGGGTTCAGCACGATGAGCGCCCCCAGCCCGTCCCAGAGGTTGTCCAGGGCGTAGAGGCTCTTGGGGTTCACGCGCGCCTGATAGTTCACCTGCACGAACGAGCGCCCCAGTTCGATGGTGTAGGGCAGGAATTCGCGGCGGAACTTGTCGCTGAACCGGAAGTAGTGTTCGGTCGACAGGTGGCGCGGCCGTTCGTCGGTGCTGACGATGAAGCGGTATCCTCCGACGATCTGTTCGGCCGCCGGATCCCACACGATCAGCTGGTAATAGCCGTCGCCGGCCGTATCCTCCTCGTCGATGTCGGTCGCGAGCCCCGTGCCGCCGCCGGCCTTGCGGAAGGCCTCTTCGCGCAGGCGGCCGATTTCGCGCATCAGATTCGGGCATTCGGCCGCGCAGAAGACATAGATCTCGTTGCGTGCCTTGTTCGTGTCGCGGACCTTGCGTTCCGGGGTGAGCTCCCCGCGCAGCAGTTCCCGGTCGACGGGGGATATGATGGGCTCCATGGGCATGTGCTTGTGGATTGTTCGGAGGGCAAAAATAACCGATTTAACGTCCGTTGTTACCGTCCGCGAGCCGATTTTTCAGAAAATAGGTCTTTTTGCGTATGTACTCCGTCTGTTCGTGCAGCGATCCCTGCTCCTGCAGTTCGGCCATCGGAATGGGCTCTCCGGCCACGATGCGGAAGTGCCGGCCCTTCTGCGAGAACATCTCGTCGGGCAGCCACAGCAGTTCGATGTTGAACTTCACGCCCAGCATCTTGCGCAGTGCGGTCATGCGGTAGAAGAAGTTCGACAGCCGGCCCTCGACGAAGAGCGGCACGATCTGCCGCTGCGAGGCGTAGGCCTTTTTCAGGAAGCTGCTCTTCCAGGGCAGATCGGTCACCTCGCCCCGGATGCGCCGCGAGCACAGTCCGGCCGGAAAGGTCAGGATCTGCCGTTCGCCGAACATCTCCTCGTCGAATTTGCGGGCGTACGCCGCGTTCTGCGCGCCGTATTTGTTCACGGGGATCCACAGCGGGCGCAGCGGTTCGAGGTGCATCAGCAGGTCGTTCACCACCACGCGGGCATCCCCGAACCGTTCGATGAGCTTGTCGGCCAGCATCATGCCGTCCATCCCTCCGAACGGATGGTTGGCCACGAACAGGTAGCGTCCCTTCGGGTCGAGCCGCTCCAGCCCTTCGGCCGAGTAGGTCACCTCCCATTCGCGGAAGCAGGCGCGGATGAACTCCTGCGGCGGCAGGTCCCAGTAGGTGCGGAGAATGTGGTTGATCTCCGCCTCGTGGATCGTGCGGCGGAGCCATTGCACGGCGAATGCGGGGATCCGCTGCGAGAGGCGCGGCGCTTTGGTCTGCAATACGGCGCCTATGTCTATTTCGGGCATCGTTTCTCGGGGGTTATCCGGAGCCGTTTTCTGCGGGTTTTCCTCTGCGGTCCGTCGTCGTTTTCTGCGCTGCGGGGCCGCTTTGCGGCCGTCGTCGGGCCGGGGTGCGGGGAAGGCGGTTCCGGAAAATTATATCTACAAATATAGGCAATCTTTTTCGAATTTTGCCTAACTTTATCCCCAAATTGACCTTGTACGCAACGAAAATGTCTGAGTATCACACACCGGTGCTTTTGGAGGAGTCCGTAGGCCTGCTCGGGATCGATCCTGCGGGAACCTACGTCGATCTCACTTTCGGCGGCGGCGGCCATTCGCGTCGCATCCTCTCCGAGCTGGGACCGCAGGGGCGGCTCTATGCGTTCGACCAGGACAGCGACACGCGCGCCAACCGGCCCGACGACGACCGTTTCCGGTATGTGGAGAGCAATTTCCGGTTTCTGCGCGGCGCCCTGCGGCTGCGGGGCGTGACGGCCGTGGACGGCATTCTGGCCGATCTGGGCGTTTCGTCGCACCATTTCGACCAGCTCGACCGGGGTTTTTCGTTCCGGGGCGATGCGCCGCTCGACATGCGGATGAACCGGCGCGGAGGGCTTACGGCCGCCGCGGTGGTCAATACCTATTCCAATGCCGATCTGACGCGTATCCTGGGCGACTGGGGCGAGATCGCCACGCCGTGGAAGGCGGCCAACTGCATCGAACGGGCCCGCGGCGCGGCGCCGATCGAAACCACCGCGGCGCTGGTCGAGGCGGTGCGGCCCTGCACGCCGAAGGGGGCCGAGGCGAAGTTTCTCACCAAGCTGTTCCAGGCCCTGCGCATCGAGGTCAACGGCGAGATGGAGGCCCTGAAGATGGCGCTCGAGCAGAGTCTGAAGGTGCTCCGGCCGGGCGGACGGCTGGTCGTGATCTCCTACCATTCGCTCGAGGACCGGCTCGTGAAGAATTTCCTGCGGAGCGGGAATTTCGAAGGGCGTGTCGAGAAGGATTTCTTCGGCCGGCAGCAGACGCCGTTCGAGATCGTGACGCGCAAGGCGGTCGTTCCGTCGGCCGACGAGCTGGCGCGCAATCCGCGTTCGCGTTCGGCGAAATTGCGGGCGGGCGTCAAATGCGGCGCGGACGAGGCGGCGAACCGATAAGGGCAAGACGAAATGTACAACGATCACGAATTCGATCCGATTCCGGCGGAGGAGCTCGCCGAGCGCGAACGCGAGGCCGAGCTGGCCCGCCGCATCCGCCGCGAGGTGGTGCGCATGCAGCGCGGCGAGGCCGACGACGACCTGCGCGAGGATGCCGCGCGCGAAGCCGAGGAGCGGGCCGCCGAGGAGGAGGCTGCCGCCGCTGCCGAACGGCGCGAACGGCGGCGGCGTTCCAATCCGCTGTGGCTGCTCTTCACGGGCAATATCCTCGTTCGCGAGGGGATCTCGGAGTACTATCGCTACATGCTCTGCATCGCGGGCATGTTTTTCATCAGCATCGTCGTGATCTTCATGACGCTGCGTCTGGACATGAAGTTTTCGCGCCTCGAACGCGAGGTGCAGGTGCTGCACGAACGGTCGCTCCGGCTCCAGCAGGAGCGCTACCGCCGAACCACCCATTCGGCGATTCTCGACGAGCTGCGGCGCCGCGACATCGATCTGGCCGATCCGCTCGTTCCGGCCGAAGTGATCGACGATTGAGGGATATGAAGGAGGAACCGTCGAAGATAAAGAGCGATATTCTGCTGCGGGTGCGCCTGCTCTACGTGCTGTTCGTCGTGATCGGCACGGTGGTGCTGTTGCGTCTGATCTGGGTGCAGTTCAGCCCCGAGATCGCCCGGAACGCCCGGCGGCTCGAGCACCGGATCTTCAGTCTCAAGGAGCTGCCGGCCCAGCGGGGCGCCATCCTCACGCGCGACGGCGAGCCGCTGGCCACCTCCATGTTCCGCTACCGGGTCGAGTTCGATTTCGGCAGCGAGGGGCTCGATTCGCTCGACACGTTCGAGGAGCAGAGCGATTCGCTTTCGCAGCTGCTCGCGCTGTTCTTCAAGGACCGTACGGCCGCCCAGTACCGCGAGATGTTCCGCCGCGAGCATGCCCGCTGTTACCGGCTCGTCAATCCGCGCGACACGACCTGCTACCGGTCGGAGGGCGCCGTGGCCCGTTTTTTCGACCGGATCTTCAACCGGGAGTTCGAGAAGAAGCGGATCTTCGACACGATCCGCGACCACCGGCCCGTGACGATCTTTCCGCGCGACGTCGATTACGCCGAGTGGCGCGAGCTGAGCACCTATCCGCTGCTCAACTGGAACATGGGCATGGTCTACCGGCTCGCCGAGTGCGACGAGCGCATCTATCCGCAGGGCGAACTGGCCCGCCGTACGATCGGGAAGGTCGCCGAGGAGCGCAAGCACAGCTACGGCATCGAGGATGCCTACCGCGAGGAGCTGGCCGGCACCGACGGCCAGATCCTCCGTCAGCGTATCGCCCGCAATTTCTACGGGCGCGTCAATCACGGGGAGAACGTCGATCCGGAGAACGGACTGGACGTCGTCACCACGCTCGATCTGGACCTGCAGGACGTGGCCGACAAGGCGCTGCTGGCGCAGCTTACGAGCCAGAATGCGGTGTGGGGCACGGCGCTGGTCATGGAGACGGCCACGGGCGAGATCCTGGCCATGGCCAATCGGGGGCGCAAGGATATCCGGTCGGGGGATTTCACCGAGGCCGAGAATTATGCGCTGGGCAAGTCGCTGGAACCCGGTTCGACCTTCAAGCTGGCCTCGATGCTGCTCCTGCTCGAGGACGACGGCATGTCGCCTTCGGTCACTTACGATACGAACAACGGCGATCGGGTCGACGTGGGGCCGGCCAAAGGGAAAAACGGCATCCGCGACTCGCACCGCGGCGATCGGGTGATCGACCTGCGGCGCGCCGTGGCGGTGTCGTCGAACGTCTATTTCGCCCGTGCGATCTGGGACCGTTACGGCGCGACCGGCCGCAAGGAGGAGTATAGCCGGTTTCTCAACGAACGGCTCCATCTGGGCGAATGCGCGGGGCTGGAGATGCTCGGCGAGCGCAAGCCTGAGATGGCCGCCACGTGGAAGGGGGTCCCCGACCCGGGCATGAAGGTGGTGAAGATGAGCTACGGCTACCGCGTGCGGATGACGCCTTTGCAGATCCTCACGTTCTACAACGCCGTCGCCAACGACGGCCGCATGATCGCTCCGGTGCTGGTGCGCGAGCTGCGCCGCAACGGCAAGACCGTCGAACGGTTCGAGACGCATACCATCGCCGACCGCATCTGCTCTCCCGCCACCCTGCGGATCGTCCGCGACTGCCTGGAGGCGGTCTGCACGGAGAAGGGCGGCACGGCCGCGCGTTTTTTCAGCGATACGACGCGCTTCCGCGTGGCGGCCAAGACCGGTACCGCGCAGGTCACCGATCCGACCAGCAGCGCGAACTACCTGGCCAGCATGGCGGCCTATTTCCCGGCCGAAAATCCGCGCTACACCGTGCTGTCGGTCATCGCCACCCGCTCGCAGGCGGGCAAAACCTACTACGGCGCCTCGCTTGCGGGGCCCGTGGTCAAGCGGCTGGTCGACTACATCTACTACCGCGAGCACGACTGGTACCGGCCGCTCGAATCCTCGGGCGAGCGTCATTTCCCGCAGCGCATCAAGGGCGGCGACATCCGCCAGATCCGGCGCGTCGCCGACCGGTTCGCTCCGAAGGTCGAGTCGGACAGCCGTTCGGGATGGGGCCGCGTGCGGGTTGACAGCCTTTCGCACGTCGAGGTCGCCTCGCTCGCGGTCGATCCGGGGATCATGCCCGACGTGCGGGGCATGGGACTCAAGGATGCGCTGTTCCTGCTCGAGAACCGGGGCCTCCGGGTCGCCTTTTCGGGCGGCGGAAGCATCGTGCAACAAAGTGTCGCACCGGGTTCACGGATTCGTCCGGGTACTTCGGTGCTGTTGACTATGAAATAGTTACGCATATGAAAAGATTGAACGACCTGTTGCGCGGCCTTGCGTGCGTTTCGGTCGAGGGGGCTTCGGACGTCGAAGTCGCCGAGTTGGTCTACGACTCGCGCCGGGTACGTCCCGGGAGCTGCTTTTTCGCCGTGCGGGGCACGGCGAGCGACGGCCACGACTATATCCCCGCCGCCGTGGCGGCCGGTGCCTCGGTCGTCGTGTGCGAACGGCTGCCCGAGCCGCTTCCCGCTGGCGCGACCTTCGTGCGGGTCGCCGACACGAACGCCGCCATGGGCGATCTCGCCGCGGCGTTCTACGACCATCCGAGCCGCTCCCTGCGGCTGGTCGGGGTCACGGGCACCAACGGCAAAACCACGACGGCCACACTGCTCTACGAACTCGTGCGTGCTTCGGGCTGCCGTGCGGGGCTGATCTCGACGGTGGTCTACCGCATTGACGAGCGGAGCGTCGAGGCGACCCACACCACGCCCGACGCCATCCGGCTTCAGTCGATGATGCGCGAGATGGTCGATGCGGGCTGCGAATACTGCTTCATGGAGTGTTCGTCGCATGCCATCGTCCAGGAGCGGATCCGCGGGCTGCACTTCGCGGGGGGTGTCTTCACCAACCTCACGCACGACCATCTGGACTACCACAAGACTTTCGCCGAGTACCTCCGGGCCAAGAAGCTCTTCTTCGACGCCCTGCCCGCGGGGGCCTTCGCGCTGACTAACGCCGACGACCGCAACGGCCGCGTGATGGTGCAGAATACGGCCGCCGCTGTGCATACCTATTCGCTGCGGGCGATGGCCGATTTCCGGTGCCGGATTCTCGAGATGCATCCCGACGGCATGCTGCTGCGCATCGACGGCAGCGAGGTGTGGGTCGGCTTCCTGGGGCGGTTCAACGCCTGCAACCTGCTGGCGGTCTACGGTACGGCCGTGCTGCTGGGGCTCGACCGGCAGCGGGTGCTGCAGACGCTGAGCTCGCTGCGCCCCGTCAGCGGCCGGTTCGAGACGATCCGCGCCGCGAACGGCGTCACGGCCGTGGTGGACTACGCCCATACGCCCGATGCGCTGGAGAACGTGCTCCGTACGCTCGGCGAACTGCGGCGTCCGGGACAGAAGCTCGCGGTCGTCTGCGGCTGCGGCGGCGACCGTGACCGGACCAAACGGCCCGAGATGGCGCGCATCGCCGTGAAATACGCCGATACGGCCATCTTCACCTCCGACAATCCGCGTCACGAATCGCCCGAGGCGATCCTTGACGAGATGATCGCCGGGCTGTCGCCTGCCGACCGCTACCTGCGCATCGCCGACCGGGCCGAGGCCATCCGTACGGCCGTCATGCTCGCGTCGCCCGGCGACCTGCTGCTCGTGGCGGGCAAGGGACACGAGACCTACCAGATCGTCGGCGATACGAAACATCCGTTCGACGACCGCGAGGAGGTCCGCCGGGCCTTCGCCCTTTTCGCCGGCCGGACGCCGGATGCCGGCCGCTGAAAAGCTTTCCCCGATTGATTGCGAATCGTTCTTAATACCCTGTTTTTCCGTCATGTTCTACCATCTTTTCAAATACCTCGATCGGACCTACGACCTGCCCGGCTCGGGCATGTTCCAATACCTCTCGTTCCGTGCGGCTGCGGCCGTCATCGTGTCGCTGCTCATCGTCGTCATCTTCGGCCGGCGGATCATCGACTACCTCCGTCGCAAGCAGATCGGCGAGGAGATCCGCGACCTGGGGCTCGACGGCCAGATGCAGAAGCGCGGAACCCCCACGATGGGCGGCGTCATCATTCTGCTGGCCATCCTGGTGCCCACGCTGCTTTTCGCGCAGCTGGACAACATTTACGTGCAGCTGATGATCGTCTCGTCGCTGTGGCTGGGCTTCATCGGCGGGCTGGATGACTACATCAAGGTGTTCCGCCACCGCAAGGAGGGGCTCAAGGGCCGTTTCAAGGTGGTCGGCCAGGTGGGCCTGGGCATCATCGTCGGCACGGCGATGTGGCTTTCGCCCGACATCGTGGTGCGCGAGAAGAGCGTCCGCCCCGTCGAGACGGTCTATGCCGACGCCTCGGGCGAGGTGCTGGCCACCAACGTCCGCAACGTGGTCCTCAGCTCCGAAAGCGTCAAGACCACGCAGACCACCATTCCTTTCATCAAGGACAACGAGTTCGACTATCGCTGGCTGACGCTTGGCAACGACACGGCGGCCTGGCTGCTCTATATCCTGATGGCGATCTTCGTCGTCACGGCCGTGTCGAACGGCGCTAACCTCACCGACGGGCTCGACGGGCTGGCCACGGGCGTTTCGGCGCCCGTTGTGGCGGTGCTGGGCGTGCTGGCCTATCTCTCGGGCCACATCGTCTATGCCGATTACCTCAATATCATGTACATCCCGGGCAGCGGCGAGCTGGTGGTGTTCGCCGCGGCGTTCATCGGTGCGCTGATCGGCTTCCTGTGGTACAACACCCACCCGGCCCAGATCTTCATGGGCGATACGGGGTCGCTGTCGATCGGCGGCATCATGGCCGTCTTCGCCCTCTGCATCCGCAAGGAGCTGCTGCTGCCGCTGCTGTGCGGCGTGTTCCTGGTGGAGAACCTCTCCACGATGCTGCAGACCGGCTATTTCAAATATTCCAAACGCAAATACGGCGAGGGGCGCCGCCTGTTCCGCATGGCGCCCATCCACCACCATTTCCAGAAGATGGGGCTGCCCGAAACCAAGATCGTCATCCGTTTCTGGATCGTTTCGCTGCTGCTGGCAGCCATCACGCTTGTGACACTGAAGATTCGATAAGACCATGAAGAAAATCGTCGTACTGGGCGGCGGCATCAGCGGCTACGGCTCCGCGATCCTCGCCAAGAAGAAGGGTTTCGACGTCCTGCTGTCCGACGCCGGGAAGATCGCACCGCGCTACCGTGCGCGGCTCGACGAGTGGAAGGTGCCCTACGAGGAGGGGGGGCATACCGAGGAGCGCATCCTGGCGGCCGCCGAGGTCATCAAGTCGCCGGGCATTCCGGAGACGGCGCCCATCGTGCGCCGGATCCGCGCGGCGGGCATTCCCGTCATCTCCGAGATGGAATTCGCCGGCCGCTACCTGGGCCGCGCGAAGTGCATCTGCATCACCGGCTCCAACGGCAAGACCACCACTACGTCGCTCATCTACAGGATCATGCGCGACGCCGGACTGAACGTGGCCCTGGGCGGCAATATCGGCGAGAGCTTCGCCTGGTCGGTCGCTACGGGCGACTACGACTGGTACGTGCTGGAGCTCAGCTCGTTCCAGCTGGACGGCATGTACCGGTTCCGGGCGCACGTCGGCGTGCTGATGAACATCACGCCCGACCATCTGGACCGCTACGACCACTGCTTCCAGAACTATGTCGACAGCAAGATGCGCATCGTGCGGAACATGACCTCGCGCGACTTCTTCGTCTATTCGGGCGACGATCCCGTCATCGCGGAGCAGCTGCCGAAATACGATCTGCGGATGCGCCAGCTGCCCTTCATGGCCCGTTCGGCGGTGGCCAGCGCTGCGGGCGATGCCTTTCTGTGCGACGGGGTCTTCACGGCTTCCGTGGGCGATGCGTCGGTCGAGATCGACACCGCGAAGATGCGCATCGGCGGGCTGCACAACGCCTACAACGCGATGGCCGCGGCCCTGGCGACACTGGCCGCGGGCGTCGATCCCGAGCGGATCCGGCAGTCGATCTGCGACTTCGCCCCCGTCGAGCACCGGCTCGAACCGGCCGGCGAGAAGGAGGGCGTGCTGTGGATCAACGATTCGAAGGCGACCAACGTCGATTCGGTGTGGTATGCGCTCGAGAGCATGAAACGCCCCGTGGTGTGGATCGCCGGCGGCACGGACAAGGGCAACGACTACGGACCGCTCAAGGAGTTCGCGCGCCGGAAGGTGCATACGCTCGTCTGCATGGGGCTCGATAACGCGAAACTCGTCCGCGAGTTCACGGGCGTGGTTCCCGAGGTGATCTCCGCCGATTCGCTCGATTCCGCCATGCGTGCGGCCCGTGCGGCCGCAAGGCCGGGCGACGCGGTGCTGCTCTCGCCGGCCTGCGCCAGCTTCGACCTGTTCGCCAACTACGAGAACCGGGGCGAGCTGTTCAAGAAATGGGTGGCCGAGCATCTCTGAAAACCGAACCGACGATGAACGATTTCGATAACCGAACCCGCCGCGGCGAATCCGGGCAGACGGCGTCGTCCGCGTCATCTGCGCCGTCCGGCGGCGATGCGTCCGGCGTCCGGCGCCTGCGCATCTTCACGGGCGACCGCGTGTTGTGGATCATCGTGGCCGTTCTGGCCGTGATCTCGGTGCTGGTCGTCTATTCGTCGACCGCCAAGATGGCCTACGACGCCTACGCGATCCGCACCACGTCGCATTTTCTGCGCCAGCAGCTCATGATTCTGATCTTCAGCCTGGGGATCATGGTGCTGGTGCACAAGATCGACTGCCGGATCTACAACTACCTCTCCAAACCCGTCTACCTGGCGTGCGTGCTGCTCACCGTCGCCGTCTATTTCATCGGCCATACGACCAACGGCGCGGCGCGCTGGATTCCGCTGGGCCCGTTCCAGTTCCAGCCGTCGGAGGCGCTGAAAGTGGCCACGGTGCTTTTCCTGGCCCGGCAGCTCGCCGGCCGCCAGTCGAAGATCGACAAACTGCGCATCGTGCCGTCGCTCCGGTTCTGGACCTGGCGCAGCGACGCGCGGCAGCGCAGGATCTGGCGCGAGGGCACCTGGCCCGTCCTGATGCCCGTCGTCGCGTCCTGCGCCGTGATCTTTCCCGCCCACACCTCTTCGGCCGTGCTGGTTTTCGCGGCGTCGTGGGTGATGATGCTCATCGGCCGCGTGCGTCTGGGCGAGCTGATGAAACTCGTGGGACTGGCCTGCGCGGGCGTGGTGCTGGTCATGACGCTCAACCTGGGGCGCAGCGAGACCGCCGAAGGACGCGTTTCGACGTGGATCCATCTCTGGACGCAGCCGCAGGACACCAAGCCGCTCGACCAGCTTACCGATACCGAGCGGTCGATGATCGCCATCCACAACGGCGGGCTGCTGGGCGAGGGCGCCGGTCAGAGCGCCATGCGCGTGGAGATGATCCACCCCGAGAGCGACTATGCCTATGCCTTTTTCGTCGAGGAGTACGGCATCCTGCTGGCCGTGGTGCTGCTGTTGCTCTACCTGTGGGTCTTTTTCCGGGGCATCGAGATATTCCGGCGCTGCGGCACGGCCTTTCCGGGGCTGTTGGTGCTGGGGCTGGCGTTGCTGATCACCTGCCAGGCCCTGCTGCACATCATGGTCACGGTCAATCTGATCCCCGAGACGGGACAGACCCTTCCGCTCATTTCGCGCGGCGGTTCGTCGGTGCTCTTCACGGCGGTCGCTCTGGGCATGATACTCAGCGTCAGCCGGCAGAACGACGAACATTCGCACGACATGCCCCGTGCCGAGACGATCTACGAGCGGTAGTCCCGGCCTCTTCCGGTGCGGCCAGCGCCGCTCCGATGCTCGTTTTTTCCGTGCCGGGCGCCGCCCCTTTCGGGCCGCATGCCGGCAGAATCCGAAATATCTCTGGACGTATGGAACCGATTCGTTTGGACAAATATCTATGGGCCGTGCGGGTTTTCAAGACGCGCAGCGACGCGGCGGATGCCGTCCGCAACAACAAAGTCACGGTCAACGGCGCCTATGCCAAGCCCTCGCGCGATGTGAAGATCGGCGACCGCATCGACGTGCGCAAGACCCGGATCACCTACAGCTACAAGGTGCTCGATCTGGTTTCGAGCCGTCAGCCGGCCAAGAACGTCGCGGCCTACTGCCTCGACGTCACGCTGCCGGAGGAGTTGGCCAAGCTCGACGTGCCTCGCGAGACGATCTTCGTCTTCCGCGACCGCGGCACGGGACGCCCCACCAAGAAGGAGCGGCGCGAGCTGGACGGGCTGATGGACGATCTGCTTTTCGACGACGAGGATTAGCGGCGGCGGTGCGTGCGGAGCGGCCGCCTGCGGTGCCTGCCCGGCGGCGTTTTACCCCGGCACCCGGGACCGTACTGATCCGACCCGCCCGGTCCCGGTTTGTTCGCTGTCCGCTGGGCCGAGTCTCCCCGGCCGGTTCCGGCGACCTGCGAAGTCGGTTGCGGCGATTTTCTTGTTTTCTGCGATTTTTTCGGGCGGAGAAGCCCCTTCGGCCAATGGCGTCGCGGTCTGGGAGACCCGGAAGAGTCCGGAAACAGCCCTTCCGCGCCCGCTTCCGTCCGGACCGCGCGACGGTGTCCGCCGGTCTATCGGATCGGATCTCCGGCGTCTTCCAGCAGACGGCCTATTTTGTGCATGGCGTATCCCAGCGTCGCCAGTCCGATTCGGACCCTCGCTTCGCGTTTCAGCTGTCCGGGATCGGTTTCGCGCCGCGCCGCCGCGTCGATGGCCCGGTCGAGCCAGCGCATCCCCTGTTCGAAACTGGGGTCTTCCAGTACCTCTTTCAATTCCTTCCGATGCTCCGCGGGAAGGTCGGTGTTCGCGAAATGTCCCATGGTCCGATTCGTGGGGCCTGCAGTACCGATGGGCCTTTTTACAAAGAAAGAGAGTGGTACTGCTACTGCCCGGTTCAGGTTCTTGGATACCCATAACATTCAGTAGACAATACGCACCCTCCGGGGTGCGATCGCTTACCAACATTATTCCAAATTTTCCAAGATTCGAACCGAAAGTAAACTCTCACAAACTATGCGACTATGTAAAGAACGCGTGCGGTCGGCAGTCGGCCGTCCCGACCGCCGGAAACAAAGGTAGCAAGAAATTCGAAAAGCGCAAAACGTCCGTCCGCCGGCGGACGGACGTTTGCTGCCGGCTATTTCTTGTTGTAGAGGTTCATCGTGCGTTCGCACCCGATCGTCGCGAACGAAAGGATCGCCTCGCCGAAGATCTTCAGCCGTTCGGGCAGCGCCTTGCGCTCCTCGTCGGTCCATTCGCCCAGGACGTAGTCCACCTGATGGCCGCGCGCGAAGTCGCCTCCCACCCCGAACCGCATGCGGGCATACTCCTCCGATCCCAGCAGCTCCGCGATGTTTTTCAGCCCGTTGTGGCCGCCGGCGCTCCCTTTCGGGCGCATCCGCAGTGCGCCGAACGGCAGTGCGATGTCGTCCGACACGACCAGCAGATTTTCGCGCGGAATTCGCTCCTGCTCGAGCCAGTAGCGCACGGCCTTGCCCGAGAGGTTCATGTAGGTCGACGGTTTGAGCATCACCAGCGTGCGTCCCTTGTGGCGCATCTCCGCGACGGCGCCGTAACGCGAGGAGGTAAAAACAGTATTGGACGCCTCTGCGAGGGCGTCCAACACTTTGAAACCGATGTTGTGCCGGGTTTCGGCGTATTCGGAGCCGATGTTCCCCAGTCCAACGATGAGGTATTTCATATGCGGGTCGTTCGGCTATTATTTACCTGCAGCCTCCGCACCGCGCGATGCACGGGTTACGCGTACGGCGCAGACGGCCGTCGTGGCAGGCGTCACGAACTTCAGGTCGTCGAACTTCAGGTCGCCTACGAAAATGGTCTTGCCCACGCCGAGCGACGTCACGTCGACCACGATCTCATCGGGCAGCTTGTCCACCGGAGCGCTTACGACCAGCTTGCGGGCCGACAGCACCAGCTTGCCGCCGACCTTCACGCCCTCGGCGTTGCCCGTCAGACGGACCGGAATTGCGATCGATACGGCCTTGCCCTCCTGGATGCGGTAGAAGTCGAGGTGCAGAATCTCCTCGCGTACGGGGTGGAACTGCACTTCGCGCAGTACGGCGAGAGCCTTTTCGCCCTCGATGTCGAACTCCACGATGTACGAGCTGGGGGTGTAGATCAGCGGTTTTACGGCTTTGGGATCTACCGACAGCGTGACGGACTCGCCGCCTCCGCACAGTACGCACGGCACCATGCCTTCGCGGCGCACTGCCTTGGCTGCTTTCTTGCCGTAGTCGTTGCGCTTTACGGCCTGAATCGAAATGGTTTTCATAAATCTGTTGTTTTTTGATAATGTTACCTTCGGCGGTTCTCAGCCCGACCTCGCGGGTCGCGCCCCAATTCCGCCTGCTTCGCGCGCAAAGATAGGATAAATAATCGGGATTTGAAAATACGGGACGGAAAAATCGGCTTCTGTTTCCGTTCCGCCGTTTTTCGCGGCGCCGGGCCCATGCCGCCGCTCCCCCGGACCGGCTATTTCGCTGCGGCCGCCGATCCGTTCAGCCGGAGCGCCAGCGTGTCGGCATACTGCCGCTGGAGGCGGATCAGCTCTTCGGTCATTTCGCGCTGCCGGTCCGCATATTCGGGCTTCCCGTAGAGATTGTGCAGCTCCTCGGGGTCGTTCTCCAGGTCGTACAGCTCCCACCAGTCGATGTCGTCGTAGAAGCGGATCAGCTTCCACCGGTCGGTGCGCACGCCGTAGTGGCGCTTGACCATGTGCTCGGCCGGATATTCGTAGAAATGGTAGTAGAGCGCCTCGCGCCACTCATCCGGCCGTTCTCCGCGCAGCAGCGGCACGAGCGACCGGCCCTGGATGTCGTCGGGCACCGGCACGCCGGCCAGTTCGAGGAACGTCGGGGCATAGTCGATGTTCTGTACCATTTCGTCGATGTCGCCGCGGCGGTCGAATCCCTCGGGCAGCCGCATGACCAGCGGCGTGCGCATCGACTCCTCGTACATGAACCGTTTGTCGAACCAGCCGTGTTCGCCCATGTAGAATCCCTGGTCGGAGGTGTAGACCACCAGCGTGTTTTCCAGCAGCCCCGCGTCGCGCAGGTAGTCCGTCAGCCGGCCCACCTCGTCGTCGAGCGACCGGAGGGTCTTGAGGTAGTCGCGCATGTAGCGGGTGAATTTCCATTCGGCCCGCTCGCGCCCCTGCGGGTTTCGGCGGTAGAATTCGTCGACGATCGGTCCGTAGAAACGGTCCCATGCGGCCCGCTGCGCCGGGTCCATGCGGCCGACGAACGCCTCGTAGGTGGCTTTCAGCCGGCTTTCGCGGTCCGGACGCCACATCTTCAGGTCGTAGATGGGGTCCATGTCGTGATCCGAGGCGATCGACATCTCCTGTGCGGCGGCCGCCGGACGGCCCGCGTAGTCGTCGAAGAAGGTCGCCGGCAATTCGAACGTCCGGTCCTCGTAGAGCGCCAGGTGGCACGTGTCGGCCATCCAGTTGCGGTGCAGCGCCTTGTGGTGCACCAGCAGACAGAAGGGTTTGCTGCGGTCGCGGCCGTGTTCCAGCCACTCGATGCTTTTGTCCGTGACGATCCGCGTGAGGTAGCCGGCGTTGCGCACCGTGTCGCCCGACTGACGGATGAAGTCGGGGTTGTAGTAGTCGCCCTGCCCGGGCACGATTTCCCAGTAGTCGAATCCCGTCGGGAGGCTCCCGAGGTGCCACTTCCCGACCAGCGCCGTCTCGTAGCCGGCCTCCTGCAGCAGCTTGGGAAAGGTCTGCTGCGAGCCGTCGAACG
The DNA here is from genome assembly GCA_948442615.1 of uncultured Alistipes sp. Taxonomy (GTDB): domain Bacteria; phylum Bacteroidota; class Bacteroidia; order Bacteroidales; family Rikenellaceae; genus Alistipes. The sequence continues at coordinate 23,564 of CAOJSG010000007.1, forward strand.
CCGGACAGGTCGTGTTGTCCGTGTAGCCGTTTCTGTGCGAGTGCTTGCCCGTGAGCATGCAGGCGCGGCTGGGGCCGCTCAGCGAGTTGGCCACGAAGCTGTTGGTGAAGCGTACGCCCTCCGCGGCCAGACGGTCGAGGTGGGGCGTCGAGGCGTAGCGCCGGTCGTAGCAGCTCATCATCTGGGCCGTGTGGTCGTCGGTCATGATGTAGACGATGTTCAGCGGCCTGTCGGCGGTTTTCGGCGCACGGTGGCAGCCCGTGGCGGCGGTGGCGGCTGCGAGGCCGCCTGCGAAGAGGATTCGGTCGGTGCGCATGGCGGTTCGGTTGGTGCGGCGGGGGCGGAACGCTCCGCCCCCGCCGCGGAGTGCTACAGGTTGCGGAGGTGTTTTTCCCAGGCCCAGGCGGCGCGGAGCGTTTCGTCGAGCGACCGCTCGGCCTTCCATCCCAGCTCGGTGTTGGCGAGCGTCGGATCGGCCCAGATGGCGATGATGTCGCCCGCCCGGCGGCCGACGATCTTGTAATTGATCTTCACGCCGTTGGCCTCTTCGAAGCGGTGCACAAGCTCGAGCACCGAGACGCCGCGTCCCGTGCCGATGTTGAAGATTTCGTACTTCTCCTTGTTCTTGCCGTCGATCATGCGGCGGATCGCCGCCACGTGGGCGCGGGCCAGGTCGACCACGTCGATGTAGTCGCGGATGCACGAGCCGTCGGGCGTGGGATAGTCGTCGCCGAACACCGACAGGCATTCGCGGATGCCGGCGGCCGTCTGCGTGATGTAGGGGATCAGATTCTGCGGCACGCCGCGCGGCAGCTCGCCGATGAGCGCCGACGGGTGGGCGCCGATCGGATTGAAGTAGCGCAGGGCGATGCCCTTCAGTCCGTCGTAGGCCTTCAGCGAGTCGCGCAGGATGTCCTCGCACATGGTCTTGGTGTTGCCGTAGGGCGACTCGGCCGGCTTGCGGGGCGTCCGTTCCGTGACGGGCTGCTTCTCCGGCTCGCCGTAGACGGTGCACGACGAGGAGAAGACGATGTTCTGCCGGCCGAATTCGCGCATGAGGTCGATCACGTTCATGAACGACGTGAGGTTGTTGCGGTAGTACTTCATCGGTTCGAGGACCGATTCGCCGACCGCTTTCGACGCGGCGAAATGGATCACCGAGTCGAACTCGTACTGTTCGAAGACCTTGCGGAACGCCGCGCGGTCGCAACAGTCCGCCTCGACGAAGGGCACCTCGACGCCCGTGATGCGGCGCACGCCCTCCACGGCGTTCCTGTCGCTGTTCGAGAGGTTGTCGACGATCACCACGTCGAACCCTGCGCCGATCAGTTCCACGGCCGTGTGCGACCCGATGTAGCCGGCGCCGCCGCTGACCAGAACACATTGTTTTTTCATATCTTTCCGGATTTTGTCGTTTGTTTTTTGCCTATCGCATGCAAATATACGATTTTTCGGCCGTTGCTGCGCCCGGCGCGGAGCGGGAAAATCGCTCCGCCCGGACCTTGTGTTGCTTTTTTATCGTGATTCGATAAATATTTTTTGAATTTCGTAAAATTTCGTTACTTTTGTAGCCGAATACTTCCTTTCAAATCGCTACGGAATTATGGACATCCTACGTGTCGAACACGTCTCGAAGCACTACGCTGGCCATAAGGCGCTCGACGACGTGTCGCTTTCGATTCCCCGCGGTTCGGTCTACGGGCTGCTGGGGCCGAACGGCGCCGGCAAGACCACGCTGATCCGCATCGTCAACCGCATCACGGCGCCCGATACGGGCCGCGTGTGGTTCGACGGCCATGAGATCGCTCCGGACGACGTGCGGCGCATCGGCTATCTGCCGGAGGAGCGCGGTCTCTACAAGAAGATGAAGGTCGGCGAGCAGGCTCTCTTTTTCGCTCGTCTCAAAGGGCTTTCGCGGCAGGATGCGATGCTGCGGCTGCGCGAGTGGTTCGAGCGCTTCGGCATCGAGGCGTGGTGGAACCGGCGCGTCGAGGAGCTGTCGAAGGGGATGGCGCAGAAGGTGCAGTTCATCGTCACGGTGCTGCACGAACCGCAGCTGCTGATCTTCGACGAGCCGTTCTCGGGGTTCGACCCGATCAACGCCAACCTGCTCAAGGAGCAGATCCTGGCCCTTCGCGACCGCGGCGCCACGGTCGTCTTCTCGACGCACAACATGGCGTCGGTCGAGGAGCTGTGCGACCACATCACGCTGATCGACAAGTCGCGCAACATCCTCTCGGGTCCGGTCGGCGAGATCCGCCGCCGCTACGGGGGCAACCTGTTCGAGATCGTCTACCGGGGCGATGCGGCGCACCTGCGGGCGGCCTTGGCCGGGCGGTGCGAGCTCCTTCCGGAGCAGCCTGCGGAGGCGGGGTGCGCTTCGCTCCGCCTGCGGGTGGACGACGCCGCGCGCATCCGCGAAGTGATCGCCGCGGCCAACGAGGCGGTCGAGCTGCGCGGCTTTGCCGAGGTGGTTCCTTCGATGAACGACGTTTTTATCCGGGCCGTGAGCGGCTCGCTGTGACGGTGCACTGAAAAATATTTCGCCATGTCCGATATTTTGCTGATCGTACGGCGCGAGTTCAACGAACGCGTACGCAAGAAGTCATTCATATTCACCACGCTGCTGATGCCGCTGCTGCTGCTCGCCCTGATGGCCGCCCCGGCGCTCATCATGGAATACGCGCACGGCGAGCGCAAACGGATCGCCGTGGTCGACGAGAGCGGCCTGGTGGCCCGGTCGCTCGAAAGCGACGGGGAGTTGCTGTTCGAACCGACGGACCTCACGCTCGACCGGGCGCGCGAGGAGCTGTCCGAATGTTTCGGCGTGCTCTTCGTCGGCCGCGACGTGCTCGCCGATCCGGACGCCGTGCGGCTCTACGCCGACGGGGCCGCCTCCGTCGGCCTCGAGCGCAATATCGAGAGTCAGATCGCCCGGATCCTCGAGGCCGAGAAGCTCAAGGCCTACCGCATCGACGACCTGCCCGCGATTCTCGAGGCGGTGAAGACGACGGTGCGGCTGCACACCTTCCGCAACGATGCCGCCGAAACCGGCGCGGCCTTCTCGTCGACCGTCGCTTCGGTCGCGGGATTCGTCCTGGGGATCATGCTGTACATGTTTCTGCTGATGTACGGCATGATGGTCATGCACGCCGTCATCGAGGAGAAGCAGAGCCGCGTGCTCGAGGTGCTGGTCTCGTCCGTGCGGCCTTTCGACCTGATGCTGGGCAAGATCCTCGGCATCGCCGCCGTCGCGGTGGTGCAGGTGTCGCTGTGGGGGCTGCTGGCCGTGGCGGCCCGCGTCGCGGTGGTTCCGTCCGTGCTGCCGTCCGAGCTGGAGGCGGTGCTCGCGTCGCTCGATGCGGCGTGGCTGGTGCGGATCTTCGGCTGCATGCTGGCCTATGTCGTCGGGGGCTGCCTCTTCTATTCGGCCATGTTCGCCGCGGTCGGCTCCAGCGTCGACAGCGTGCAGGATGCGCAGCAGCTCCAGACCCCGATCACCGTGCCGATCATACTCAGTTTCCTGCTGATGATGGCCGTCATGAACGATCCCGACTCGTCGCTGGCCTTCTGGTGTTCGCTCGTGCCGTTCACGTCGCCCGTGGTGATGATGGCGCGTATCCCCTACGACGTCCCCTGGTGGCAGGTGGCGCTGTCGCTCGCGATTCTCTACGCGTCGTTCGTCGGCATGGTGTGGTTCGCGGCGAAGATCTATCGGGTGGGGATCTTCATGTACGGCAAGAAGCCCACGCTGCGCGAGCTGATCCGCTGGATCCGCTATCGCTGACGGGGCTTTTTTTCGGAACGGGGTGCGGTCCGCTGCTGCGGGCCGCACCTTATTTCTTGGGGGTGTAGACGACCTTTTTGGTCTCGAAGAACTCCTCGTCGAAAAACGCGGAGATGTCGTAGATCTCCCATCGCCGGCGGGTGCGGGCCAGCTCCTCGGCCAGATCGCCCCCTTTGAGGTAGAGGATGCCGTTGGGCAGCGAACCGCGCTGCCCGCGTTCGATCTTGTCCCAGATCCATCCCGTGAAGGTCGACATGTCGGTCACGGCGCGCGAGACCGCGTAGTCGTAGCGCGAGGCGAGCGTCTCGACCCGCACGCAGCGGGGTTCGACGTTCTCCAGTCCGATCTCCCGGGCCACCCCCTCCACCACCGCGATCTTCTTGCGGATGGAGTCCGCGGCGGTGAACCGCGCCGAGGGGAAGAGGATGGCCAGCGGAATGCTCGGGAATCCGCCGCCGCACCCCACGTCGAGGATGCGGGCCCCCTCGTCGAATGCGCAGACGCGGGCGATGGCCAGCGAGTGCAGCACGTGGCGCAGGTAAAGCTGGTCGAAATCCTTCCGCGAGACGACGTTGATCTTCGCGTTCCATTCGGCGTAGACTCCGTAGAGCGCCGCGAACTGTTCCCGCTGGCGTTCGGTCAGATCGGGAAAATATTTGGCGATAAGTTCCATTCGCAATTCGGTTTTGCGGCCCGTGCGGGCCGTATGGTGGCGGTGTCCGGGTTCGGCTCCCGCAGGACGGTTCTCCGGCGCCGCGCCCTCTTTCGCGGGGCGAGCCTCCGCTTGCCGCCGGTATGCGCCCGGTCCGGAGCCGTGCGGCGTGCGGCTGCGCCGGTGTGCGTCTCCGCTCCGGCCGTCCGGAAGCCTCCGCTGCCGCCCGGGGCTTCTCGGGGACTCTCCCGGCGGCTATTTTTCGCCCTCGGCGATCATCCGGCACATCTGTTCGCGTGCGCGGTGGATCTGCGTCTTGACCGTGCCCAGCGGCAGGGCGAGCTTTTCGGCGATCTCCTCGTAGGAGTATTCGTCGAAGAACCGCATCTCCACGAGCCTGCGGTAGCGCGGCGCCAGCCGTTCGAGGTACTGCTCGATCTGGGTCCGCTGCTGGCGGTTGATGACGTTCTCCTCGGGGGTCGGGGTGTTCGAGGGGGGCGAGGAGAAGCGCTCGTCGATGGGCAGATCGTCCTGGCGCTTGCGCACGTAGTCGATGAACGTGTTGCGCGCGATGGTGTAGACCCACTGTCCGAAGGTGTAGACGGGGCTGTAGCGGTGGAGGTTGATGTAGACCTTGATGAAGGTCTCCTGCAGCAGGTCGTCGGCATCGTTGGCGCCGCCCAGCCGCTGCACGAAGAGGCGGTAGATTGCCTCGCGATAGCGGTTGAAGAGGTATTCGAACGCTGTGTTGTCGCCTCCGAGCGCGAGTTCCACCAGCCGCCTATCCTCGGCGATGATGTAGCCGTCTATCTCCATACGCGTTCGTTTTTTCGGAGCAGCGACAGGCGCAGCATCAGGGCGTAGAACGGGCTCAGCAGGTCGTAGAGCACGTAGCGCGGGAGGATGCGCTCCTCGCCGAGCCGGCGGGCGACGCGGCGCACCGACCACAGGACGGCGGCGAAGCGTACGGCGAGCAGCACGGCCGCCGCGATCCGGAATTCGAAGGGCATGACGCTCAGCGCGCATGCGGCCGCGGCGAAGAAGAGCAGGCGCGACGCGGTCTCCCACTGCACGAAGTTGCGGGCCCGCACCGGATAGAAGCGGAACGCCGATCCGAAATAGCGCAGCCGGCTCATCCACCAGCCGAAGCCGCCCCAGCGCTTTTCGCTGAGCGTCGCGCGCGGCGAGAGGACGACGCTCACGTTGTCGCGCGTCATGATCTTCTGCAGGAAGAGGTCATCCTCGCCGATGTTCATGTTGAGGTGGCTGAATCCCTTGGCGCCGAAATAGAGGCTCTTCGTGAGGCCGAGGTTGTGCAGCGTGCCGCGGAAGGGGCGGCGTCTCACGGCGCATGCGATCCAGTCGGCCGCGTGCATCATGCGCCATGCGCGCATCATGTAGGCGGTCATCCCTTTCCCGGGCTCCATGCCGCAGTATCCCAGCACGATGTCGCCGCGCGTGAATCCCTTGGCCATCAGCGCCAGCCAGCGGTCGCTGCGGGGGTATGCGTCGGTCGACGAGAAGATCATGTGTTCGTAGTGGGCCGATTTGATGCCCACGTTCAGGGCCATCTTGCGCGATATGGGGAAGCGGGGGTCGAGGTGGATCTTCGTCACGGTGATCTGTGCGAAGGTCTGGTTCATCGCCGTGAGCTCCGCATAGAAGTCCGTATCCTGCCCCACGTAGACGATCACCACCTCGAAGTCGGGATAGTTCTGCGCCAGGATCAGCGGCAGGCGCTCCTCGAAAAAGGCGTAGTCTTCGGAAAACATCGGGACGATGACCGAGACGGGCGGCGTCTGCTGCAGGATCGCCGGCCGCCGGTCGTTCTTGTAGGCGGCGATGCGCCCGTAGGCGACCGCATAATACCACAGCTGTATTCCGAAAAGCGTGAGCATGAGCACCGCGAGCGCCATGCCGGCCCAGCCGTAAGCGGCGAGAATCGAATCGATGAAATACATAATCGACAGAAATAAGCACAAAGATAGGAATAAATCGCAGGAATCGCGGCGGCGGCCGAAAAGTTTCCCGGAATTTTCCGCCTGCGGGGCGTCGCGGCCGTCGGACCGGCGATTCGGCCCGCAGCGGCCGCTGTGCGGGAAACGGTGCGGGCGGCGTTTTCCGGGGCGCCGGGCGCGCACCCGGCGGGCGGCGCCGCCGATTCTGCCTTTTCGCGGGATTCCTTGTCGGAACGGATGGTGCGATATGCGGTAAATTTTGTACATTTGCAAAATATTCCGGGCTGCGGGCCGAACCCCTGCGGCACGGAGGGGCAGACCGCCGCACGGTCGCTCCGCCCCGCGCATCGGCCGCCGGGCGGGACGCGGCGGCGGACCGGTGCCCTCCCGACGAATGCCTATGCTCGAAAAACTGGCCAGACAGACTGCCGTTTACGGCGTGAGTACCATTGTGGTGCGATTCCTGAGCTATCTGCTCACCCCCTACTATACCCGTATCTTCGGGCAGGAGGCCTACGGAATCGTGACCGATGTCTACGCCTTGATTCCGCTGGCGCTGACGCTGCTCACGATGGGCATGGAGTCGAGCTATTTCCGTTTCGCGGCCAAGGCCGACGAGGCGGGCGGCGACGCGGCGGCGGCCAAACGCCGGCTGTTCGCCACTACGTGGGGCGTCACGTCGCTGGCGGCGCTGCTCTTTTTCGGGGCGGTGGCGCTGTTCCGCGGGACGCTCTCCGGATGGATGGGCGCGGCCTATGCGGAGCATCCCTCCTACGTCGTGTGGGTGGGTGCCATCGTGCTCTTCGACGTGTGGGGCTGCATCCCGTTTTCGCGGCTGCGCGAGCAGGGGCGGTCGATGACCTTCGTGGGGTTCAAGGCGTTGAACGTGGTGCTGAACGTGGTGCTGGCGTTCGGTTTCGGAGCGGCGGGGCTTTTCGCGTCGGATTTCGGCGTGGGATGGGTCTTCGTCGCCAACCTCGCGGCGAGCGTCGTGACGTGGTTCGCGCTGCTCGCGACGACGGACCGCACGCTCCCGCGGATCGACCGGGCGCTGCTGGGACGCATCCTGGTCTATTCGGTGCCGCTGCTCCTCGGGGGGCTGGCCGGCACGGCCAACGAGTTCATCGACCGCCAGCTCATCAAGGCCTACGTGGAGCCGTCCGAGGCGATGGCGCAGCTGGGCGTCTACGGCGCCATCGCGAAGATCGCCGTGGTGATGATGCTCTTTTACCAGATGTACCGGCTGGCCGCCGAGCCGTTCTTCCTGTCGAACTTCCGCAAGCAGGATTTCGTGCAGATGAACGCCGCGGCCCTGAAATACTACGTGATGGCGTCGATGCTCATCTTCCTGGGCATCGCGCTGTTCCGCGACCTGTTCGCCCTGATCGTGGGGCGCGACTTCCGCGAGGGGATCTTCATCCTGCCGGTCATCCTCGGGGCGAACGTGCTGGCGGGCGTGTGGCTGAACCTTTCGTTCTGGTACAAGCGCGAGGAGCGCACGTCGCTGGCGATCGTGGTGACGGGCGCGGGCCTGGCGGCGATGCTCGGGTTCGGGCGGTGGCTCATCCCGCTGTGGGGCTACTACGGGGCGGCGTGGACGCGGCTCGCGAGCGAAACGACGATGGTCGTCGTCAGCTGGTGGCTCGGGCGCCGGTTCTTTCCGGTTCCCTACGAATGGGGGCGCATGGGCGAGTATGCGGCCGTGGCGCTGGCGGTCTTTTTCGCGAGCGAAGCCGTGACGGACGCGTGCGGCAATAAATGGGTGGCCCGTGCGTTCGATATGGGGATGCTCGCGGCCTATGTGGGCTACCTGGTCCGGCGCGAGCGGATCGACGTGCGCGCGCTGGCGCGTGCGGCCCTGCGTCGCGGCGCACCCGCGCGATGACGGTCTTCGCGGCGGTTGGCGGCTAAAAGAGAGAGAGTTATGCGATTTGCGGATATCATAGGACAGGAGGAGCTGAAAGCCCATCTGGTGCGGTCGGTCGACCGCGGCCGGGTGAGCCATGCGCAGCTCTTCACGGGACAGGCCGGCGCCGGTGCGCTGGCGCTGGCCGTGGCTTACGTGCAGTATCTCAACTGCCGACACCGCACCGGAGGCGATTCGTGCGGCGAGTGTCCCGACTGCCGTCAGATCGCCGCGCTGGCCCACCCCGACCTGCACCTGGTCTTCCCGGTCAACAAGCAGGGCAAGAAGTCGGGCGAGGCGGTGCGCAGCGACGATTTCCTGCCGCTGTTCCGCGAGCAGTTCGCCGCTTCGGGCGGCTATTTCTCGCCGCAGCAGTGGTACGACCGCCTCGATCTGGGCCGTACGCTCAAGGGGATGATCGCGGCGCGCGAGGCCGACGAGATCATCCGCAAGCTGTCGTTCAAGAGCTTCGGAGCCTCCTACAAGACCATGCTGGTCTGGCTGCCCGAGACGATGAACGAGGAGGCGGCCAACAAGATACTGAAGATCCTCGAGGAGCCGTGGGAGCGGACCCTGTTCCTGCTGATCTCGGAGCAGCCCGACCGGCTGCTGCCGACCATTCTTTCGCGCACGCAGGAGGTGGCCGTGCCGCGGCTGACCCCCGAGGTGCTGGAGGCCGAGGCGCGGCGCCGCGGCGTCTCCGATCCCGTGCAGGCGCGCAACATGGCCCGGCTCGCCGGGGGCAGCGTGCTGGAGCTGGCCCACCTCGTCTCGGGCGAAACCGATGCCCAGCGCAAGGAGCATTTCGACCTTTTCTGCGGGCTCATGCGGCTGAGCTACAACGACAAGCACCTCGAGCTGGTCGGCTGGGCCGAGGAGGCCGCCCAGCTGTCGCGCGAGCAGCAGCGCGGATTCCTGCGCGATGCGGCGCGACTGTTGCGCGAGAGCTACATGCTCCATGCGGGGCTGGGCCGCATCGGCTATCTGTGGGGTGCCGAGCTGGCGTTCTGCTCGAAGTTCGCGCCGTTCGTCGGGTCGGAGAACATCGAACCGCTCATCGACGAGATCGAAAGCGCCGCGGCGCAGCTTTCGCAGAACGGCAACCCGACGATCGTATTCACCCATTTTGCCCTTTCGGTGAGCAAAATGATCAAACATCTGTAAAGTTATGGCACGAGTGGTACTTTTGGCCGGAGGCAACCTCGGCGACGTGAAGAGCCGCCTGCAGCGGGCGCAGAAACTCGTAAACGAACGGGTGGGCGCCGTGCTGCGCTGTTCGCACCGCTACGAGAGCGAGCCGTGGGGGTTCGCCGCCGCGGGCCGTTTTTCGAATCAGGCGATGGAGATCTCGACCGACCTCGCTCCGGAGGAGGTGCTGGACGCCGTGCAGGCGATCGAGGCGGAGCTGGGCCGCGACCGCGCCGCCGAACAGCGCGAGAAGGCGCGGTCGGGCGCGGCCTACGTTTCGCGGCCGATCGACATCGACATCCTCTTCTACGACGACCTGGTCCTCGCCTCCGAGCGGCTCGCGCTGCCCCATCCGCTGCTGGCCGAACGGGAGTTCGCGCTGGTCCCGCTCTGCGAAATCATGCGGTCGCGCCGCCATCCGGTCTCGGGCCGGACGATGGGCGAACTGCTCGACGACCTCAAACGACGGAAATCATGCGACAACGAATAATCGCCGCGTTGTGCGGACTGCTTGCGTCGGCGGGCTGCGCCAACCAGAGCGTCTCCTACGATACGCAGTTCGTGCTCAAACCCTGGATGCAGCAGTACAACCAGAGCGCCCTCGCGTCGCTGCCGGATGTGCGGCTCTATGCCTTCGCCGCGGACACGACGGCGTGGTACGTCGCGTCGTACGACGATGCGGCGGCCGGCATCCTCACGTCGCGCGCCGATGCGTCGCACCGCATCGCCGAGCCGTATGCCGCGGGCGAGCCGTTCGGCGAGGTGGACACCATCCCCACGGCGGTCGACTGGCGGAAGATGCGCCTGCGGCTCGCGTCGGCGACGGTGGTGGCGGTCGATACCCGCAACAAGCTCTATGCCTACACCCAGCAGCAGCTCTACGAGAACCTGTCGCCGCTCTACGTGTCGGTCACGTTCCAGCCGTGGCGCCGGTTCGTGCGCTACGCCTACGGGGGGTGGACTTACGTCAACGAGTTCTTCGACCCCGACGCGCCGGCGACGGCCGACTACCTGCTGAATCCTACGGTGCAGTGGGCCGACCACGGCGAAATCGCGCCGCACGCCGGAGTGAAGGCCTATGTCTACGCCGTCGATACGACCGACTGGCGCATCGCCTCCTACGAGGATGCGCTGGCGGGCGTCCTTACCTCGAAGGAGGATCCTGCCGAGCAGCTCGCGACGCCCGACTACACGGCCGAGGCGGACGGCGACCGGCTGCGTATGACCGTGACGGACGACCTGCTGATGGTCGTGGCCGTCGACCCCGAGACCCGCATCTACGGCTATGCCAAACAGACGCTGCTGCCGGGCGGCGCACCCGTCGAGGCGACGGTGACCTTCTGCCCGTGGCGTACGGAATACCTCTATGCCAACGGCTCGTGGCGGATGGTCGACGAGTCGCAGCGCGGCGATAATCCCGAACCCTATTCTGATCCCGACACGCCCGATCCGGCCGAAGCCGGACGGCCCCAACGCACACGACGATGAACGGCGAGCGACGCATGAGACTCCATTTTTTGCGCAGCGGCGTGCTGCTGCTCTTCGCTACGGCTTTTCTGAGCCGTTGCGCCTCGATGATGACCCCCACGGGCGGACCGATCGACACGCTCCCGCCGGTGATCGTGGCCATGACGCCCGACAACTTCACGACCGGTTATCCGACGATTCCGCACGGACAGAAGATCTATGTTGAATTCGACGAATACATCCAGCTCAAGGACCAGCAGAAGGAGTTCTTCACCTCGCCGCAGATGAAGAAGAAGCCCCGGCTCTCGATCCGCGGCAAGGGGCTGCTCATCCAGGTGCGGGACACGCTGCTCCCCAATACGACCTATGCGCTCAATTTCGGAAGCGCCGTGCGCGACAACAACGAGGGCAATCCGCTCTATTCGATGCGTTACGTCTTCTCGACGGGCGACGAGATCGACTCGATGATCGTTTCGGGCTATACGGCCGACAGCTACAAGGCCGACTCGGTGCCCAAGAGTTTCATCTGGTTCTTCCCGGCCGACTCGGTGGAGCAGGTGGCCGAGTACGACTCGACGGTCTTCAAGTACAAGCCCGCCGTGATCGCCCGAGCCGAGACCAACGGCATCTTCATCGCTCAGAACCTCAAGCCGATTCCCTATCGGGTCTATGCCGTGCAGGACAAGAACGACAACCAGATGTACGAGCCGGGGAGCGACCAGATCGGCTTCGTCGAAGGCGTCTACAATCCGGCCGAGATGCCCGAATTCGGAATCTGGTACGACTCGATCCGTCATTACGTCTCGGCCGATCCGCAGCTCTATTTCCGGATGTTCACCGATGCGGCTTTCCGCCGCCAGGCCCTCCAGGAGAGCGCCCGGCCGCTGCAGCACAAGGCGATGCTCTACTTCGGCGCGCCGCATCCGCAGATCGAGCGCATCCGGTTCGACAGCATCCCCGAGGAGCGTGTGATCGTCGATCCGCAGACGGCGGGACGCGACACGCTGGCGCTGTGGTTCAACGTTCCGGCGGCCGATCTGCCCGATACGATCCGGGGCGAGATCACCTATTTCAAACACGACACGACCAACACGCTGCGCTCCGTCACCGAGCCGCTGAAGCTGGCCTGGCGCCTCGTCGAGACCAAGGAGCAGGAGCGCGAACGCGAAAAACAGGAGAAGGAGCGCCGCAAGGCCGAGGCGGCGGGCGAGGAGTATACGCCGCCGGCCGCGAAGAACCCCTTCGCCTACAAGCTGTCGCTCTCGGGCGAGGTGAATCCGGAGAACCACCTGACGGTCGATTTCGACTATCCGATCGTGCGGATGGATTCGGCGGCGATGCTGCTGACCGTGACGCATGCGGACGATTCGATCGAAGACGTTCCCGTGCGGTTCGTGCGCGATACGGGCGAGCTGCGCCGCTGGCGCATCGAGGCTCCCTGGAAGACGGACGGCCAGTATACGCTGACCATTCCCGAAGGGGCGCTGACCGACGTGGCGGGCTTCTCGAACGACTCGATCATCGGCAAGTACACGGTCCTCGATCCGGAGAAATTCGCCACGGTGACGATCCGCGTCGCGGGCAAGGAGCCGGATGCGAAATACATCATCCAGCTGCTCGACGGCAACGGGGCGCTCAAACAGGAGAAGCGCGACGTGGTGACCGGACAATACCGGTTCAACTTCGTGCCGGCGGGCGACATCCGGTTCCGCGTGATCGAGGATCTGAACGGCAACGGCAAGTGGGACACGGGCAACGTGGTCGAGCGCCGGCAGCCCGAGCGCGCCGAGTTCTATGCCAACGCCGAGGGCGAGGAGACGTTCGTGACCAAGACCAACTGGGAGATCGAGTTCGAGATGGACATGGACCGCATCTTCGCGCCGGTGACGATGGAGTCGCTGTCGCGCATGCTCGACGAGCGCGAGGAGCAGCGCCTGCGCCGCGAGGCGGAGAAGCGTGCCAAGGAGGGCGACAAGAACCGCAGCCGCAGCCGCGAAGACGACCGCCGGACGAACAATACCATGAATTCCACGGGCGACATGTTCAATACCTACCGATAAGACGATCATGAACAGGATAAGGACCCTATTCGCATGTGCGCTGCTCGTGCTGCTCGGCGGCCGCGCCGCGGCACAGCATACGCTGGGCGTCACGGCCGGCTTCGGCATGAGCAGTGCGCGCCTCGACCCCAAGCAGGAGATGAAACCCATCTGGGGCCGTTCGAGTTTCGGCCTTTCGTGGCGCTACTACGGCCGGCAGCGCGTGGTGGGCGGCTTCGGCATCGACCTGGAGTTCCTCCAGCAGGGATTCTCGTTCGCTCCCAACGCCTCGACGATCGAGGACGAGAAGGACTACCGCTACTACACGCGCAAGCTCAATACGCTGGTGCTGCCGATCGTCTGGCAGCCGCACGTCTACATGTTCCGCCGCCGGGTGCGCATCTACGGCGAGGCCGCGGCGACCTTCTCCTACAATTTCTCGTCGACCTACGAGAACGAGGTGGCGAAGGATGCCGGCGAGGCGGACTGGAAGGGGACCTACCGTTATAAGACCCCGCGCGACAACCGCTGGGGCTACGGGCTGGCCGGCGGCGGCGGCATCGCCGTGCTGATCCGGCAGTTCGAGCTGAATTTCCGCGTGCGCTACTATTTCGGCTATTCGGACATCGTGCGCGCCCGGACCAAATACGCCGACAATACGCAGGACGGACCCGAGAATCCCTTCTGGGCCTCGCCGCTGCGTTCGCCCCTCGACAATCTGAACATCAGCGTCGGGGTGAGCTACCGCTTCAACAAGGCGGGCTTCGATGCGTGGAACGTGCGCAGGCCCCGCCGCGAGAAGAACGAAGAGACATTTAATTACAAACTGAACTGATACCTTTCATGGAAAATACGAGACAGCAGAAGATCGCCAAGCAGATCCGCAGGGACATCGCCGAGATCCTCCAGAAGGAGGGCGCCGACATCGTCCGCGGCATGCTCGTCACGGTGACGGAGGTGCGCGTTTCCCCCGATTTCAACTATGCGAAGGTCTACCTGAGCGTATTCCCCTTCGACCGCAACGCCGAGGCGATGCAGGCGCTCGAACGCAACAACTGGTTCGTCCGCCGCGCGCTCGGGCAGCGGATCCGCAACCAACTGAAGACGGTTCCCGAGCTGCAGTTCTTCCTGGACGATTCGCTCGAATACATCGAGCATATCGAACAGGCGCTCAAGGAGGGCGACCGCTGAAAGCGGGCCGACGACCTCCCCTCTTCCGTCCGCGGGCGCCGCATGCCCGAGGCCCGGAGCTCCCGATCCGCCGAAAACTTCCGTCCGTGATGCTCGCACTCTTCATCGCCCGTCGCTACCTCTTCTCGCCCAAGTCCCATGCGGTCGTCAACCGCATCGCGGCTCTGAGCGTGGCGGCCGTCGCCATGCCCGTGGCGGCGATGATCGTGCTGCTGTCGGTATTCAACGGCTTCGAGGGGTTGGTGCGGTCGATGGCCACGGTCTTCGACGCCGATCTTACGGTCGCACCGCGCCGGGGCGTCGTTTTCCGCATGCAGGAGCTGGACACGGCAGCCCTGAGGGCGGTTCCGGGGGTCGAGGCGCTCTCGTTCGTGCTCGAGCAGAAGACTCTGCTGGAACGCGACGGGCGTCAGGCCGCGGTGACGGTCCGCGGCGTGGACGACTCCTATGGGGAGGTGGTGCCCGTGGCCGGGACGGTGGTTTCGGGCAGCTACGGCGTGCGCACGGGCGATCTGGAGCGGCTGGTCCTGGGACAGACGATGGCCTACCGGCTGGGCATCCGTTCGCTGGCCGACGCCGACGTGACGATCTACGCGCTGCGGCGGGGCAGCTTCTCGTCGTTGCTCCCCGTCGGGAACTTCGCGCGTCGCACGGTGCCTGCGGGCGGGGTCTTCGCCCTCGACATGGAGACCGAACAGGAGTTCGTGCTGGTGTCGCTCCGGCTGGCGCAGGCGTTGTTCGAATATCCCGACCGGGCCTCCGCGCTGGTGCTGCGGCTCGCGCCCGGCGCCGACGAAGCGGCGGTGAAGCGGGCCGTCGCCGCTGCGGCGGGCGAGGCGTTCCGCGTGCGTACACGCTACGAGCTGAAGGCTTCGCTCTACGACATTATGACCTACGAGAAGTGGGCCATCTTCGCCATCTCGCTGCTGGTGCTCGCGATCGCCTCCTTCTCGGTGGTCGGGTCGCTGACGATGCTCGTCCTCGAGAAGCGGCGCGATCTGCTGCCGCTGCGTGCGGCGGGTGCCGATACGGCGTTCGTCCGGGCGGTTTTCCGGGGCGAGGGGTGGCTGATCTGCGGCCTCGGCGCCGCGATCGGCATGGTGCTGGGGGTGGGTGCGAGCCTGGCCCAGCAGCATTTTGGACTGATCGAAATCCCGGCCGAGACCTTCCTGACGAAGAGCTATCCCGTCGAATTCCGTTTCGGGGACCTGCTGGCCGTGCTGGCGGCGTTCGGCGCCGTAGCCGCCGCCGTCATCGAGCTAACGGTCCGCAGCATGATAAAAAACAGAGAAAAACCATGATACAGAGACTCCGCTTCGCGGGGACATGCCTGCTGCTTCTGCTGGCGGGTGCCTGTTCCCGGCACGAAATCATCCCCGACCGCCGGCTGGCCGAGATATTCCACGACGCGTTCCTGGCCAACGCCTATGTCGGCACGCAGAGCGTCCGGCTCGATTCGCTGAACATCTACGAGCCGATTTTCGCCCGCTACGGCTATACCACGGCCGACGTGCAGTATACCATCGGCAACTTCTCGAAACGCAAGAGCGCCCGGCTGGGCGACATCGTGGAGCTGGCCATCCAGCAGCTCGAGCGCGAGGGGCTGTACTACAGCCGCGAGGTTTCGGTGCTCGACACGGTGGACAATGTGGCCCGCCGTGCCTTCACGCGCATTGTCCGCCGTGATTCGCTCGTGCGCGTGCGGGCGCTGCGCGACACGGCGAAACTGCATATCGTGGTCGGCGATCTGCGCCCCGGCGAGTACGAGGCGCGCCTCGAATACCTGGTCGACTCGCTCGACGCCAACCGCGGCCTGCGGGGAGCGACCTGGATGGTGCGGCGCGACAGCTCGCGCAGCAGCAACTACACCTTTTTCCTTCGCCGCGATCGTCCGGAGACCTTCACGCGGCGGTTCACGGTGGACAGCACCATCGCCGAACTGCACCTCGATTTCGCGGTTTTCCGCGAGAAGCCCGCGCGGCCGTCGATTACGTTGCGCGACGTCGAGGTGAAGTACATCCCTCCGACCGACGCTGCGGTCGACAGCCTCTATCTGCAACAACTGCCCGTGAGAATCTTCGCCGACGAATTCTTCCGGGCCGCATCGCTGACTCCGGATGCCGTTCCGCAGAATAGCCTCTAACTACCTCTGGACTCCCGAGGGGCTGTTCGCGCATCCGCTCGTCGGGGTCGATGCCGGGGGGTGCATCCGCTCGGTCGACCGGTGCGACGATCCCGACCGCCTGGCCGGCACGGAGTTCTATGCGGGTATTCTGCTGCCCGGTCCGACCGGGCATGACGGCTTTGCGGCCTCCGAAGCCCGGCCGGCCGCGCATCCGGATCCGGCCGGATCCGTCGCATGCGGACCGAGTTCCGAGGAGCGTCGCCCGGAACGGGACGCGGCGCGGCGTGCGGGATGCGGCCCCGCCTCGGACGGCGGCGATGCCGGTGCGGCGGGACTTTGCGCGGAGTCCGGCTGCCGGCCGCCTCTGCGTATCCGGCTGTCGGAGGGGCCGGTCGGGCCGCTGCTCGCGGGAGCGCGGCCCGACCGGCATGCGACGGTCGTGGTCGACCGGACGCTTTCGGCGCAGGAGGCCGACCGCATCGCGGCGCATTTTTCGGCTCCGGTCCGGTGGTGCCTTTCGTTCGGACTGGACGAGCCGCTTTTCTGCCGGATGGCCGAACTGATCCGTCGCCGCGGACCGGTCTGCGTGGGGGACGGCTCGCCCGCCGATCCGACCCGCCTCGCCCGGCTGGCCCTCGTGCAGCGCCGGATCGGCATGCCGTTGCACGAACTGCTCGGCTGGATCGCGGCCTCTGCGGCGGCGGTTCCGGGTGCCGGGCCCGATGCGCTGCCTGCGGGGACCCGCTGCGGGCTGAGCGTGCTGTCGGGGCTCGATTACGGATCGATGCTCCTGACCGGTGATTCCCGCCTGCGGCGGATCCTTTAGCCTGTGTCCGCAATTGTGCCGGCCGCGGCGACACGACGTCGGACCTTTGTCGTTGCGAATGGCCGCATATCGGTACGGATCGCCCGGAAACAGCATGGTTTTTCCTGCGGGCATCACCTTTTGTGCGCGAATCCGTACTTTTTTGCGGGAAAGAAAGGCTAATTTTGTCCGATTCGAAAACAATCACAAACCTTATAAATCGATTGACCGATGATGAAAACCTCCCTTCTGACCGCAGTCGCCGCGCTGACCGCCGTGACGGCCGCGGCGCAATGGCAGCCTGCGGGCGACAAGATCCGAACCGAGTGGGCCGAACAGGTCTCGCCCGAAAACGTACTTCCGGAATATCCGCGGCCGCAGATGGTGCGTGCCGAGTGGCAGAATCTCAACGGCCTGTGGAACTACGCCATCCGGCCGGCCGGCGTGCGCCCCGAGGCCTACGATGGCTCCATCCTGGTGCCGTTCGCCGTGGAGTCGAGCCTTTCGGGCGTGGGCCGGCGGCTGGGCGCCGACAACGAACTGTGGTACGAGCGTACGTTCGCCGTGCCGGCCAAGTGGAACGGAGGCCGCGTGCTGCTGCACTTCGGCGCCGTCGACTGGAAGACCGACGTGTGGGTGAACGACACGAAGGTCGGAAGCCACACGGGCGGCTACACGCCTTTCGTATTCGACATCACCGCGGCGCTGAAGAAGGGCGATAACGAACTGAAGGTCCGCGTGTGGGATCCCACGGATGCCGGCTACCAGCCCCGCGGCAAGCAGGTGAACAACCCCGAGGGCATCTGGTACACGCCCGTGAGCGGCATCTGGCAGACGGTATGGCTCGAGCCGGTTCCGGCGAATTACATCTCCGGGGTGAAGACCACGCCCGACCTGGACCGCAAGCTGTTCGAGGTGGAGGCGGCCGTCGAGCACGCCGCTGCGGGCGATGTGGTCGAGGTGCGTCTTTTCGACGGCGGCGAACAGGTCGCTTCGGGGCGCGTGCTGGCCGGCGGGACGGCCGAGCTGGCTGTGGCCGAACCGAAACTGTGGTCGCCCTCGTCGCCGTTTCTCTACGACATGGAGGTGGCGCTGGTGCGCAACGGCAAGACGCTGGACAAGGTCCGCAGCTATACGGCCATGCGTAAGTTCTCGACCGGACGCGATGCCGACGACATCGTGCGTCTGGAGCTGAACGGCGAGCCGCTCTTCCAGTTCGGTCCCCTGGATCAGGGCTGGTGGCCCGACGGCCTGTACACGGCTCCGACCGACGAGGCGCTGCTCTTCGATATCGTCAAGACCAAGGAGCTGGGATACAACATGATCCGCAAGCACGTGAAGGTCGAGCCGGCGCGCTGGTACTACTACTGCGACAAGCTGGGCATGATCGTATGGCAGGATATGCCCAGCGGCGACCAGGGTCCCCAGTGGCAGATGCACGACTACTTCACGGGCGCCGAGAAGGTGCGTTCGGCCGAGTCCGAGGCCAACTACCGCAAGGAGTGGAAGGAGATCATCGACTATCTGTGGTCCTACCCCTCGATCGGCGTGTGGGTTCCGTTCAACGAGGCGTGGGGCCAGTTCAAGTCGCCCGAGATCGCAGCCTGGACCAAGGCCTACGATCCCTCGCGTCTGGTGAACCCCGCCAGCGGCGGCAACCACTATCTCGCGGGCGACATCCTCGACCTGCACCACTATCCCCATCCGCGTCTGACGCTGCTCGACACCAAGCGTGCGACGGTGCTGGGCGAATACGGCGGCATCGGACTGGTGGAGAAGGACCATCTCTGGACGCCCGACCGCAACTGGGGCTACGTGCGCTTCAACTCGCCCGAGGAGGTGACCGACGAATATGAGAAGTATGCCGACATGCTCGAGAAGCTGATCGGCCGTGGCTTCTCGGCCGCCGTCTACACCCAGACGACCGACGTCGAAGTGGAGGTGAACGGTCTGATGACCTACGACCGCAAGGTGATGAAGGTCGAGCCCGAGCGCATCCGCCGGATCAACGAACGTATCTGCAACGCGCTGAGCAAGTAAACGATGAATCGGATTCTGTGTGCTGTTTCCGCCGCGGCGCTGCTCTTCGGGGCGGCGGCCTGCGGCGATGCGGTGCGTACGACCCGCTCGGGGCTCGATCCCGAGCGGTTCCGCACCGAGATCGGCGGCAAGCCGGTCGCACTCTACACGCTGACCAACGACGCCGGCACGGAGGTGTGCATCACCAATTTCGGCGGCCGCGTGGTTTCGATCCTCGTGCCCGACCGCGACGGTGCGATGCGCGACGTGGTGCTCGGCTTCGACAATATCGACGATTACCGGACGATCCCCAGCGACTTCGGCGCCGCGATCGGCCGCTATGCCAACCGCATCGGCCAAGGCCGCTTCGAACTGGACGGGACGGCCTATCAGCTGCCCCGGAACAACTACGGGCACTGCCTGCACGGAGGTCCCGACGGCTGGCAGTACCGGGTCTACGACGTGGCGGAGGCCACACCCTCTTCGCTGACGCTCGTCCTGCTGTCGCCCGACGGCGACGCCGGCTTTCCGGGCAGCGTGACGGCCCGGGTGAAGTATACGCTCACCGGGGACAATGCGCTGCAGATCGACTACGAGGCCGAGACCGACGCCCCGACGATCGTCAATATGACCAACCACACCTATTTCTGCCTCTCGGGCGATCCGGCCGCGGGGTCGCTCGACGACGTGCTGCAGATCGCCGCGTCGCACTATACGCCGGTCGATTCGACCTTCATGACTACGGGCGAGATCGTTCCGGTCGAGGGTACGCCGATGGATTTCCGTACGCCGAAGCGCGTGGGGGAGGAGATCGACGATTTCGCGTTCGAACAGCTCCGCAACGGCCGCGGCTACGACCACAACTGGGTGCTCGACACGGCGGGCGATGCGACTCGTCGGGCGGCGCGGCTCTATTCGCCCGCGTCGGGTATCGGCGTGGAGGTCTACACGAACGAGCCGGGCATCCAGGTCTATGCCGGGAATTTTCTGGACGGCACTGTGAGGGGCAAGGGCGGCGTGGCCTATCCCGCGCGCGCTTCCGTCTGCCTCGAGACGCAGCACTATCCCGATACGCCGAACAAGCCGCAGTGGCCTTCGGCGGTGCTCCGGCCGGGCGAGCGTTATACGAGTCACTGTACGTTCCGCTTTACGGCGGGCGAATGATCTGCCGCGGCGCGGGGATTCCCGTGCCGGCGGTGCCGAATCCGGGCTCTGCCGCGATCGTTCGCGGCAGAGCCCGGATCGTTCGTACGGATGGGTTGTCTGCCCCTCTTTCCGGGCCCCTCTGGCGTCGGCAGGCTTGTTCTGCGCGTCGGGGCGCCGTGCGCATTTGACTGGGTTGCCTGCGCGTCGGGCGGCGGGGTCTGCGCGGAAGCTCGGAGGATGTTTCGGGAGACGCGGAGCCGACGTTATCGGCGGAAGCAGTTTTCGGCGCGCATCGTTTCGTTCGGTTTGGGCGAGAAGATGCCGAAGACGATCTTGTATTCGGTCTCCATGGTCAGAATGTCGACCGACGGGCCTACGGTGCCGATCCGCTGGTTGCGGACCACCTTGTCGCCCTTTTCGCAGCACACCGAGCCGAGGTTGGTGTAGGTGGTCAGGTATTCGCCGTGAGCGATGTAGACGTCGTGCTTGTTGGTGACCTTGTTGCGCTTGATGTTCACGATCCTGCCGTCGTAGATCGAGAGGACGTGCGCGCCGCGCGGCCCCGTGATCTCGGCCATGTTGCCCTTGTATTTTTTGACCTTGCCGCCGGCCACCGGGAGCCGCAGCCCCGTGGTGCGGGCCGAGAACGAGGCGCCTTCGGTATTTCCCTTCGTGAGCCTGCGCAGCTCGTCGGTCGCCAGGGTCAGCTGCTCCTCCTGCGCCACCTTCCGCCGCAGGGCCTCTTGTTCGCGCCTGGACATCTGCTTCACATTGGCGCGGGCCGTATGCGCGTCGCGCTGAAGCCCTTCGCGCTGGGTGCGGAGTTTCTGCGCGACCGAATCGAGCGACTGCCTGCGGTTTTCGAGCACCGCTTTTTCGGCCGCGACGCGGCGTGAGAGCGAGTCGATGGCCGCCAGCTGTTCGGAGCGTCGTGCGGCGGCCTGCCGCAGAAGCGCCATGCGCCGCGCGGCGTCGGTGAAGTCGCGCGACGAGAAGAGGTAGGTGAGGTAGTTGTTGTGCCGGTAGTTCCGATAGGCTTCGCGCACGGTTTCGGCGTAGTGCTCGCGAACCCGGGCGAGCGAGCGGTCGAGCGCCCGGGCGGTGCTGTCGCTCCTGTCGAGCTGTTCGTGCAGCAGCCGTTCCTGTTTGGTCGTCTCGTCGAGCAGCCGGCTGCGCGATTCGAGCTGGCGCGCCAGGCGCCGGGCCTTCTCCTCGGCGGCATTGCGGCCCTGCCTGATCTTCGATATTTCGCGCTCCTCGGCGGCGATTTTCTTTTCGAGCGCGGCGACCACGCGCCGCTGCTCCTCGATGCGGCGGTCCGTTTGGGCCGGGGCGACGCGGGGGGCGGCGAGCAGGATCAGCAGTCCGGCGAATAACGCGAGCGGTTTCATCGGGGCGGTTCGGATTTGAGCTTTTCGATGCGGCGGGCGATCGCTTCGGGATCGTCGTATCCGTTTTCGAGGGCTTTGCGCCAGTAGATTTCGGCCATGAACCGTTCGCCCAGCGCGGCGAGGATGTCGCCGTAGTGCAGGGCCAGTTCGGGGCTGTTGTGCCGGTCGAGCGCGATGGCCTGCTGCTGGGTCTTCTTGGCTTCGGCCGTGCGTCCCAGCTTGAAGAGCACCCAGGCATAGGTGTCCAGGTAGGTGGGGTTGTTGTCCGTGAGCGCGACGGTGCGGCTCGCCATCTCCAGCGCCTTCTCCAGCTCGCGGTCCTCCTCGCTGAGGAAGTAGGCGTAGTTGTTCAGCACCAGCGGGTTGTCCTTGTAGTATGCGAGCGATTTGTCGTAGGCGCGGTAGCACGATTCCAGAGCCTTCCTCCGGGCCTTGGGCTCTTGCAGCGCGATCTGCTGCCAGGCGTCGCCGATCAGCCCCCAGATCGTCCCGCGCAGCGTGTCCGTCGCGGCGTGGCGCAGCGAGTTGCGGTAGGCGCGGATCGCGTCGCGGTAGCGCTTGGCGTAGACGTGCGCATGGCCGCGGGCCATGTGGAACGTGGGGTCGTCCGGGAAAAGCGCCAGCGCCCGGGAGACGTAGGTCTCGACCGAGTCGGGACGCTGGAGATAGCTCTCGATGTCGATCGCGGCGCGGAAATAGGTCTTGTCGGGCGGCGTGTCGTGGGTGTGCAGCTTGTAGAGTTCGAGCGCCTGCTCCAGCTCGCCGGAAGCGATCAGGTGGTCGGCATAGAGCCTCACGATCTCTTTGTCGTGCGGGTATTTGATTGCCAGAATCGACGCCAGCTCGTTGATCGGCAGGTAGTATTCGCGGTAGAACCGCATGTCGGAGGTGAACTGGCGGAAGCGCTTCGCCTTGTCCGCGGCCGTCAGCTCGTCGGAGGCGAAGAGCCGTTTGGATACGGAGAGCAGCCCCCGGTAATCCTGCCTGCCGCTGTAGTAGTCGGCCAGCGACATGAGCGTCGCCACGTCGGTCGAGTCGATGCGCAGGGCGCGGTCGTACTCCGCGCGGGCCAGCGAATCGCGCTTCATCGCTCCGTAGAGTTCGGCCAGCACCACGTGGTGCTCGGCCTCGTAGGGAACGCTTTCTGCGAGCGCCTTGGCTTCGTCCACGGCCTTGTCGAACTGGCGCGTCTGGACCAGCAGCCGGCGTTTCATCGCGCTCAGCATCGGGATCCGTCCGAACCGGACCTCCGACGAGTCGAGCACGGCGATGGCCGAAAACGGCTGCTGCTGCTGTTCGTAGAGCGCTGCGAGAATACGGTAGTTGTCGGGCTCCTGCGAGTCCTGTTCGCGCAGCCGGCGGTAGACGCCCAGCGCCTCTTCGTAGCGCTGCCCGATCAGAAGCAGCTGGCCGTAGAGGCGCAGATACCATCTGTTCGCCGAGTCCAGCTCGACGGCGCGGCGGGCCAGCCGCACGGCCTCGCCGCCCGCGCTGTTCATCAGATTCGACGCCAGCTCGTAGTAGGCCGGCGCGAAGGTCGAATCGTTGCGGATCGCCTCGCGCAACATTTTGCGCGATCGGAGCGTGTCGCCGCTGATCGCGTGGAGCTTGACGCCCTCCGTGTAGAGCACGGTGCTGCGCAGCGAATCGGGCCATTCGGGCGCATCCGCGCCGCCCTTCCCTCTGACGAAAGGTGCCGAGAAGAGGGCGCAGACGAGCAGGATGGGGCCGATGCGTTTCATGCGATGCGGTTTATGTCGGATCGGCGGCCGCTAAAGGGCCGAGTCGAACTGGTGCAGGAACCGGACGTCGTTTTCGAAATAGAGACGCAGGTCGCGGACTCCGTACTTGAGCATCGCGATACGCTCAACTCCCATGCCGAAGGCGAAGCCCGAGTATTTGTCCGGATCGATTCCGTTCGCCTTCAGTACGTTGGGATCTACCATGCCGCAGCCCATGATTTCGAGCCATCCGGTGCCCTTGCAGACGTTGCAGCCCTTGCCGCCGCAGAGGTTGCACGACACGTCGACCTCGGCCGACGGCTCCGTGAAGGGGAAGTACGACGGGCGCATGCGGATGACGGCCTGTTCGCCGAAGATCTCCTTGGCGAAGTAGAGCAGCGACTGCTTCAGGTCGGCGAACGAGACCCCTTCGTCGATGTAGAGTCCTTCGATCTGGTGGAAGATGCAGTGGGCGCGGTACGAGATGGCCTCGTTGCGGAACACGCGGCCGGGGCAGATGACGCGGATGGGCGGCTTCTGGCGCTCCATCGTGCGCACCTGGATCGACGAGGTGTGGGTGCGCAGCAGGATGTCGGGGTTCTTCTCGATGAAGAACGTGTCCTGCATGTCGCGCGCCGGGTGTTCGGGCGGGAAGTTCAGCGCCGAGAAGACGTGCCAGTCGTCCTCGATCTCGGGGCCTTCGGCCACGGTGTAACCCAGGCGGGCGAAGACCTCGACGATCTGGTTGCGCACCAGCGAGATCGGGTGCCGCGAGCCGAGCTGTTCGGCCGATCCCGGGCGGCTCATGTCCTCGATGTGCGAGGCGTTTTCGGCCTCGGCGTCGCGCAGCCGTTCGCGCAGGGCGTTTATGCGCTCCGTGGCGGCGGCTTTCAGTCTGTTGAGCTGTTGCCCCAGTTCGCGTTTCTGTTCGGCGGGCACGGTCTTGAACTCCTCCATGAGTGCGGTGAGTTCGCCCTTTTTGCCGAGTACTTTGATGCGGAAATCCTCGATCTCCGCGACGGTCCGCGGATCGAACTCCTCCACGCGACGGAGCAGATCGTTGATTTTATCGGTCATATTGTCCAATTTATCGCTCTGGTTTTGCGTTGCGGCAGTTTTTACCTACTTTTACACGCATGATTCATCAAGATGCAAAGTTATAAAAAAATCGGAAATATGTCGCGCACGCTCTTCGCTTTTCTCCTGGCCTTCGCGGCGGCGATCGGGACGCTGCGCGCCCAGTCGGTCGGCGTGGTGATGAGCGGCGGCGGAGCCAAGGGGCTCTACCACATCGGGGTGCTGGAGGCCCTCGAGGAGAACGGCATCCCCGTGGATTACGTGGCCGGCACGTCGATGGGTTCGATCATCGCGGCTATGTATGCGGCGGGCTATTCGCCGGCCGAGATGCGCGCCATCGTCGCGTCGGGCGTCGTGCGCGAGTGGGTGTCGGGGCGCATCGACCCCTCCTACACGACCTATTACCGCCAGATCGGCTCCAAGCCCGCCTTCATGAGCCTGCGTCTGGATCTGCACGGCCGCAAGAAGCTGCGCATGCCGACCAACCTGCTCTCCTCCACGCAGATCGACATGGCGCTCACGGAGCTGTTCGCCCCGGCGACGGCCGCATCGGCAGGCGATTTCGACCGGCTGATGGTTCCGTTCCTCTGCGTGGCGAGCGATATGAATGCGCGCGGACCGGTGGTGTTCCGCGCGGGCGATCTGAGCGAGGCGGTTCGTGCTTCGATGTCCATCCCACTGGTTTTCAAGCCGATGAAGGTCGATTCGATGCTGCTCTACGACGGCGGCATCTACGATAACTTCCCCTGGCGTCCGCTCGACGAGGAGTTCCGGCCCGACCTGATCGTCGGGAGCATCTGCACCGAGGGCAACACGCCGCCGCGCGAGAAGAACAGCCTGATGGACCAGGCCTTCATGCTGGCGATGCACGATACGGACTATGACCTGCCCGAAGCGCGCGGCATCGCCGTCCGGCGGGCCGTGGAAGCCTCGATGCTCGACTTCGACAACGCCGAGGCCATCATCGATTCGGGCTACATGGATGCCATGCGGGCCATGCCGCGGCTGCTGGAGCGGGTGTCTGCGCGCCGCACGCCCGAGGAGGCCGCGGCCCGGCGCGAGGCGTTCCGCGAGAAATGCCCGCCGCTGATCTTCAACGATTACAAGCTCGAGGGGCTGACCGACGCCCAGCGCGCCTACATCCGCGATTTCACCCGCGTCGACCGGCATTACAACGGGCGGCAGCGGAAGATGGGTTTCGGCGAGCTGAAGGACAACCTCTATTCGGTGCTGGCCGGCGGCGAGTTCACGATGGGTTTCCCCCGGGTGACCTACGACAGCCTGACGGAGCGCTATTCGTTCGCGGCGCACTTCGACACGCGGCCCAATTTCCGGGTGCAGGTGGGCGGCAACGTCTCGTCCACGGCCTTCAACCAGGCCTATATCGGCGTGAACTATCAGCTCATCGGCCGCGTGGCCCAGTCGATGGGGGCCGATCTCTATCTCGGACCCATCTACACCTGGGGCGCGCTGGGCGGCCGCACGGACTTCTACATGTGGAAGCCGCTCTTCCTGGATTACTCCTATAACTTTTCGGTGCGCAATTTCCGGCACGGCACCTTCGGCAATGTCACCAAAGTGGACAATGCGATGCAGGTCAAGAGCAGCGAGAGCTTCTTCTCGATGGGGTTCGGCATGCCGCTCACGCGGCGCGGCGTCCTCACGCTGCGGCTCAACGGCGGCCATGTGAACTATCGCTACGATTCGGGCGAGCTGTTCGTCAACGACACCGACCATACGCGGTTCTCGTTCTTCGGCATGAAGGCCGAGGTGGCGCGCAATACGCTCGACAAGTTCCTCTATCCGCGGCGCGGCTCCGAGCTGACGCTCTCGGGGATCTACGTCGTAGGGCGGGACAAGTTCGAGGCTTACGACCAGAAGCATTTCTCGTCGCGCCGCACGCGCGAGTGGCTGGGCGCGCGCTTTACGTGGAACAAGTATTTCGACATGCCCGCCTGCTCGTGGTTCTCGTTCGGGTTCAACGTCGATGCCGTCGTCACCAACCATCCGTCGTTCACGACCGGCATGGGGTCGCTCATGTCGATGCCGGTCTATCAGCCCGTGCCGCATGCCAAGATGCTCTTCATGCCCGATTTCTGCGCCCGGCGCTTCGTGGCGGGCGGCGTGATGCCGACTTTCGATCTGATGGACAATTTCTTCTTCCGGATCGGTTTCTACGCGATGTACCGCGAGAAACGGTCGTTCCTGCCCTTGTCCTACAATGCGGAGGCTCCGTTCGACGACCGGATGCACTACATCGCCGAGGCGTCGCTGGTCTATCACACGCCCATCGGGCCGGTGAGCCTGGCGCTTACGAAATACGACCTGCGCAACCGCAAGAATCTCTATCTTACGTTCAACTTCGGCTATGCGATTTTCGCTCCGCGCGGCACGTTCTACTGACCCGGACTGTCGTCTGAGTGTCTGAGTGTCTGAGCGCCTGCGACCGCCGGGCCGAAGTCCGTACCCGAACGTCCGAACGCCCGAATGCCCGAATGCCGGGGCGCCCGTTATTCCCCGGTCTCCGGCGCGGCGGCTCCGGGTGCCGGACATTCCGAGGCGTTGCGCTGCCGGCCGGCCGGGATTCCGTTTTCGCGGCGGATGCGGTCGAGGAGTTCGAGCTGCGTGCGGCACACTTCGGCCGAGATGCGGCCCAGCCGTGCGATTTTGTCGGCCGTCTGCGAATAGGCGTCCGCATGCAGGACGAAGTGCTGGCTGGCCGGGGCGTTGCGGCGGAACGATTCGAGCCGCTGGAACAGTCTGCGGTCGAACCGGTCCGGGAATCCGAAGAGCGCGCCCAACTCCGCGGAGAAGCGCGTCGTCAGCACGCAGAGCGTCTTCAGATCGGTATGGGGGTTCTGGTAGCCGAAGCAGACCAGCTCGACGCTGCGCAGAAAAGCCATGGCCGCATGGTAGAGGCTGTTCGCCGCGAGCCGCGTGTAACCCTGCGAAAGCGACCACTGCGACGCGTGCAGATAGGCGTCGCCCTGCTCGTGCCAGGCGGCATAGCCGTCGGCTGCCCTGCGGTAGGTCTGCGCCGGCTTGAAGTCGCGCAGCCGGAAATAGGGGCGCCGCCGGCTGTCGTACAGCAGGATCCCCTCCGTCAGCACCGTTTGCAGGAACAGGCTCCGGGAGAGGTTGCCCGCGACGAACGACGCCGGAAGCACGTGCAGGAACAGGTAGCGCTCCGTGCGTTCCGCATGGGGGAACTCCGCTTCGACGTGCTGCAGCAGCTCCTGCGTTTTGGGCGCCGTATCGGCGCCGGTCACGACGAGCAGTTCGTAGCCGGTCGCGGCGCCGGCCGCCGCGGCGCCCGCGTATCGGCCGAAAAGGAGGATGAATTCGGGATCGGCGATCCGGCGGATCGTCTGCGTGATACGGGCCAGTTCCCTGTGGGTCGTCTCTGGAAAGTCGGTCAGCAGTGTTTTCATGGGTGCGGTGCTTGGGTCCGGGGTGCGCGGCTCTCGCGGACGCCCCTCTGCGGCGCGGACGTACGGTTTTTCGGGGGTTATCGTCGGCGGGCGTGCCGTGTTCGGCGTTTTTTACTAATTTTGCATTGCGGTTTCCCGGCAAATGTACTACAGAATATTCTGAAAAGCAAATGATGCGGAAGAAAAATACAGAAATTTCTGATCGGATTTCGGCGCTGATCGAGGCGTTGGGGATCAATCCCAACGCATTTGCCGTGGCGTTGGGATACAGGCGTTCGCAGACCATCTACGATATTCTCAACGGGAAGTGCGCGCCCAGTTTCGATTTTTTCAACAAGCTGGCCAATTCGGAGTTCGCCGGACGGATCGATCTCGGCTGGGTGATCACCGGCCGCGGCGACCTGCTGCGGACGCCTTCGTCCGAAGATCCGGCTCCGGCGCCGGGCTTTCTGCCCGCGGCCGATGCGCATCGGGGCGTCGTCTATCCCGTCGCGCAGGAGCGGCTGCAGGGCGACGTCGCGGATAAGGAGGGGTGCGGCGGGCTGCGTCCGGGCATGCGCCGCATTCCGCTCTACGAACCGTCGGCCGGCGAGGGGCCTTTCGTGCCTTTCGGTTGCGAGGCGCAGGTGCCGGTCTGCTATCTCCAGATGCCCGGACTTCCGCCCTGCGACGGCGCGCTGACCGTTTGGAACGATGCGATGGCGCCCCGGCTGAACGCGGGCGACGTGGTGCTGTACGAGTGGGTGAGGGATCCGGCGGCCGAGATCGTCTGGGGCCGGATCTATTTGCTGATTCTGCGCATGGACGGCCGGGAGTATATCGCGCTTCAGACGCTCGAGCGGGCCGCCGTCATCGAGAACGTGCGCTGCGCGAGCGCCAATGCGCGCTATGCGGTCCGCGAGATTCCCTGTTCGGCGATCCGCGCCAGGGCCCTGGTGACGAGCCGAATCTGCTGCGCCTCGCTGGCGTGAACGGAGCCGGGGCGGGCGTCCGCTTCCGGTTCGTGCCGAAGGAGAAATAAAAAAACCGTTGCAAGGGAACCTGCAACGGTTTTTCGTTTCCGGCCGATGCCTTGCGACATCTTCGGACTTTTTCGAGCCGAAACCGAGATTTGAACTCGGGACCCCTTCATTACGAGTGAAGTGCTCTACCGCTGAGCTATTTCGGCCTGACCCGGCACGCGAACGTGCTTTTCGGGACTGCAAATATCCGAAAAAATTTCAGATAAAAAAATATTCCGGCCGATTTTTTTCGAAAAATCCGCTCCGTAATCGAATTCTTGCTATCTTCGCGTCAAAACCGACCCGGCTTATGATTACTTTTCTGATCTGTCTGGCACTGCTCGTCGCCGCCTATTTCACCTACGGGCGCTATCTGGAGCGCCAGGTGGCCGTCGACGCGACGGCTGAGACGCCCTGCCGGCGCCTCTACGACGGAGTGGACTACGTGCCGCTGCCGCGCTGGCGCGTCTTCATGATCCAGCTGCTGAATATCGCGGGCACGGGACCGATCTTCGGAGCGGTGCTCGGCGCCTGCTTCGGACCGGTGGCCTTCCTGTGGATCACTTTCGGCGGCATCTTCCTGGGGGCGATGCACGATTTCATCTCCGGCGTGATGCTCGTGCGCAACGACGGACTGAGCATTCCGGAGATTGTGGGCCGCTATCTGGGCGGCGGCGCGGGACGTTTCATGCGGCTGTTTTCGGTGTTGCTGCTGGTGCTCGTGGGGGCCGTCTTCGTGCTCAGCCCCGCCCAGCTGCTGTCGGGCATCGTGCCGACGGTTTCCACGCAGGCGTGGATATGGGTCATCCTGGGCTACTATTTCGTGGCCACGATGCTGCCCATCGACAAGATCATCGGCCGGATCTACCCTCTTTTCGGCGTGGCGCTGGTCGTCATGGCCCTGGGGCTGCTGGGGGCGCTCGTCTTCGGCGATTACCGGATTCCCGAGCTGACGACGCTGCGCAATTTCCAGCTCGACGCGCATGCCCTGCCGATCTTCCCGACGCTGTGCATCACCATCGCCTGCGGCGCCATTTCGGGCTTCCACGCCACGCAGTCGCCGCTGATGGCCCGCTGTGTGGGCAACGAGCGCGAATGCCGCTCGGTGTTCTACGGGGCGATGATCTCCGAGTCGATCATCGCGCTCGTCTGGGCCGCCGTGGCGATGGCCTTCTTCGGCGGTGCGGGCGAACTCGCCGAGGCGCTGGGCGCCCACGGAGGGAGCGCCGCCTGGGCCGTCGATGCCGTCTCGAACGGGATGCTTGGCGTAGCGGGAGGCATCCTGGCCCTGCTGGGCGTGGTGGCGGCCCCGATCACCTCGGGCGACACGGCGTTCCGCTCGGCGCGGCTCATCATCGCCGACATGCTGCATCTCGAGCAGCGGAGCAAATACAAGCGTTTCTATATATGTATTCCGCTCTTCGTCGCGGGATACTGGATCACGCAGGTCGATTTCGACGTCGTGTGGCGCTATTTCGCCTGGACCAACCAGACGCTCGCCACCGTGGTGCTGTGGTCCGTGACGGTGTTCCTGTTGCGGCGGCGGGCCAATGTCTGGATCGGACTGCTCCCGGCGCTGTTCATGACCTACGTCTGCGCGTCGTTCGTCTTCGTGTCGAACCAGTTTCTGGGGATGGAGAACCGTGCGGCGGCCTATGCGGCCGGCGGCTGCGTGACGCTGGCGGTCCTCGTGCTCATGATCTTCAAACTGCGAAAGGAATATGCGAAAGGTATCTCTTAATCCGACGGCGGACCAGACCTTCGAGATCGTCGGCGAAGGACCCTACGACTTCGAGTCGCTGCTGGCCCGTTCGCGCCGCATGGAGCGTACGGGCGACGTCGAAGGGGCCTGCAACGAGCGGTTTCGCGCCGTGCAGCGCCTCGAGGAGCTGCTCGGGGAGGACGAGGAGGTGCAGCTCGAGTGGAGCCACCGCAATACGCGGGCGGCGCTCGAGACGCTGCACGCCTCGGCCGTCGACCATTTCCTGATCGACGATTTCGAACTGTCGGCGGCGCTGCTGGAGCTGCTGCTCGACCTCGATCCGGAGGACCACCTCGAGGGGAGCGTGCTGCTGGCGTTCGACTACGTGGCGCTCGACGAGCAGGAGGCCTTCGACGAGGTGGTGAACGACATTTCGGACAAATACGCCAGCCGCGAACTGCTGCTGCTCTGGTCGTCGTTCCGGCGTGACGGACGGCTGCCCGAAGGCGAACTGCAACGGTTCAGAACGCGCTTCGCCCCCTATTACGCGGAGTTCGTCGCGGCGGACCATCCGGCCGACGACGCCTATCTGCGCGACATCGAGAGCGCCCGGCCGACCGAGGCGGCCCAGGCCCGCGAGCTGTGGCTGCGGACCGAGAACCTCTGGCGGCTGTGGCCGGAGTTCGTCGCCGCGCTGCGGGGCTGACGCCCCCGTTTCCGCCGAAGCGCCCCGCCGGACCGGTCCGGCGGGGCGTTGCGCTATTTCCCGGAGTCCTCCGGCCCGTCTTCGGCGAAGAGCACCGTCTTGAGCCGCTGGTAGAGGAACGAAAGCACCAGCAGGATGACGCCCGAGAGGATGAAGACCGCGATGCGGCCTACGGTGGGCCATTGCCACAGGTCGTGCAGAAGCAGTTTCGCCAGCACGAGGGCGAAGAGCGCCAGCGCGAAGAGCCGCAGCGTCTTCTGCCGGTGCCGCATGCCCCATAGCATCTGGACCGCTCCGGCGGTCATCAGTCCCAGCGAGAATCCGGTCCCGAAGCTGTTCGCCGCGCCCGCCGCATGCAGCATGCGGCAGAGTGCCGTGGTCCAGACGATCGTGGCCAGCAGGTTGAGGTAGACGGTGAACCGTGCCGTGCGGGCGAAGGCGGCGTAGTAGCGTGCGGCGACGTCGGCCAGCAGGAGGGCGACGACGACGGTCGAAAGCCACGGGGCGACGGCCGTGAACGGCGTCTCGCCCCGGCTGCCCGACAGGACGAGGTAGCAGAGCGTCGCCGCGCCCGCTTCGATCAGGTAGAGCGGGCTGAAGCGCTCCATCGGGAAGCGGCGGCGCAGGGCTCGGCCGGCCGCTGCAGCGAAGCCGACGGTGAAGAGCAGCACGGCCTGCTGCAGCGTGTCGCCCGACAGATAATCCAAAAACTCCCTGACGACCTGGGCGTAGCCGATCAGCAGCGCGGCGCCTGTCAGCAGGGCGTTGACCGGCGTGTAGCGCATGGCGCGGGCCTGCCGGAAGAGCGCTCTGCGGCGGTAGGTGATCCGCGCCGCGAGGCCCAGCGCTCCGGCGGCGAACAGCACGGCGAGCGTCTCGCCGCTGCGGAAAATGTGTTCGGCCGATCCCCGGCCGATCAGCTCCCGGGCGTACAGCACGGTCAGCAGGCACAGCGCGGCGGCGCCCCAGTCGTAGATCCGGCTGCGGGTGCGGATGTAGAGCCGCAGCAGCACGATCGCCTCGGCGGCCCAGCACAGCAGCAGCGTGCCCGCCTCGAACTGGATGGGAACCGCGAGGGTGACGAACAGCACGGCCATCCCCGGCAGCAGCGTGCCGAGCAGCTGCGGATAGTCCGTGCGCCGGCGTACGCGCAGGGCCGCCAGCGCATACGCGGCGGCGATCGTCAGGGGCAGCAGCCCGTCGACCTTGTGTACGGGATTCAGCAGCCGGATGAAGTGGAGCCCGAAGCCGAGGTAGACGAATCCGTTGAGCATGACGGCGACCGTCAGCCACGTGCGGGCCTTGCGGCTCGGCGTGCGGAACGAGGCGACGGTCGCGACGGCGAAGAGCAGATGGAAGAGCGTGCAGAAGAGGAACATGTCGCGCAGCGTCGTCGGGTCGGGAGCCTTCGCGGCGGTGCAGCGGTTCGCGGTGAAGAGCGACACGACCAGCCAGGTCGCCGCGAACGAGACGACGGAGAGCTCCCACCACCGTTTGCGGAGCGACAGGAGGAGCATGCCGCCCTGCAGGACGGCGATGTACGAGAAGAGGAAGAGGTGGCTCCCCTCGCCGCGCGCGACGAGGAAGGGGGCGACGTAGCCGCCCGCCAGCGCCACGGTCGCCAGTTCGCGCCGGTTGCCGACGCTTGCGGCGAGGGCCGTCAGGAGCATTGAGACGATCAGGATCGCGAAGGCTGCCGGCTGCGGAAAGAGCCGGTAGTAGTGGAACGCCACGGCCGTGGTGACGAACACCGCGGCGAAGGCGCCTCCCGCGAGCAGCGACCCGAACGAGCGGTATCTGTCGCGCAGCCGGTATGCCGTCGCCGCCAGGGCCGCCGCAACGGCATATCCCAGCGCCGTGCGGACCGTCTCGCTCAGCCAGCCGCTCTCGATGGCATATTTGACGAAGAATCCCACTCCGGCGATCAGCACGAGGATGCCGATCTTGGCGAAGAGCTTTTCTCCGACGTATTTTTCGAAATTGCGCTGCGGCCGTTTCCGTGCGGTCCGCATCTCCGGGGCGGTCCGTGTTTCCGGTGTAGTCCGCATCTCCGGTGCTGCCTGCGGGCCGTGCGGCCGATCCGAGGGGATCTCTCCGACCGGCCGCGCCTCGGGGCGGGACGCCGCTGCGGCCTGCGGCGGTTCTGCGGCGCACGGCTGCGCGGCGAGCGGCTTTTCCTCCTCGGCGGCCGTCGCGATTCGGCATTCGGATACGCTCCTTGCGGAGGTTTCGGCTGCGGAGCGCGCCGGCTGTCCGGCCGTATCCGGGCATCCGGCGGGCGGGACGGACCGGTTTTCCGTGCGCCCGGCGGCTTGTGCGGCTTGTGCGGCTTGTGCGGCGCCGGTGTCCGCCGGGTGTGCGGGTTGCGGGCTGAATGCCTTCTCACGGAGCCGGTCGGCTATGGCGCCGACGCGACTTTCGAGCCGATCGATGCGGACCAGGATCAGAATCCCGAACAATGCCACGAGCCCTGCGAGAAGCAGGACGATGAGGAAGAGTGCTGCCGTCATATCGGTGGTTTATGGTCGTTTGTGCGGTTCGTTCTGTGCGCGTGTCCGTCGGGATGCGGTCGCCGGGGCCGTGTATGGCCGTCCGTGCCGGAGCATGCCGCGGCGGCTCGGGCTGCCGCGCCGCCGACCGGAATCCGCCGCGCTGCCGGGCGATTCCCGCCGTTCGCATGCGGCGTACCTCTACGCGTGGCTTTTCCGCCCGGTCGGAGGATGGATGCAAGTTAGCGAATTTTTCCGGAATGCGGTTCGCAAGGTCGGAAAATTCCGGTCCCGGCATCTCTCCGGCCCTTCCCTCCTGGTTTGCCTCGGACTCTTCTTTCCGTCCGCTTCCGCTTCGGCTCCCGGTCGGGCCCCGTCGCATGCGGCGGCCGGGGCGCGGACAAAAAAAGCGCCCGGAAACGTCCGGGCGCCGGTTTTTCGCGGTTCGCGTACCGTTATTTCTCGACGGGTACTTCGAACTTGATTTCGTCCAGGCATACCGTGAAGCCGGTCGACGACTGCGTGCTCACCAGCTCCGAAGCATTCCGGATGTCGGCGGTCAGCACGACCTTGTTCACTTCGCCCAGCGCGCGCAGGTCGACCGTCGTCCACTCGCTGCACACATACTCCTTGCCGTCGCGGTAGTCGCCCAGGGAGGCGGTCGCGGTGCCGGTCACGCTGCCGTCGGCC
>CAOJSG010000008.1 GCA_948442615.1 uncultured Alistipes sp.
GGATTCGTCGATCACGCTGATGGACATCCTGACGGCTTACAACAAGAAATAATCCGACTCTAAAGAGACTTAAAACATTATGAAAAAGATATTGAACGTATTGTTGGGCTTGCTGATGGCCGTTACCGTGGTTCTGCTGGGGTACGCGCTGGCTACGGGCGGCAGCGATGCGGCGATCAGTCTGAATCTGATGTGGGGGTACATCCTCTTCGTCGGAGCTCTGGCTGCGGCCGTGTTCTGCGCAGTCTTCGGCATGATCCAGAATCCCCAGGGCATCAAGGGGACGATGCTGTCGCTGGCGTTGATCGTCATCGTGATCGGTGCGGCTTATTTCTATTCGAACGGCCACACCATCAACATCCTCGACCTGAGCACCGGCGGATTTTTCGACCACGGCGCTACGGTGCTGACCGAAACGAGCATCCTGGTGACCTATGTGGCTTTCGTGGCTGCGGTGGTTACGGCCCTGGGTACCGAAATTTACAGAGCTTTCAAATAGGAGGTTAACTAATGGCAACAGATAAAAGAAAAGTACAGGAGATCAACGCCGGCTCGATGGCCGACATCGCGTTCCTGCTGCTGATTTTCTTCCTGGTGGCCACTACCATGAACGTCGATACGGGTCTGGCGCGCATGCTTCCGCCGATTCCTCCCGAGAACCAACAGCAGGAGGAGATCAAGGTGAAGGAGCGCAACCTGTTCCTGGTGCTCATTTCGGGTAGCGGTAACATCATGGCGGGAACCCCCGGCAAGCAGGAGGTGATCGACTTGCGTCAACTGACAGCCAAAACCAAGGAGTTCATCCTCAATGCGACGGATTCCGAGGATATGCCCGAGAAGGAAGACAAGGAGATCGAACTTCCCGACGGCAGCAAGTGGGCCTATCAGGAGAGCAAGGGCGTCGTTTCCCTGCAGACGACCCGCGATACGGGTTATCAGTCGTACATCATGGTGCAGAACGAGCTGACGCGTGCGTTCAACGAACTGCGCGACGAGGCGGCCATGAAGAAATTCGGTGCCAAGTTCGAAGACCTTCCCAAGGAACAGCGCGACGTGGTCGCGAAGGTAGTGCCGCAGAAGATTTCGGAGGCGGAACCGCGTAATATAAAGAAGTAAGGTTATGGCAGTAATGAAAAAGAAGGGCAACAAAGGTTTGCCCCCTATCTCGACCGCGTCGCTCCCCGACGTGATCTTCATGATCCTCTTCTTCTTTATGGTTTCGACGACCATGCGCGATCAGGAGCTGCTGGTGAGATACAAACTTCCCGAGGCTACCGAAGTGCAGAAGCTGGAGAAGAAATCGCTCGTCAGCTACATCCACATCGGACAGCCTTCGCTGGCCATGCAGGCCAAGTTCGGTACCGCACCGCGCATCCAGCTGAACGATTCGTACAAGACGACCAAGGATATCCTGGATTTCGTCGCAGCCGAGCGCGATAAGCTCAGCGAGGCCGACCGTGCTTCGATGACGATCTGTCTCAAGGCCGATCAGACGACCAAGATGGGTGTGGTTACCGATGTCAAGCAGGAGCTTCGCCGGGCGAATGCCCTGAAGATCTCCTATGCGGCGTCGAAGTCGTTGGGGTACTAATATTCCCGAGCAGTGATGAGGCGGGTGTCTGCAAGCGGCAGACACCCGCTTTTTTTCGCTCCGGTCCGCGGACGACGGGGCGATTCCGCTGCGGACCGGCTCCCGGCCTCTCTTCGTCCGGTGCGGAACCCTATCGGGGCTGGTCGAAGGGAATCTCGAGCTGGTCGATTTCGTGGTTGAAGGTCAGGCGATGGTGCGGCGTCAGGCCGTATTCGCGGATCGCGAGGCGGTGTTCGCGCGTCGGATATCCCATGTTGCGCGCCCAGCCGTACATCGGATAGGCCTCGGCCAGCCGCTCCATGTACTCGTCGCGATGCGTTTTCGCCAGTACCGAGGCAGCCGCGATGTCGGCATAGGAGGCGTCGCCCTTGACGATGCACTTGTAGGGAATGTCGAGCCGCGTGCGGAACCGGTTGCCGTCGATGGCCAGGAATCCGGGTGCCGGAGTCAGCCGGGCCGCAGCCTGCGACATGCCTTCGAACGAGGCGTTGAGGATGTTGATCTCGTCGATACGTGCGGGCGATACGGCTTCGACGGCCCACGCCACGGCCTCGCGTTCGATGATCGTCCGCAACAGCTCGCGGTTGCGGCGGGTCATCTGCTTGGAGTCGTTGAGCAGCGGGTGGGCGAAATCGGGCGGAAGAATCACGGCCGCGGCGAAAACGGGCCCCGCCAGGCAGCCCCGTCCGGCTTCGTCGCATCCGGCTTCGGGCAGTTCGGTTTGGTAGGTTAACGGTAGCATCGGGTGCAAAGTTACGACAAATTCGTCATTTGCGGTGCGGAGCCGGCCGATTCCTCCCGGCTGCGGCCGTGATCGGACGGAATGCTCCGCCCGGAGTCCGAAGCGCTTCAACGCCCGTTTGGCGCCCGTTCAACGCCCGTTCGGCGCACGGCTCGGCGCACGGTTCGGTACTCCGTCCGACGTATGTTTCAGTATTGTGGTTCAACTGCCCTTCGGGGTGCGGTCCGGTCCGGTGCGCGGTTCAGCACGCGGTCCAACGGCTGGCTGGGCGGGCAGGGAGCGGATGGCTGCGGACCGTTCCGTTCGCCGGCCGAGGTGTCATGCGTTCGACCGCGGTACTATGCGTCCGCCCGCGGTACCATGCGTCCGGACGGTGCGGTGCCGGAGAGCTGCCGGCACATACCGGGGCGGTCGTCTGCCGGGCGAACCGGCGGGCCGCAGGGTGCGTCGGCGCCGAAGCCGAAGAAAAACGGATTCCGGCCGGCGTGTTTCGACTTTTTTCCCTATTTTTGTCGAAGGTTCCGCATTGCGGCCGGGAGGCATCCGGGCGTCGCGACGGGCCCGGGACCTTTTCCGTAATCGGACGATCGGAGTTATGAAGATGGATATTGCGAGACAACCGCTTCCGGTGGCCTGCCTGACCCTGGCGGCTGTCGCCGTCGCGGCGATTTGGTGCGGCAGCGGCGGCTCCGCGCCGTCGCCCGTCCGCCCGGATGCGCTCCCGGGCGACTGGGTCTCCGCTTTCCAGTTCCGCTATCCCGGGTGGAGCCGGTGGATCGCCCTCTTCTGCATCCTCTTTACGGGCATTTATCTGGGGCGGTTTTCCAACCGGTTCAATCTCTATGCCGGCAGATGCTATCTGCCGATTCCCTTTTTCGGTATGGCGGCCTGCTGTTTCGGCGCGGGCGGCGACAGCCTGCTGCATTTCGTCGTCGCGGCGATCGCGGCGATCGCGGTCAGAAACTGCTGTGCCGCCTTTCGCAACGGCTACGGGTTCAACGAGCTGTTCCGCGCCTCGCTGTGCCTGGGGCTGCTTCCGCTGTTGAGCCCGGCGACATGGCCCGTGTGGCTGCTGCTGCCGATGACCGTGTTCCTGTTCGGACGTACGCTGCGCGAGACCGCCGTGGCGGTTTTCGGCCTGGGCCTGCCGCTTTTCGCGCTCTGCTACCTCTCGTGGGCCCGGGGCGACGGGTTCGCGGCTCCGGCCGCGACGCTCTTCGACCGCTGCGCCGAAGGGGCGGGGTGGCCGGTTTTCATCCGGCCCGAAACGGCCGTCTCGTGTATCCCGCTGCTGCTCGCGGGCGGTCTGCTGCTGTTGACGGCGGGCGCCGCGGCCATCCATTTCCAGACGTTCTACAACCTGCCGCGCAAGGCGCGCCTGGTGCTCGTCTTCTGCGTCTGCTGTTTCGTGTCGGGCCTTTCGACTCTCTTTTTCTCG
The DNA here is from genome assembly GCA_948442615.1 of uncultured Alistipes sp. Lineage (GTDB taxonomy): Bacteria > Bacteroidota > Bacteroidia > Bacteroidales > Rikenellaceae > Alistipes. The sequence continues at coordinate 3,772 of CAOJSG010000008.1, forward strand.
GCCGGTCCGTCGCAGGTCGCTGCGCTGTGCGCGGTTCCGGCCGCGGTGCTGCTGCCCGTGCTGTTCGTCCGCTCGCAGCATCTTCTCGCATCCGTCATCTACGTTTCGCTGCTCGTCGGCAGCTTCATAAGCACACTGCTGCAATAGCAAAAACGGGCCCATCCGTGCGCAAAACGGGTAGCTGGGCCGAATTGTATAATAATACAATATTTTCTATTGCACGATTTCTAATTATTCGTTGTATATTTGGGGAGAACAGTTAGTGACGCAACTTACTCGTTCAACTAAAAACAGTGTCTTATGAACAAATCAACCAATTTGTCATCGGCCCAACAGCCGATGATTGTGAAGTATGTGGAAACACTTCACCACGGGATCCAGTCCCAGACCCTTTCGCGTTACGCCATCGGCTTCGTTCTGCGCGGAACGAAATACCTCTACAACGGCGACACGCGTCACAAACTCTCCCGCGGCGACATTTTCTACCTGGGTGTGGGCCACCACTACATGGAGAATATTCCCGAGAACGGCCAGCCCTACGAGCAGATCCTCTTCTTCTACACGCCGGCCGACCTGCAGCGCATCCTGCTGCATCTGAACATCACCTACGGGCTGAACATCTCGAACGAGCATTCGTGCGAGAACTGCCGCAGCCGGTCGTACGTCTCCATGCCCGGCTGGAGCTCCGTGCGGAGCTTCTTCGCCAACACGAACAACTACCTGCGCGAGGAGAACTTCCTGCACGACGAGACGGCCGAGAACATCAAGATGACCGAACTGATCTACCTCATCATCTCGCGCGAGGACTGCTGCCTGAAGAGCAAGGTGCTGAGCAATATCGATACGGCGCGCGAGAATTTCGAACAGATCGTCTACGACCATATCTTCCGCGACATCTCGATCGAGGAGCTGTCGCGCCTTTCCAACCGGTCGCTCACGTCGTTCAAGAAAGAGTTCCGCCGCCATTTCCAGATGCCGCCCCACCAGTGGTACATCCGCCAGCGGCTGATGCACGCCCGGCTGCTGCTGGTCTCGACCTCGAAATCCATCTCCGAAATCGGCAACGAATGCACGTTCCCCAACACGTCGCACTTCATCAAGCTCTTCAAAAAGGAGTACGGCATGACCCCCGCGACCTACCGCAACCGGCATCTGGCGTCGATCGGACCCGAGGCGGCCGAACCGGCGCTCGAGCCGGCCGAGATGCGGGAAGCGCTGTGACGGTTTTTCGAAAAACTTACGAATCCGGAGTATTTTAAAAATTTTAATTATGATTTGGTAGGATGAAATAGCCCGGATTGAAAAAATATTACGAAAACATTTGGAATATACTAAATTTCCGTTTATATTTGTGATACGAAACGTGGGGTTCTCCCACTCTCATTAACCTAACTAACCTAACCAGAGGGGTCGGATGCTGCCAGGCGTCCGCCCCCTTTCTCTTTTCGGCAGGGCCGGATTCGCTCCGGCTCCGGTCCGGAAGGACCCGTGCCGCGTGCGAACCGGAGCGTGCGGCGGGCTCAGTCCGCCGGGCGCAATCCGGAAAATCGCCTGCGTGCCGGACCGTTCGCCCGAGAATAAATGGGAAATCGGATGGATTCTCCATAATTTTTCGTATTTTTGCATCAATTGGGAAAAAGCGAACTTAAATGCCGAGGTTGTATGACAAGGTAGATGTATTGAAAAAGCCCGAATGGTTGAAGATACGCCTCCACCGTACCGCCGCCTATGCGGAGGTACAGCACATCGTACGGGAGCATGGTCTGCACACAATTTGCAGTAGCGGCATGTGCCCCAACAAGGCCGAGTGCTGGAGCCGGCGAACGGCGACCTTCATGATTCTGGGAGACATCTGCACGCGGGGGTGCCGCTTCTGCGCCACCCGTACGGGGCACCCTTCGGAGCCCGATCCTTCGGAGCCGCGGCGCGTGGCCGAGAGCGTCCGGCTGATGGGTCTCCGCTATGCCGTGATCACCTCCGTGACGCGCGACGACCTGCCCGACGGCGGTGCGGCGCACTGGGCCGCCACCGTCCGCGAAATCCGGTCGCAGAATCCGGATACGGCCATCGAACTGCTTATTCCCGACTTGCATGCGCGTCCCGATCTTCTGGATACGGTGATCGCGTCGGCGCCCGACATCATCGGACACAACATCGAGACCGTCGAACGGCTCACTCCCGTCGTACGTTCCCGGGCGAAGTATCGCACCAGCCTGGAGACCCTGCGCTACCTGAGCGGCCGGGGCGTCGCGACGAAGAGCGGTCTGATGCTCGGCCTGGGCGAAACCGACGGGGAGATCCGCGACACGCTGCGCGACCTGCGCGATGCGGGGGTGCGGATCGTCACGCTGGGGCAGTATCTCCGGCCTACGCTGGCGCACTATCCCGTCGCGGAGTACGTCTCGCCCGAGCGGTTCGGACGTTATCGCGACGAGGCGTCGGAGATGGGATTCGATTATTGTGCGAGTGCGCCGATGGTCCGGTCGTCGTATCTGGCGGAAGAGGCGCTGCGCAGCGTCGCGGAACGGCAGGAACGATGAGAGCCGAATGCCGCGATCTGGGCCTCACCGATTACGGGGCCTGCTGGGACGTCCAGCGCCGCCTGTTCGGCGAAGTGCTCGCACGCAAGGCGGTCCGCGACGATTTCGCGGGCTATCTGCTACTGACCGAGCATCGTCCGGTCTATACGCTGGGCAAGAGCGGCCGGGAGGAGAACCTGCTCGTCGGCCGCGAACGGCTGGAGGCGGAGGGCGCCGCGCTCTACCGGATCGACCGGGGCGGCGACATCACGTTCCACGGGCCGGGGCAGCTGGTGGTCTATCCGATTCTCGACCTCGAACGGCTCGGGTTCGGACTGAAGGACTATATCGCGGCGCTGGAAGAGACGGTGATCCGCGCTGCGGCCCGCTACGGGATCGCGGCGGGACGCATCGCAGGAGCTTCGGGCGTGTGGATCGATGAAAAAGGCGTACGGCCGCGCAAGATTTGCGCAATAGGGGTGCGTGCGTCGCGTTATGTAACCATGCACGGCTTCGCGTTCAACGTGACGACCGAGCTGGATCGGTTCGCACGGATCAATCCGTGCGGGTTCGTCGACCGGGGCGTGACCTCGCTGGCGGCCGAAACGGGATGCGACATCCCGATGGAGGAGGTGAAAACCTCGATTGTAGCACTTTTAAGCGAAGAATTGAAAGTTGAAATATATAATAATCAGATCGTATGCCTATAGAAAAAAGATGGGTGGTAAAGCCGCAGGGCGCGCCCGCGACGGTGGCTGCCATGGCCTCCGCGCTGCGCCTCTCGCCCGTGCTGGCCAACCTACTCGTACAGAGAGGCATAGACACAGTAGAAAAGGCGGAGAAATTTTTTAATCCGAGCCTTGCGGATCTGCACGATCCCTTCCTGATGAAGGATATGGACCGGGCGGTCGCGCGCGTGGAGGATGCCGTGCGCGCGGGCGAGAAGATCATGATCTACGGCGATTACGACGTGGACGGATGCACCGCAGTGGCACTGGTTTACAAGTTCCTGCGCCAGATCGGGCACAAAAACCTGATGTTCTACATTCCGGATCGTTATACCGAAGGCTACGGGATTTCGATCAAGGGCATCGACCTCGCAGCCCGCAAGGGCGTGGGGCTGATCATCGCTTTGGACTGCGGCATCAAGGCCACGGAAAAAGTTGTCTATGCGAAGACCAAGGGCGTGGATTTCATCATCTGCGACCATCACCTCCCGGCCGAGGAGATTCCTCAGGCCGTAGCCGTTCTCGATCCCAAGCGCGTGGATTGCTCCTATCCGTTCGACGAGCTTTCCGGCTGCGGCGTGGGATTCAAGCTGGTGCAGGCCTATGCCCAGAAAAACGACATCCCCTTCCGCCAGATCGTCTCGCTGCTGGACCTGCTGGTGGTGAGCATCGCCTCGGACATCGTGCCGCTCACGGGCGAGAACCGGATCCTGGCCCACTTCGGGCTGGAGAACCTCAACCGCGAGCCTTCGAAGGGGCTGCTGTCGATCATCAAGATCTGCGGCCTGGACAAGCACAACATCACGATCGACGACATCGTCTTCAAGATCGGCCCGCGCATCAACGCCGCCGGCCGCATGCGGATGGACGAGAACGACGAGAACGCCTCGCCCTCGGGCGGCCATGCGGCCGTCGAGCTGCTGATCGAGGGCAACGAGAGCGTCGCCCAGCAGTTCGGCAGCGTGATCGACGCCTACAACCAGGACCGCAAGTCGATCGACCGCAGCGTCACGCAGGAGGCCCACGACTACATCGAGCGCAACCCCGAGCTCAAACGGCTGAAGAGCACCGTGGTCTACAATCCGAAATGGATGAAGGGCATCGTCGGGATCGTGGCGTCGCGCCTGATCGAGACCTACTACCGCCCGACGGTGGTGCTGACCATGAGCAACGGATTCGTGACGGGTTCGGCCCGTTCGGTCCCGGGCTTCGACCTCTACCAGGCCGTCGAGTCGTGCTCGGATCTGCTGGAGAACTTCGGCGGACACATGTACGCCGCGGGCCTCACGATGCGCCCCGAGAACGTTGGGGAGTTCACCCGGCGGTTCAACGCCTTCGTCGAGGAGAATATCGACCCGCAGATGCTCGTGCCGCAGGTGGACATCGACAGCGAACTGCTCTTTTCGGATATCACGCCCGAATTCCGGCGCTCGCTCAACCGGTTCCAGCCTTTCGGGCCGGGCAATACGGCGCCGGTCTTCATGACCTGCGGCGTCAGCAACCGCGGCGACGCCAAGCTGGTGGGCATGGACTGCGAACACCTGCGCATGGATCTGGTGCAGCGGCAGAAACCCAATACGTCGCTCCAGACCATCGCCTTCCAGCAGCCCACCCATTACGAATGGGTCAAGTCGGGGCGTCCGATCGACATCTGCTATCAGATCGTCGAGAACCATTATCGCGGCACGGTGACCACGCAGCTGCGGATCAAGGACATCAAGCCCGTGATGAAATAACCGTGCGCCCGGCCGCGCGGCGAGCCGAAAAGGGGTGTCCGACGACAGTCGGACACCCCTTTCGCTGCGTTCCCCTCCCTGCCTGGCGTCCGGCCGAAGCTACCGGGCGCCGGAACGGCCGCAGGTCCCCGCACGCCGGAACGATCGGGCCGTTTTGCGGATTTATCGTCGGATCCGTGCTGAAAATCGGGGTTTGCAATGGAACGAACGGATTTTTTCCATATATTTGCCAATGACGCGGAAAGGTTCCGATGTTAGGTTGACAATCAAATCCAATCATTATGACAAAATCGACGTTGAAGAAATTCTTCATTCTGTTGGTGGGGGGGGGAATCCTTTCGCTCCTCGCACCGTCCTGCTCCGATGAGTACGACGATTCGCAGATCCGCAAGGACATTCTGGATCTGAAGGATCGGATCGAAAAACTCGAGGCGCAGGCGAAAACTTTCAATAGCGAGCTGGCGACGCTCAATTGGCTCGTGAAGGCGCTCCAGGAAAAGGTGTATGTCGCCAAGGTGGAACAGGGCGCCGACGGATACACCATCTATTTCACCGACGGCACGACGGCCGAGATCAAGAACGGCGAGGCCGGTGAAGACGCTCCGGTGATCGGCATCAAGGCCGACAGCGACGGAATCTATTACTGGACGCTCACTTCGAACGGCACGACGCAGTGGCTCACCGACGACAAAGGCCAGAAACTCCGCGCCGGCTCCGTGATGCCGCAGCTGGGCGTCGACGCCCAGGGCTTCTGGACCATCAGCTACGACGGAGGCAAGACCTCGACCCGGATTCTCGACGCCGAAGGCAATCCCGTGGAGGCGCTCAACCGGATCTTCCACGAGGTTTCGGCCGACGGCGACTGCCTCAACGTCACGCTGGCCGACGGGACGGTCATCTCCGTGCCCATCCGCAGCAACTTCTATCTGCTCATCACCGATGCGCCCGAGGTGGCCGAGTTCCAGTTCGGCGAGACGCGCACGTTCGCGATCGAGAGCGTGGGCGTGGAGCGCACGGTGCTGACCAAGCCCGACGAGTGGAAGGTCTCGTTGGCGGACAACACGCTGACCGTCACGGCGCCCACGAAGGAGCACGAGACGTGCGCCGATCTCGAGGGCGAGGTGTCGATCATCTACTCGAGCGCCAGCTACCTCACGACCTCCGTGTCGATGAAGGTGACGGTGGCCGAACCCAAGACGATCGATATCGTCATCACGGGCAAGGGGCTGCGCGACGACGGCGCCACGATCTCTTCGACGATCACTCCGTCGGACGGGGAGATGCTCTACTATTGCGGCGAGTATCGCACGTCGTCCTACGACACGGACGATCCCGAGGAGGTGCTGGCCGATCAGTTGGCCGCCATCAACTATTTCATGGAGACGCAGGGCGGCTGGGATGCCGCGGCGAAGGTGCTCTTCATGCAGGGCAGCACGGAGTATACGGCCAAGTGGCTCTATGAGAACGAGGATTACCGCATCATCGCGTTCGGCGTGCGGAAGGAGACGGCCGACGGCAAGGAGGTGGCCGTGGCTACCACGCCGCTGTTCGTGTCGGAGGTCGTGCGGACGCTTATGGACGAGAGCGACGTCGTGGATCTGAGCGCCGGGGGCACCGCCAACAGCTACATCGTCAACCAGCCCAACACCAAATACAAGTTCAAGGCTACGGTCATGGGCAACGGCGCCTCGACGAAGGGTATCGTGCCCGCGGCGATCGATCCCAAGCTGGCGTTCCTGGTCTGGGAGACGGGCTCGGTGAAGAATGCCGTGATCAAGGATGTCGAGCTGACGTCGGACGGCTACGTGCGTTTCTCGACCGGCGACGTGCTGGACGGCAATGCGCTGATCGCCGTGACGGACAACGTACCCATCGAGGGCGATACGCCGCTGTCGCTGGGCACGATCCTCTGGAGCTGGCATATCTGGGCGACGGACTATACGCCCGAGATGGACAAGAAATGCGTCAATGCCGACGCCAAGGAGTTCATGCTCATGGACCGCAACCTGGGCGAATGGTCGGACAAGAACACTTTGTACAGCGGCGGTTACTGGGGACTGAAATACCAGTGGGGACGTAAGGATCCGTTCGTCAGCTTCACCTATTCGGGCGTGCCTGCGGGCGCCTGCGTGTCGCATCACGAGGACTACGTCGTCGACGCGGACTACGCTCCGACGTTCGATACCGACGAGGAGAGTCTCGCGCTGGCCATCCAGTATCCCCACATCTTCATCAAGGGCGGTTACGCGACCAACAACGACTGGTACGGCGCGTCGACCGGTGCGGAGCACCGCAACAACGACCTGTGGGGCAACGGCGACGGCGCGACCTCGGTGAAGACGATCTACGATCCCTGTCCGGTCGGCTACAAGGTCGCTCCGTTCGAGGCCTTCTCGGGCTTCTACACCAACGAGTCGGGAGGCCTCACCATCTATCCGGAGAACCTGCATGTTTCGGGCTCCTTCGCCCAGGGCTGGAACTTCATCACCGAAGGCGAGAATTATACCTTCTTCCCCGCAGCCGGGTCGATCACGGGCTCTACGGCCAGTGCGCGCAGCTTCGGGACGACGGGCTACTATTTCTCCTCGACGCCCGTGCTCGGCAGCAGTTCGTCCACGGCGACGCAGGTTAAGGGCATGCGTGTCGAGAGCTCGTGCATCATGCTTCCTTCGATGAACCGTTCCGACGGGGCATCGGTGCGCTGCGTGCGCGAATAGCGCTGCGTGCGGATCAAAAAGAGAGGGGCGGTATCGCGTGTACCGCCCCTCTCTTTTTCATGCCGTATCCGCATCAGAGCCGGATGATCCGCTCCGCGTCGTCGGCCTCGGGCAGGGGCGCGGGACGGAAGTCGGAATAGCCGATGGCGATGGCGCACAGCGGCTCGCAGCCGGCCGGAATGGGCAGGAACTCGCGCAGGTAGTCGGCGGCCGTGGCTCCCTGCGGATCGTCTTTGCGGCGGGGCCGCCCGTCGACATGCACCCAGCACGACGCCAGGCCCGCATCGACGCACGCCAGCTGCAGCACGGTCGCCGAGATGGCGGCGTTCACGCGCCACAGGTCGCTGCGCGCGGTGTCGCCCAGCACGACGATCGCCAGCGGCGCCCCCTTCATGAAGGCCGATCCGTAGTCGCGCATGTCGGCCATGCGGGCCACTGCGGCCGGATCGTCGACCACCAGCAGCCGCGTCGACCGGCTGTTGCGCGACGAGGGGGCCGTGAGAGTCTGTCGCAGCAGCCGCTCCACGACGTGGGCGGGCACCTCGTCAGTGCGGTATTTGCGCACGCTGCGCCGTGCGTTCAACAGCTTTTCGAACTCCATAACGCTTTTCGATTTAGATGCTTTTCTGCAAAAATAGTGAAAAATTTGCGTATATTTGAAAACGAAAAATTCGAACCTATGGATTCCAAATTTACCGTGGCGCTGATCTACGATTTCGACGGCACGCTGGCTCCGGGCAACATGCAGGAGTACGATTTCATCCCCGCCGTGGGAAAGAGCAACAAGGAGTTCTGGACCGAGGCCAATTCGCTGGCCGAGCAGCAGGACGCCGACATGGTGCTCACCTACATGGCCCGCATGATCCAGGAGGCCAAGTCGAAGGGGCTCTCCCTGCGCCGGGAGGCGTTCCAGGAGTCGGGGCGCCGCGTCGCGCTCTACAAGGGGGTCCGGGAGTGGTTCGCCCGGATCAACCGCTACGGCGAGGAGCGGGGTATCCGGATCCTGCACTACATCAACTCCTCGGGGCTGAAGGAGATCATCGAGGGGACGGAGATCGCGGGCGAATTCCGGAAAATCTATGCCTGCTCGTTCCTCTACGACGTGGACGGCATCGCCTTCTGGCCCGCCGTTGCCGTCAACTACACCAACAAGACGCAGTTCATCTTCAAGATCAACAAGGGCGTCGAGTCGGTGTTCGACAGCAAGCTGGTGAACCGCTACATCCCCGAGAACGAACGCCCCGTGCCGTTCAAACACATGATCTACGTGGGCGACGGAACCACGGACATCCCCTGCATGCGCCTGGTGAAGAATTTCGGCGGCCATTCGATCGCCGTCTACAACCCCGACCAGAAAGGGGCCCGCCGCGAGATGGCGTCGCTCATCCACGACAACCGCGTGAGCCATGTCTGTCCGGCCGACTATTCCGAGGGGGCCGAGATGGACCGCCTCGTGAAGACCATACTCGACAAGATCGCCATCGACCGCCGGCTCGAAGAGCTCGAGGCCGTGCGCTGACCCGCATCCGAACGATACCATGAAACTGCTTTTCGCTACGAACAACGCCCACAAGCTCGCCGAGGTGCAGGCCGTGCTGGGGCCCGAGTACGAACTGGTCACGCCGCGCGACTGCGGCGTGACGGAGGAGATCCCCGAGACGCAGCCGACGCTCGAGGGCAACGCCCTGCAGAAGGCGCGCTATCTGCGCGAACGCACGGGGCTGGACTGTTTCGCCGACGACACGGGGCTGGAGGTCGCGGCGCTGGACGGCGCTCCGGGCGTCCGGTCGGCCCGCTATGCCACCGACGGACACGATTTCGCCGCCAACAACCGGCTGCTGCTGGCCAACCTCCGGGGTGCGGCCGACCGGCGCGCCCGGTTCCGGACCGTCGTGGCGCTGCTCCGCAGCGGCGAGGAGCACCTTTTCGAGGGCATCGTCGAGGGGCGGATCATCGAATGCGAGCGGGGCTGCGAAGGGTTCGGCTACGATCCGCTTTTCGTGCCCGACGGCTTCGACCGCACCTTCGCCGAGATGAGCGCCGACGAGAAGAACGCCGTGTCGCATCGTGCGCGCGCCGTGCGCAGGCTGGCCGACTACTTGCACGGCTTGGAAAAATAAGGTACCTTTGCCGCGCTATGGAACCGAATATCTATTGCAAGGAGGAGCGCTTCGACGAGGCCAGGACCGAAGCGCTGAAAGAGCACTATGCGGCCGTGCTGCGGCTGCTGGGCGAGGATCCCGCGCGCGAGGGGCTCGTCAAGACGCCCGAGCGCGTGGCCAAGGCGATGGCCTTCCTCACGAAGGGCTATGCCGAGAATCCGCTCGAGATACTCCGCTCGGCCATGTTCCGCGAGGAGTACCGGCAGATGGTACTGGTGAAGGAGATCGAGCTCTATTCGCTCTGCGAGCACCATATGCTCCCTTTCTACGGCAAGGCCCATGTGGCCTATATTCCCGACGGGTACATCACGGGTCTGTCGAAAATCGCCCGCGTGGTGGAGTGTTTCGCCCGCCGGCTGCAGGTGCAGGAGCGGCTGACGGTGCAGATCCGCGACTGCATCCAGGAGGCGCTGCATCCGCTGGGCGTGGCGGTGGTGATCGAGGCGAGCCACATGTGCATGCAGATGCGGGGCGTCGAGAAACAGGGCTCGGCGACGACGACTTCGGCCTTCACCGGTATTTTCCTCAAGGACCACCGCACGCGCGAGGAGTTCATGACGCTGATCTCGCACGAGTACAGATAAACCGGTCCGATCGGGGCTTCCGTTGCCGATGCCGCGTGCCGGCGATGCGGCCGGTCGGGAGGAAGATGCGGCCGGCGGCCGCGGAAAAATGAAAAGCAGACAGCTCCTGCAAGAGCTGTCTGCTTTTTTCATGACGGGCGGTTTCCGGAATCCTTCGCGGGGCCGCGCGGAGCTCAGCGGTCGGTGCGGATGCGGAAGAAGAGCGCGTAGAAGATCGGCACGAAGAAGAGCGTGGCGAAGGTCGAAAAGAGCAGTCCGCCCATGATCGTGGCGGCCATCGGGCCGAACATCGCGTCGCTCAGCAGCGGAATCATACCCAGAATCGTGGTCAGCGAGGCCATCATGACCGGCCGCAGACGGCTCTCGGTGCTCGACACGAGCGCTTCGGCCGGCGCGACGCCCCGTGCGATCTGGTCGCCGATCTCGTCCATCAGCACGATGCAGTTCTTGATCATCATGCCCACCAGCCCCAGCGCGCCGACGATGGCGCAGAACGTGAAGGTCTTGCCCGTGATGAGCATGGCGCCCACGATGCCGATGGCCAGCAGCGGGATGCCGCAGACGATGATGAGCGGTTTGCGGTAGTCGCCGAACAGGAAGATCAGCACGCCGATCATCAGCACGATCCCGAGCGGCACCTTCTGGAACAGGTAGCCCATCGTCTGGTCGCTCGCCCCTTTTTCGCCCTCCCACTCGAGGGTGTAGCCGGCCGGAAGCGTCAGCCGTTCGACCCGGGCGGCCACGGCGCGGCGCGCCGCCTCCGTCTCGACCCCCGCGGCCGGGGAGCACATCACCTTCTGGGCGCGCCGTCCGTTGTAGCGCGGCACGACGGGGTCCTCCCACCGCACCTCCACGCCCCGGCTCACCTGTTTGAGCGGCGTGGTCCGCAGGACGGTTTCGACCGCCTTGTTTAGGTCGAACCGCCCCGATTTGAGCTCCATGAGCGTCTCACGGTCCAGCAGGCTGCTCAGGTTGGGCAGCATCGAGAACAGCGGGACATTCTCCAGATTCTCCACCGGCATGCCGTCGGCCTCGGTGCATTTGAGATAGATCGTCTGCTTGTGCGTCCCTTCGTAGAAGGTGCCCACGGGGATGCCGCCCGCCGCCGCGAGCACCGACGTGGAGATGTCCTGCCGGCTCAGCCCCGCGCGGCGCGCGGCCGACTGTTCGTAGTCGATGCCCAGCACCGGAACGGCCGGTTCCCAGTCGGTGGTGATCAGGCAGACCTCGGGCGTGCGCTCCATGATGCGGCGCGTGCTGTCGGCCAGCGCATGCAGCACGGCGGGGTCGGGCCCCGTGAAGAGCACCTCGATCGGGTACTTCTTGAACATGATGTTGTAGCGCTTGAGCTTGACGTAGGCATCGGGGTAGCGGGCCGAAAGCTCCTCCTGGATGGCGTCGATGTTCCGGTCGAGCGCCTCGGTCGATTCGAAGTCGATGATCAGCTCGCCGTAGGAGAGCGACGGCGTGGCGATGCTGCGGACCAGGTTGTAGCGGGCCGGCGTGCCGCCGATCGAGGCGGTGACGGAGCGGATCTCGGGCCGGCTCTTCAGGTAGGTTTCGATCTCGGCCAGGTCGTGCGCCACGCGGGTGGAGTTGTTCCCCTCGGGCAGCTTGTACTCCATGTAGAGCTGGTCGTAGACCATGTCCGGGAAGAAGCCGTGGCGCATGTATTTGTAGCCCCAAACGCTCAGTGCGATCAACACCAGGGCCACGCATAGCGAGGAGATGCGGTGGCGCAGGCCGAAGCCGAGCGCGGCGCGCAGCCAGCGGTAGATGCGTCCGTCGTAGAGCTGCGCATCGCCCTTCGACGGGGCGGTCTTGAGCCAGTGATCGGCCATCAGCGGGACGTGGACGAGCGCCAGCAGCCAGCTCAGCAGCAGCGAGACGGCCAGCACGATGAACAGGTCGCGCACGTAGACGCCCGCCGTGTCCGGCGAGAGGAACACCGGCAGGAAGGCGAGGATGGCGATCAGCGTGGCGTCCAGCAGCGGCACGGCGGTCCGGCGGCCGATGGAGGTGAGCGCCTCGCGCCGCGGCTTGCCCAGCTTCAGGTCGACCAGAATGCCGTCGACGATGACGATGGCGTTGTCCACCAGCATGCCCATGGCCAGGATGAACGAGGCCAGCGACACGCGCTGCATCGATCCGTCGGCCATGCCCAGCAGCAGGAACGATCCGATGACGATGGTCGCCAGGCTGATGCCGATGATCATGCCGCTGCGGAATCCCATCGTGAGCATCAGGATGGCCACCACGATCAGCACCGATTCGACCAGATTCACCAGGAAGGTCATCAGCGCGTCGGTGACGCGTTCGGGCTGGTAGAAGATGCGGTGGCATTCGATTCCGGCGGGCAGCTGCTGCGCTTCGATCTCGGCGAGGCGCCGTTCGACCTGCTTGCCCACCTTCACGATGTCGGTCCCCGAAGCGGCCGCCACGGCGATGCCCAGGGCGCGCTGGCCGTCGTAGGTCATGGCGTTGCGGGTCGGTTCGGCGTAGCCCTCCGTCACGGTGGCGATGTCGCCCAGCCGCAGCTGGTCCGATTCGTGACCCTGGATCACCATGCGGCGGATCTGCTCCGCCACGCGGAACTTGTCGTCGACGGTCACGCGGACGCGGCTGTCGCCGTTGTCGTAATAGCCTGCGTAGAAGGTGCCGTTCTGGCCCTTCAGCGTGGCGAGGACCTCCATGGGCGACACGCCGAGCGTCGCCATCTTGGCATACTGCATCTCGATGTCGATGCTCTCGGTGCGTTCGCCGTAGACCGCCACGCGCGCCACGCCGTCCAGGTTGCCCAGTTCGCGGCGGAGCAGCGCGGCGTAGTCCGTCAGTTCGCGTTCGCTCGCGCCGTCGCCGGTCAGGGCGTAGAGCATGCCGTAGACCAGCCCGAAGTCGTCCTGCACGCGCACGTCGACCCCTGCCGGGAGTGCGCCCTGCGTGTCGGACACCTTGCGGCGCAGCATGTCCCAGCACTGTTCGACCGTATCGTCGCGGGTGGTGCTTTTCAGCTCGACCTGGATGAGGGCCAGGTCGTTGTACGACCAGCTCTCGATGTCGTCCACGTCGCCGATCGTGCGGATGCTCTTTTCGAGCGGCTCGGTCACCTCCATTTCGACCTCGTGCGCCGAGGCGCCCGGATAGGTCGCCACGACCATCGCCAGCTTGACCTTGATCTCGGGGTCTTCGAGCTTGCTCATGTCATAGGCCGAGAGGATGCCTCCTCCGAGCAGCACGGCGATGAAGAAGTAGACGAGCTTCTTGTTGTCGAAAGCCCATTTGCCGAAGTCGATCATAACATGCCTCCTATGTTGGTCGCCGACGCTGCGGCCCGGGGTTTCACTTGTTGTCCTTCGTGCAGCCGGTGCACGCCCGAGGTCACGATCCGGTCGCCGGCCGCGAGTCCGCCTCCGACGACGGCCGTTCCGTCATTCGTCAGCCGTTCGATGGCGACGGTTCGGCGCTCGACGGTGTTGTCCGGGCGCAGGAGCCATACCGAGCTTTCGCCCTCGTGCGAGAAGAGCGCGGTGGCGGGCACCCCGAGGCGGGCGTCTTCGGGCGTTCGCAGGCGGAGCGTGACCAGCGTGTTCATGCCGGGGGCCGGAGCGGGGTCGATGCCCGACGGTACGGCGAGCCGCGCGGCGTAGAGCTGGTTGGCGTTGGCCTTGGGGGCGATGCTCAGCAGTCGCAGGGGGATCCGTTCGGCGGGCAGGAAGTCGAACGAGGCCTCGAACGCTTCGAAATCGCGCCGGCGGACGTAGACCGAAGCCGGAATGTTGATGACGACCTCGGGAAGTCCGGCCGAGACGATCGTCGCCACGGGCATGCCGGCGGCCACGACGGTCGGCGGATCGAACAGGCGCCGCTGCATGTAGCCGTCGAACGGAGCGCGTATTTCGGTGTCGGCCAGCTGGTTCCGGGCGTGTTCGTATTTCGCGGCGATCTGCCGCAGCCCGTAGCGGGCCTTGTCGTAGGAGTCCGAGGTGGCTACGCTGTCGGCATGGAGCGCCTCGATGCGGCGGGCTTCCGCCTCGATGCGGCGGTACTCCGCCTCGGCCGCCTCGGCCTGGAGCCGGTAGTCGCGCGGGTCGAGGCGGGCCAGCAGCTGGCCTTCGACGATCCGGTCGCCCTCTTCGGCGAAGAGCTGCTGCAGCGTGCCGCTCACCTTGAATGCGAGACCCACCTCGTCGGCCGCTTCGACCCTGCCCGGGAATTCCAGTGCGGGAAGCGTCGTGCAGGGGCCGACCGTGTCGATCCGTACGACGGGAGGCTGTTCGGTGCCGGTATGCCGATTCGCACAACCGTAGGCGCAGAGGGCGCCGGCTGCGAGAAATAGAATCTTCGATTTCATTTCGTCTCTGTTTTTTTTGCAAAAGTAGGCGGCCGCGGCCAATGCGTAAAGCATGATAATGAGGGTTTGTTGTCCGATTCGTTCGATACGTGTGCTTTTTATGGATCCGGCAATCCGTTTTTTCGGGAAAAATTCGTTTTTTTGTACGAAAAAAGCGAACGTATGGAATCACGCGATCTTCCGCGAATCGGACTGCTCGACGTGGACAAGGCGTCGGCCGAGGCACTCGGTCCGGTCATCCATCTCGACAAGAACGGATTTTTCTATTGCATGCAGGGCTGTCTGAAGCTGGCGCTCGACGGCCGGGTCTTCGAGCTGCGCAGCGGCGACATGTACATCTATCCGCCCTTCTCGCAGACCTACATCGGGGAGATGAGCGACGACCTGCGCGGTGTGATCGGTATGGCCGATTTCGACTTCGTCCTGTCGGCGCTCGATCCGGTCGCCAATACCGGAAGCCACATCTACGTGCGCGAGAATCCCTGCATCTCGCTCGACGGCGAGCAGTGCCGGCGCATCGAGGAGCTGATCGAGGCGGTGCGGCGGCGCGAGGGCGACGAGGCGGGCATCGTGCAGATGCAGCTGCTCCCCACGCTGGGCAAGGCGCTGTGCTACGAAATCCTGGCCGCCTATTTCGCCAACTATCCCCTCCAGCCCCTGAAACAGGATCGCAAGGACAAGATCTTCCACAATTTCCTCTTCGCGCTCCACCAGCATTTCCGCACCCATCGCGACGTGGCCTACTATGCCGGGCTGCAATGCCTCACGCCGCGCTACTTCACGACCATCGTCCGCGAGACCTCGGGGCGCACCGCATTGCAGTGGATCACCATGTCGGTCGTGGCGGAGGCCAAGAAGCAGCTCTCCGACCCCAACCGGAGCGTTAAGGAGATCGCCGATTCGCTGGGATTCTCCAACCAGTCGTTTTTCGGCCGTTATTTCAAACAGTACGAGGGGGTTTCGCCCACGGAGTTCCGCGCCACGCGCCATGCCGGGTAGCGGACGGGCCGCTGCGAAGAAAAAAGAAAGAGGGCGTCTGCCGAACACGCAGACGCCCTCTTCGGGTTTGCAGGCCCTGTAAGCCGGGTTCTGTACCCGGACTGCGCAGGTCCGGGTCTCTGTCATTTATCTACGGCGGCAGTCGCCTGCCGTCTCCAGCAACCTACCCCCCGGCATCGGACGAGCAACCCTTGACTGCCGGTATACATGGTCTTGCAACCCACGAGACGTACGGCCGGACGACATCGCTGCCTCCGCGGTGGGCTCTTACCCCGCCTTTTCACCCTTGCCTGCCGGGAATCCCGGCGGGCGGTCATTCTCTGTTACGCTGCTATACCCTCACGGGTATCAAGTCGTTAGCTTGCGTGGTGCTCTGTGTTGCCCGGACTTTCCTCCCCCGGCCGGAGCCGGCGGCGACAGAGCGGGCCTGCGCCGCAAAGATAGTCATTTCGCCGGAAATAACGGGCTGCCGCCCGAAATTTCGTTCCGCGCTCCGCTGCGGAGTCTTCCCGACTGCCGCCGGCGCAGGTACGCGGCGGGACGGCGGAGGCGTCCCGGCCGTCAGAACATGCCGTCAGAACATGCCGGTGAACATCGCCGTCAGGACGTTGCGGCCGTCGGTCTGCCGGTCGGCATAGTCTTCATAGGTGTAGTTCAGTTGGCAGCGCAGGTATTTCACCGGGGCCCAGACCAGCCCTGCCGTGTAGTTGGTCTGGCGGACCGACGCGCGGGAGGTGTCGCTTTCGTAGGTGTCGTACCGCACCACGGGCATCAGCGACCGGGTCGCGCGCCAGCCTCCCGTGACGTACCAGCCCGCACTCTCCGTGTCGCCCGTCTTGCCGCCGATCCATTCGCCGCGCACCACGCCTGCGCCGCGGTCGTAGCAGACGCCTGCGCCGTAGCGGACGCGGCGCAGGTAGTTCTCGCCGTATTCGCCCCGGTAGTAGGAGCCCGAGAGCAGCAGGCCGCGGACCGGTTTGAGGGTCAGACGGGCCGCGATGTCCTTCGACCGGTTCTTGTCCTTGGTGTTGATGCCCGAGCCGTTGAACACGCCGAAGTCGTAGTTTATCAGACGATAGCCGTCGCGTTCGATCAGACCGCCCCAGAGCGTCGCGCCCATGTCGCGCCCCGTGGAGGCGAGCGTACCCCCTCCGATCGGCTCGGAGAGTCCCATGAGGCGCTGCAGCGCCATCGGATAGTCGATCAGCTCGAGCCGCAGCGGCGGATAGTCGGTGTTCTCGATCGAGAAGGGGACCTTGTACTGGCCCACCTTGAGATTGAGCGCTCCGCAGGGTGTGTATTGCACGTAGGCGTCGACGATCTTGGGCGACGAGGCGAACTCGACCTGCAGGCGGTAGTCGAGCCGGTCGCGGACGATATCGCCCGCGAGGCTCAGGCGGATGCGTTTGATGAAGAAGGTTGAGGAATTGTCCGACCATTCGTAGCCGGTCTGCAGATAACCCGAGATCCGGGGCAGGTGCTCCAGCACGCGGCTCCATTTCGAGTTCTTCGTTTCGAGGCGTTCGACGCGTGCGGAGAGGGTCGAGTCGGGCTGCGGGGCGGGCGTCTGCGCGCAGAGCGCGGCCGTGGCGCAGAGTGCGAGCAGAGTCGGGACGATTTTCATGGCGTTCGGGTTTGGCGTTCGGCATCGGGGCCCGTGCGGTGCGGTCTGTCGCGGATCGGGCGGCGCCGGCCGTTATTCTTCGGGCAAAGATCGGAATTTCCGCGCAAACGGTCAATAACGGCCGTCCGCAATTGCGCTTTCCGGCGCCGAAATCGCGGAATGCGGATGCTGCCGCCCGGATGCGGACGCTGCGGATCGCCGTGCGGCGCGTCAGCGCGGCATGGGGAACGAGAGCGTGCGCGCGTCGAGATAGGCGTCGGGGAAAGGCCCCCAGTTGCCGGCCTGCCCGTTCGAGATGTTGAAGTGCTGCCCCATGCGCAGCGTGTTGTTGTCGAGCACGGTCACGCGGGCCGGCAGCGCATGCTGCGGGATGATCACCACCGAGGTCATCGATACGGCGGGAGCCGGCCGTTCGAACTCCGCCGTGCGGTAGTCGGGCCGGTCGGGCCAGCGGCGGGCCAGCGAATCGACCGTATCGAAACGCATCGCCGCCGGCAGCGAGTCCGTCGGGGCGAAGCGGAATTTCGACGGCTCCTGCGCCGCCGCGGCGAGGATGAAGGCGAGTGCCGGGAGTAGGATGAGCTTCTTTTTCATGTCCGTACGTATTTGAGGGTGCGTATCCGCGGGTGCGGGCGGTGCGCGGGTCTTCTGTGCGGGTTCAGAATACCTCCCGCAAAATTCGCACCGACTGTACGGCGTTCACCGCATCGAGGTGGTAGGCATAGTAGACCAGCATGGCGTTGAGGAACTCGACGCGCTGCGTGCGGTTCAGCCCGATCTCGGCCAGCAGCAGCACGTCGCATTCGATCAGGTCGTGGAAGATGCGGGCGTTTTCGCGCGACATGCAGCTTTCGTGCGCGGGCCGCAGCGGCGTGTAGAGTCCTTCGCGGTAGTCGAACCAGGCGTCGGGCGAATAGTCGTTGCCGGGGAAGAACCCGAGGAACCGGCTCAGGTGCGCCAGAAACCACAGGTGGAAGTTGGCGGTCCCTTCGTGCAGCGCGTCGAGCGCCTCGACGCTGCCCCACACGAAGTCGAACAGCGCCCGGTTCGGCTCGCTCTCCTTGACCAGCCGGTAGAGGACCTCGGCCATGAAGAGGGCGACGGTCGATTTGCGGACGTCGAACGGGATGCTCTGCAGGACCAGACCGCTGCGTACTTCGCGGAACCGGTCGAGCTGCTGGCGCGGCGACTCCAGCCCTTCGAACTCGAGGGCGAACATGGGTTGGAAGAGCGCCAGTTTCGAACCCCGGCCCCGTGCGCTGCGGACGCCCTGCACCATGAAGTTGCGCCGCCCGCCCGCTTCGGTCAGCAGGTAGGCCACCATCGACGAGTCGCCGTATTTGATCGTATGGAGCACGATGCCCCGGCTTTTGTAGGTTTTCAACGGGAGGGAGATTGTCGTGTCGGGTTGTCGGCGGCCGGTCTACGCCGCCTCGGGCCGGCGGCCCTCCTTTCTGCACAGGACGGCGGCCCAGCCGTCGCGTTCGCGCGTTTCGGCGACCGTCAGCCCCAGCTTCGCGGCTTCGGCTGCGATGGCGCCGACGTCCTGGGTCAGGAATCCGCTCATCGCCAGCTCGCCGCCCGGGAGCAGCGCCGCAGCGTAGGCCGCCATGTCGTGCAGCAGGATGTTGCGGTTGATGTTGGCCAGGATGAAGTCGTAGCGCCGTCCGGCGATGCGGCGCACGTCGCCCAGGATCGGTTCGATCCGGTCTGCCGTGCCGTTCGCCGCGATGTTCTCCCGGCAGTTCGCGTCGGCCCAGTCGTCGATGTCCACCGCGTCGACGTGCGCCGCCCCGCGTTTGGCGGCCAGTATGGCCAGCACGCCCGTGCCGCTGCCCATGTCCAGCCCCCGGCGCCGCTCCAGCTCGAGGTCGAGGACGATGCCGGCCATCAGGCAGGTGGTGGCGTGGTGTCCCGTGCCGAACGACATGCGGGGCATGATGACGATCTCTTCGGTCCCCTCGGCGGCGGGCGCGTGGAACGGGGCGCGGATCAGTAGCCGTCCGTCGACCTCCACGGGGGTGAAGTTGCGCTCCCATTCGGCGTTCCAGTCCTGCGTCTCGATGGCTACGTAGCGGCCCGGCGTGCCGTAGTGCGCCAGCAGCGCATCGACCTCGGGCTTGCAGTCGGCCAGCCGCTCCTTGGGGATGTAGGCCTTGAGCGAGCCGTTCTCGGTCTCGAAGCTCTCGAAGGGGTATTCCGCCAGCTCCGCGGTGAGGATTTCGGCCGTTTCGGCGGTCGGAACGGGGATATTCAGTGCGACGTAATCCATATTATGTAAAATTTATCGTATCTTCGCTGGGCAAATTTAGAGATAATCTTCGAAACACGCTACCCGGACATGGTTGAAAACGATAAAAAATGGCGTGATACGGCACATCGTTACCGGACCTACATCAAACTGGAGAAGCGGCTGTCGGACAACACGGTCGCATCGTACATGCGCGATCTCGAGCTGTTTTCCCGTTTCATCCTGCACAACTACGGCGTGGAGCCGAAGCGGGTCGAGACGGCGATGATCGAGCGTTACATGGGCTGGCTGTTCGAGCAGGGGCGGCGCAAGAGTTCGCAGGCGCGGATTCTGAGCGCGATCAAGAGCTTCTACAACTACCTGCTGTTCGGCGAGCGGCTGGACGTATCGCCCGCCGAGCCGGTCGGCGCTCCCAAGTGCGGACGGCCGCTGCCCGACGTGCTCTCGACCGACGAGATCGACCGGATCATCGCCGCGGTGGACACCCGGACCGTGAAGGGACGGCGCGACAGCGCCATCCTGGAGGTGCTCTACTCCTGCGGCCTGCGGGTTTCGGAGCTGGTGTCGCTGCGGCTGTGCGACCTCTTCTTCGGCGAGGGCTATATCCGCGTGATCGGCAAGGGCGACAAGCAGCGTCTGGTGCCGATCAGCGCCGTCGCCCGCGACAAGATCCAGATCTACCTCGAAGACCGTCGCTGCGTGCAGAGCCGCGACGAGCGGGTCTTTCTCAACAACCGGGGCAGCGGCCTCACGCGCGTGATGATCTTCACGCTGCTGCGGCAGGCGGCCCTGCGTGCGGGGATCACCGCCAGGATCAGTCCGCATACGTTCCGCCATTCGTTCGCCACGCATCTGCTGCGGGGCGGCGCCGGCATCCGCCAAGTGCAGGAGATGCTGGGCCACGAGAGCATCGTGACGACCGAGATTTATACGCACCTGGACATCGGCGATCTGCGCCGGACGGTCGAGGAGTGCCTGACGGTGTGAGCCGGCTGCGCGGAGCGGCCGGGTGCTGCGTGCGGCGGCTCGGGCTGCACGCAGGGTCCGGTCTTCCGGCGCAGGAATCCGGTCGCGGGGCGGCGGCGTATCGCTCCGGCAAAACGAACAGCGGCGACCCTTTCGAGGGTCGTCGCTGCGTTGTCGTCCGGTCGTCCGGAAGTTACCAGATCACCACGCGCTCCGCTTCGGGCAGGAACATGGCGCCTTCGGTGATGCCGAAAGCATCGTAGAAGTCCTGCAGGTTGCGCAGCGTGGCGTTCACGCGCCACTTGCCCAGCGAGTGCACGTCGATCTTCGTGAGGCGGGCGATCTCCTCGTCGCGGATGTTCTGGGCCCACAGCGTGGCGTAGCCCAGGTAGAAACGCTGTGCGGGCGTGAATCCGTCGATCGGGGCGGGCGTCTCCTTGCCTTCGAGCGAATTGCGGTAAGCCGTGCGGGCCACGCGCAGGCCGCCCTGGTCGGCGATGTTCTCGCCCAGGGAGAGGGCGCCGTTGGCGAAGATCGCGGGCTGGCCGTCCTTGGCCGGGAGCACCTCGATGGCGTCGAACTGCTTGACCAGGATCTCCGTCTTGGCCTTGAACGCGGCGGCATCCTCCTCGGTCCACCAGTTGTTCATGTTGCCGTCCTTGTCGAAGTTGCGGCCCTGGTCGTCGAATCCGTGGGTCATCTCGTGGCCGATCACCACGCCGATGGCGCCGTAGTTCACGGCATCGTCGGCATCGGGATTGTAGAACGGCGGCTGGAGAATGGCGGCCGGGAAGCAGATCTCGTTGGTCGTGGGGTTGTAGTAGGCGTTGACCGTCTGCGGGGTCATGTACCACTCGTCGCGGTCCACGGGTTTGCCCAGGTCGGCGATGTTGTCGGCCGTGTACCACTTGTTGGCCTCCACGATATTCTCCCAGTAGCTTTTCGAGGGGTCGATGGCGAGCGTCGTGTAATCCTTCCACTTGTCGGGATAGCCGATCTTCACGGTGAAGGCCGCGAGTTTCTCCTGTGCCTTGGCCTTGGTGGCGTCGGACATCCAGTCGAGGCCGGCGATGTGCTGCGAAAGCGCCGTCTGCAGGTTGCGGACCATCTCCAGCATGCGGATCTTGTCCTTCTCGGGGAAGTACTTGGCCACGTATATCTCGCCGACGGCCTCGCCGAGAGTGCTGTTGGGCACCGACATCGCGCGCTTCCAGCGGGGCTTCTGCTCCTGCTTGCCCGACATGGCGCGTCCGTAGAAGTCGAACGAGGCGTCGATGAAGTCGTCGCTCAGGTAGTTGGCCGCGGCGTCGATGTACTGTGCGGCCAGGTAGTAGCGGATGTCGTCCAGCGGCGCGGTCTTCATCAGCTCGTTGGCGTTGGCCAGCGCCGAGGGGGTCGTCACGATGATCCGTTCGAAGTCGCCGATGCCCATCGCCTCGTAGTACGCGGCCCAGTCGATCGCGTCGTAGGTCTTCTCGAAGTCGGCCTTGGAGGTGGGGTTGTACATGGCGGGGAT
Source organism: uncultured Alistipes sp. (assembly GCA_948442615.1). Lineage (GTDB taxonomy): Bacteria > Bacteroidota > Bacteroidia > Bacteroidales > Rikenellaceae > Alistipes. Next base: position 25,925 of record CAOJSG010000008.1, read on the forward strand.
GTTGCGCAGTTCGACGCTCGACCAGTTCTTCTCGGCGAGCTTCGTCTCGATCGAGATCACGCCGGCGACGGCCTTCTCGATGTCGGCCTCCGGAATGCCGGCCAGCCCGAAGATGCGGGTCAGATACTCCTTGTAGGCGGTGCGGATCGATTCGTTCTCGGCGTCGAGGTAGTAGTCGCGGTCGCCCATCATCAGTCCGGGCTGCGAAGCGTAGAGGGCGTTGATGTCGCTGTTCATCAGATCGGCCTCCACGCCCATGCCGAAGAACGGATTGGCGATCGAGGCATGGAGTCCGGCCACGGCGGCGGTCAGCTGCGAGCGGTCGCCGATGGCGAGGAGTTTCTCCACGGCGTCCCTGATCGGAGCGGCGCCCTCGGCGTTCAGGCGCACCGAGTCGAGCCCCATCCGGTAGAGGTCCGAGATCTTCTGCTCGACGCTGCCCGGTTCGCTCTGCTGTTCGGTCATGCCGGCGAAGAGGTCGTTGATGCGCTTCTGGTTGTTGTCCGCCAGAATATCGAATGCTCCGTAGCGCGAGTATTCGGGTTTCAGCGGATTTTTCTGCTGCCAGCCGCCCGTGGCGTACTGGTAGAAATCGGTGTCGGGTGCGACCGACGTGTCGAAGTTCGTCAGGTCGAGAGCGGGAGTTTTGGGTTTGTTCTGACAGCCTGCCATACAAGCGATCGCCGCTAAGAGAATGATTTTTTTCATGATCGGTTTGTGTTATGGGTCGAAAAAGAGCCGCCCGCGGGCGGCTCCTGTTCGTTTTAGTCGCGGATGGCTTCGACGCCCGGCAGCGTGCCGAACTCGATGTACTCGAGCAGCGCTCCGCCGCCCGTCGAGATGTACGACACCTGGTCGGCCAGCCCGAACTTGTTGATGCAGGCTACCGAGTCGCCGCCGCCGATGAGCGAGTAGGCGCCGTTCTTCGTAGCCTCGGCGATGGCCAGCGCCACCTCTTTCGAGCCGGTGGCGAACTTGTCGATCTCGAACACGCCCACCGGACCGTTCCACAGGATGGTCTTGCAGCCCAGGATGTGCGCGCGGAACTTCGCCTTGCCTTCGTCGGCGATGTCGACGCCCTCCCAGCCGTCGGGGATGTCGTTGGCGGGAGCCTGCGCGGTGTTGGCCTCGGCCGAGAAGTCGTCGGCGATCAGCGCGTCGGGCGACATCACCAGTTCGACGCCCTTCTGCTTGGCCAGCTCGAGGATCTCGAGCGCCACGGGGAACATGTCGGGTTCGCAGATCGAGTTGCCGACCTTACCGCCCTGCGCCGCAGCGAAGGTGTAGGTCATGCCGCCGCCGATGATGATCGAGTCGACCTTCTCGATCAGCGCCTTGATGACGCCGATCTTCGACGAAACCTTCGAGCCGCCCACGATCGCGCAGAACGGATGGGCCGGAGCCTCCATGAGCGATGCGATGGCCTTGACCTCCTTCTCCATCAGGTAGCCGAACATCTTGTCGTTGGGGAAGTACTTGGCGATCAGATAGGTCGACGCATGCTTGCGGTGCGCCGTGCCGAAAGCGTCGTTGATGTAGCAGTCGGCGTACGATGCGAGTTTCTTGACGAACTCCTTCTGCGGACCCTCCTTCAGGGCCTTCTTGGCGGCGTCCTTCTCCTCCTTGGTGGCGTCCTCGGCCAGTCCGCGGGGCTTGCCCTCCTCCTCGGCGTAGAAACGGAGGTTTTCGAGCAGCACCACTTCGCCCGGTTTGATGTTCTTGCACATCTCGGCCGCCTTCTCGCCCATGCAGTCGCCGGCGAAGGCGACCTTCGTGCCCAGGTTCTTCTCGATGGCGGGGACGATCTGCTCCAGCGAGTATTTGGGATCGGGGTTCTTCTTGGGACGTCCCATGTGCGACATCAGGATCACGGCGCCGCCCTCGGCCAGCACCTTCTTCACCGTCGGCATGGCCGCACGGATGCGGGTGTCGTCCGTCACCTCGCCCTGAGCGTTGACGGGCACGTTGAAGTCCACGCGGATGATCGCGCGCTTGCCTTTGAAATCGTAGTTGTCGATCGAAATCATAGCTTTTTGATTTTTAGTGTATTTTGTCGAAAATATCTTCCGTCGGAGGTTTCCGCCACAAATTTATAAAAAAAATCGGAACCTGCGCGCCGATCCTGGGGGCAAACGTCGATTCGCCACCCGAATTCGCGTTTCGTCGGGCGGCGGAAAAAGGGGCGGCGGGGCGCGCGGCTACTCCTGCGGCAGGCGGCTGTAGCGGTTGCGCGTGACGCATCCCTGCGAGAGGGCGTTCAGGTCGGCGACCAGCAGTTCGTCCGCCGTGACCCGTTCGACCAGCCAGTAGGTGTCGCAGCCGAGTCGCAGCAGGCCGCTGGCGGGGTCGAACGCATAGGCGACGAAGTCGCGCGGCCCCCAGATGCCGCAGATGTCGGGCCGGCAGGCGGTGCAGAGCCGGCTCTTGACGTATTCGGCCAGGGTCTCGCTGCGGATCTCGAGCAGCGATTCGTCGGGTTCCGTTCCGTCGCGTTCGAAGGTGGTTTCGGCCGCGTCGCCCAGCCGGAACTCCTCGCAGCGTTCGCAGCGCCAGAGTCCCCGCAGATCGCCCTCGATGCGGACTCGGCGCTCGTAGAGATGATGTCGGATGAAGTCGAAATAGTCCATGTCCATGAGTTCGGGTATATTGCCGGTTCCGGTTGCGGATGCCGCTCCGACGCGCATGGAAAAAGGGGGCGCGGCACCCGACTTGAACCGCGCAGGTAGTGGAATGTACCCAGGACGAGCAAGCCGAGTCCGCGCCCTTGCAGCACGAACTCCGCCCGTCATTCCCGTCCTTTCCAAATCAAAATTCCACTTTTGCGCGGTTCAGACGAGAGTTTCGCATAAACTTCTTCCGAAGAAGACGATGCAAAGATAACCATTTATCCGTTTCGGACAACAGGTTGCCGGCGGTTCGTGTCGGAAAGGCCTGCGTCCGCCCTTTTCCTGCGACGGTCCGGAACGCCGCTCCGGGCGGGGTTTCCGCGGGACGAAGGGGTCTTTCCCGCCGGAAAAACGGCCCCCGCGGGGGATCCGGGTAACGAATCGTAACCGTTTCGGTGAAAAAATCGGACGAAATCGCAGAATCTGGTAAAAAAAAACTACCTTTGCTAACGGATCGGCAGCGGCCGCCGGAGGAGGCGAATCTCCCTCGGGGGCAGCGCTCCGGGCGGTTTCTGCCGTCCGCATGCGCCGCTTCGCCGCGACGATGCGCGACACTTTCAAAAACGACGGGTCATGTACGGAAAAATCAAAACGTATCTGCAACAGGAGCTGGCGGCGATCGAGGCCGCGGGACTTTACAAGAAGGAGCGTGTCATCTGCTCGCCGCAGCGGGCGGCGATCGAGGTGGGCGGCCGCGAGGTGCTCAATTTCTGCGCGAACAACTACCTCGGCCTCTCCGACAACGCGCGGCTCGTCGAGGCGGCCAAGCGCGCGATGGACGCACGCGGCTACGGCATGTCGTCGGTGCGTTTCATCTGCGGCTGCCAGGACATCCACAAGGAGCTGGAGAAGGCCGTCTCGGACTACTTCGGGACCGAGGATACGATCCTCTACGCCGCCTGCTTCGATGCCAACGGCGGCGTGTTCGAACCGCTGCTGGGCGAGCAGGACGCCATCATCTCCGATGCGCTGAACCACGCCTCGATCATCGACGGCGTGCGGCTCTGCAAGGCCGTGCGCTACCGCTATGCCAATGCCGACATGGCCGAACTGGAGGAGTGCCTCAAAAAGGCGCAGGCGCAGCGATTCCGCATCGTTTGCACCGACGGCGTCTTCTCGATGGACGGCAACGCCGCGCCGTTGGACGAGATCTGCGCCCTGGCCGAGAAGTACGACGCGCTGGTGATGGTCGACGAATGCCATTCGGCGGGCGTGCTGGGCCGGACGGGCCGCGGCATCACCGAGCTGTACGGCCTGCGCGGCCAGGTGGACATCATCACCGGTACGCTGGGCAAGGCCTTCGGCGGCGCCGTGGGCGGCTTCACCACGGGCCGCAAGGAGATCATCGACATGCTGCGCCAGCGTTCGCGGCCCTATCTCTTCTCCAACTCGCTGCCGCCCGCCGTGGTGGGTGCCGGCATCGAGATGTTCCGCATGCTGGCCGAGAGCGACGAGCTGCACGACCGGCTCGTGGCGAACGTCGAGCATTTCCGTGCGGGGATGATGGCCGCCGGCTTCGACATCAAGCCCACGCAGTCGGCCATTTGCGCCGTGATGCTCTACGACGCGAAGCTGTCGCAGGATTTTGCAGCGAAATTGCAGGAGGAAGGCGTGTTCGTCACGGGGTTCTACTATCCCGTCGTGCCGAAGGGGCAGGCGCGCATCCGCGTGCAGGTGTCGGCCGGACATACCGTCGAGCAGCTCGACCGCTGCATCGCGGCGTTCGTCAAGGTCGGTAGAATGTTGGAAGTCATCAAGTAATAACGAGATATATGCAGAATGTCACGCTGGATGCGATCGATCGCAAAATCCTCAAGTTTCTGATCAAAAATGCGCGTATGCCGTTTCTGGAGATCGCCCGCGAATGCGGCATCTCAGGAGCGGCGATCCACCAGCGTATCCGCAAGCTGGACGAGGCGGGCGTCATCCTGGGCAGCCGGCTGATCGTCGACCCCAAGATGCTGGGGTTCGACGTGTGCGCCCACATCAGCATCACGCTGAAGGATCCGCAGCTGCTCAAGCAGACCGTGGAGCACCTGAAGGAGGTGCCCGAGATCGTGGAGTGCCATTTCATTACGGGCCAGGGAAATATCCTGGTCAAGCTCTACTGCTTCGACAACGAACATCTGATGCGGACGATCTTCGACGGCATTCTGCGCATCCAGGGCGTGTCGACCACCGAAACCTACATTTCGCTGCAGGAGGTCTTCCAGCGGCAGGTCAACGTCGATTTCCTGGAGGATTAGACCGGTCGCTCCCGGCAGGTTCCCGGCCGGCTCCCGGCGGCCGTTGCGGTGCGTGCGGTCCGGACGCGCCGCGGAGGCTGCGGCCGGCGGTATGATTCGAGGGGTATCCGTCTTCGGCGGATACCCCTCGTCGTCTCGCGCTTCCCGTTGCGGTGCGGCCGGGCCGCTCTCCGCGCACGGAGGGCGCCGCTATCGTTTTTCGGACCGGCGGCCGAGAATCGTCCGGATGCCCTCCATGAACTCCTCGGGCGACGAGCCGCCCTGCATGCGGCCCAGCAGTTCGCCGGCGGTGTCGAAGATCAGGTAGGTGGGCACCGCGCCTTCGCCGTAGCGTCGCAGCAGTTCGCGCCCGACGGACTTGTCGGTGTCGTACTTGGCGCAGACGAACCGCTCTTCCATGAACCGGCCGACGTCCTCGCGCGAGAAGACCTGTTTGTCCATCATCCGGCAGGGCGGGCACCACGGGGCGTAGAGATCGATGAAGACCAGTTTGCCCCGCTGTTCGGCCAGGGCGCGCACGGCGTCGGTCGAGCGGGTTTCGAATTTCACCTGGGCATGCGCGGTGGCGGCGGCGAGTCCCAGCATCAGCAGAAAGATCAGTTTTTTCATATCGGTTTATCGGTTTTCATCCGTGTGTTGCAAATTGCGGGCCCGGGATGCGCGCGGGCGCCCGAAAAGAGCCCGAAAGTGCGGTCCGGGCCGTCGCGTCTTTGTCGTGCGGCCCGTCCCTACCGTGCGGGGCCGCGGCCGTTTGCGTGCGGCGCGGCCGCCTCGGTGCTCAGCAGACCGCACGCCGCCTGGATGTCCTCCCCGCGCGAGGCCCGGATGGTGGTCTGTATCCCTTTGGCCGTCAGCGTGTCGCGGAACCGGATCATCGCGTCGTCGCCGGGCGAGAAGAAGGGCGAGCCGGGGATCTTGTGGAACCGGATCAGGTTGATGCGGCATTTGATGCCGTTCAGCAGGCGGCACAGCTCGCGGATGTGGCGCGGCGTGTCGTTCAGCCCGCTCAGGACGATGTATTCGAACGAGATGCGCCGCTGGTGCGTGAAGTCGTAGCGGCGGAGCAGCTCCGCGACCTCCCGGATGGGATAGGCGCGCTCCACGGGCATGATGGCCGCCCGCTCCTCGGGGAAGGGGTTGTGGAGGCTGACGGCCAGGTGGACCCGCGTCGATTCGAGCAGCCGGGGCAGTTGCGGCGCGATGCCCGCCGTCGAGAGCGTGATGCGGGTTGGCGACCAGCCCCAGCCCCAGTCGGAGGTGAGGATTTCGAGCGCGCGGAGCACGTTGTCGGCGTTGTCGAGCGGTTCGCCCATTCCCATGAATACCAGGTTGGTGAGCCGGTCGCGTTCGGGCAGCGAGACGATCTGGTTGAGGATCTCGGCCGCCGAGAGCGAGTGGTTCAGCCCCTGGCGCCCCGTGGCGCAGAAGGCGCAGCCCATGCGGCAGCCCGCCTGCGACGAGACGCAGAGCGTGGCGCGCTCGCCGTCGGGGATGTAGGCCGACTCGATGTAGGCGCCCCGCAGCGTGCGGTAGAGGTATTTTTTCGTTCCGTCGGCCGAGACGCTCGTCCGTTCGGGAGCGGCGAGCGCCGGGGCGAACCGTTCGGCCAGCCGTTCGCGCGCCGCGGCCGGAAGGTCGCTCATGCGCCGCGGCTCCTCGACATGCCGCCTGTAGAGCCAGCGTGCGATCTGCCCCGCCGCGAAACGGGGCAGCCCCAGTTCGCCGCAGAGTGCCGCGAGTTCGGTCGGATTCTTGCCGTAAAGATATTCGGTATTGCTCATCGTTCGGGTCGGAATCGCTGTTCCGAGAGGCAAATGTAGACAAAAATTGAAGATTTTTGGCGCCGGTTTGTTGATTTTCGATTTTTATATCTATATTTGTCATTGCATAGCCGCGCTATGCGCAATCGTGTTTCGGACAACAATTAAATGCAACGATAATGGAAATCAAAAAATCGTCTAAAGCGGACCTCCAGAACAAACGGGGGCTTTTGCTTGAGATCGGTCTCGTCGTGGCGTTGGGGCTTGTCATCGTAGCCTTCGCATACACGCCCAAGGAGCACCGTATCGAGCAGGTGGATTTGAATTACGGAGTGGTCGAGGAGCAGATCACCGAGATCACGCGCCAGGACCAGAAGCCGCCCGAGCCTCCCAAGAAGGTGGAGGTGAAGGTGATCGCCGACCTGTTGCAGGTGGTGACCAACGACACGAAGATCACGACGGAGGTCGACTTCGTCGATTTCGACGAGGAGACCGAAGTGATCCAGCAGGTGGAAGTGCAGGAGGAGGAGATCGTGGAGGACCAGCCGTTCCTGGTGGCCGAGACGATGCCTTCGTTCCAGGGCGGCGACCTCAATACGTTCCGCAACTGGGTGCAGCAGAACGTGAAGTTCCCGACCATCGCGCTCGAGAACGGCATCCAGGGCCGCGTGGTCCTCTCGTTCGTCATCGAGAAGGACGGCCGTCTGACCAACATCCAGGTGCTTCAGACGCCCGACCGTTCGCTCTCCGAGGAGGCGATCCGCGTGCTGAACAAGTCGCCGAAGTGGAGTCCCGGCAAGCAGCGCAACCAGGTGGTGCGTGTGAAATACACGTTGCCGGTCGACTTCCGCGTGGCTAACTGATTCCCCGGGAAAACCGACATAAGAAACTCCGGAGAATATCGCTCCGGAGTTTTTTGTTGGGGCCGGATGCACTGCCCGGTCGCCGCGAATGAAAGGCGGAACGCCGCGATGCACCGCTTCGCGTAGCACAGAGTTTGCTCCGGTCGTCGGAACGCCGATGCCGGTGCGCTGCGGAGTGCCGGCAGGTCTCCGGACGCGTACGGCTTCTGCTTCCCGTACGGCACCGCCGCTCCGGCGAAGACGCCGGCCGGAACGGTCCGGTCCGACGGTCCGGCCGGTGCGGGAGCCGCTGGCCCCGTTTTTTCGGACGGCGTGCCGTGTATCGGCGGCGCGGAATATGCGCGGAGTTTCGGTCCCGAAGGGCGGGCTCCCGAAAACGAATTTTTTTGGAAAAGACTATTTTGGAAACGAACAAACCGACGAATAATACGACGCAGACGGCCGCGGCCGATGGGGCTGCGCGCGAACGCGCCGTACTGATCTCCGTGGTCCGCGACGGGCAGGATCCCCGGCAGGCGGCCGAGTACCTCGACGAGCTGGAATTTCTGGCCGAAACGGCCGACATCGCGAGCGTGAAACGTTTCACCCAGCGTCTGCCGCAGCCCTCTTCGCGCATCTACGTGGGGCCGGGCAAGCTGGAGGAGATCGCCGCCTACTGCAAGGAGAACGAGATCGGGGTGGCGATCTTCGACGACGAACTCTCGCCCTCGCAGACGCGCAACATCGAAAAGGCGATGCCGTACCGCATACTCGACCGCACGCGGCTGATTCTCGACATCTTCCTCTCGCGGGCGCAGACGGCCTACGCCAAGACCCAGGTGCAGCTGGCCAACTACGAGTACATGCTGCCGCGCCTTTCGGGACTCTGGACCCACCTCGAGCGGCAGCGCGGCGGCACGGGAACGCGCGGCGGCGCCGGCGAGCGCGAGATCGAGACCGACCGCCGCATCATCCGCAACCGCATCGCGAAGCTGAAGGAGGATCTGAAGAAGATCGACCGGCAGATGGCCGTGCAGCGCTCGAACCGCGGCGCGCTGGTGCGGGTGGCGCTGGTGGGGTATACCAACGTGGGGAAATCGACGCTGATGAACCTGATCTCGAAGAGCGACGTCTTCGCCGAGAACAAGCTCTTCGCCACGCTGGACACGACCGTGCGCAAGGTGGTCTTCGACAACCTGCCTTTCCTGATGTCCGACACGGTGGGCTTCATCCGCAAGCTCCCCACGGAACTGATCGAATCGTTCAAGTCGACGCTCGACGAGGTGCGCGAGGCCGATCTGCTGCTGCATGTGGTGGACATCTCCCACCCGCAGTTCGAGGATCAGATCGCCGTGGTCCGGCAGACGCTGCAGGAGATCGGCGCGGGCGACAAACCCGTCTACCTGGTATTCAACAAGGTGGATGCGTATACCTATGTCGAGAAGGACGAGGACGATCTGACGCCGGCTACGAAGGAGAATCTTTCGCTCGAGGAGCTGAAGAAGAGCTGGATCGCCCGGGCCAACACGCCCTGCATCTTCCTGTCGGCGCGCGAGAAGATCAACATCGAAAAGTTCCGCACGGATCTGTACGGCATGGTGCGCGAGATCCATGCGGGCCGCTATCCGTTCAACAATTTCCTCTATTGACACCGAAACCTTTCACCCATATGACCTTGCACATTCTCAACCGGCAGAACACCGTGCTCAACAAGTTCATCGCCCAGATCCGGGACAAGGAGGTACAGAAGGACTCCATGCGTTTCCGCCGGAATCTGGAGCGTATCGGAGAGATCACGGCCTACGAAATCTCGAAAACGCTCGGCTACACGCCCCGTACGGTCGAGACGCCGCTGGGCGAGGCCGTGGTGCAGACGATCGACGACCGCATCGTGGTGGCGACGATCCTGCGGGCGGGCCTTCCCTACCACCAGGGCTTTCTGAACTATTTCGACGATGCGCAGAACGCCTTCGTCTCGGCCTACCGCAAGAGCACCAAGGACGGGAAGTTCACCGTGAAGGTCGAATACATCTCGTGCGGCGACCTGGAGGGGAAGACGCTGCTGCTGGTCGACCCGATGCTGGCCACCGGTTCGTCGCTCGTGCTGGCCTATCAGGCGTTGTGCGAGCGGGGCGGCGTGCCGGCGCACACCCATGTGGCGGCCGTGATCGCCAGCGAGCAGGGCATCGACTACGTGCAGCGCAACATGCCCAAGCAGACGACGACCGTCTGGGCCGCGGCGGTCGACGAGGAGCTGACTTCGCGCTCCTACATCGTGCCGGGCATCGGCGACGCGGGCGATCTGGCCTTCGGCGAGAAGATCTGAGCCGGCGGGCTTCCGCCCGGTCTCGGTTTCGCCCGGACCTGGTCCCTGTCCGGAGCTCGTGCCTTCCGGCCGCATCTCCCCGGATGCGTTCTTCCGGCCGCGGAGCTGTTTGCGGGGAGGTCCCCGTCCGGCGCGCGGCACGGCAGGTCGAGGCGGCGGATGCGCGCACCGGACGGGGCCGTCCGCGTGTGCGAGGCTGCGGGCGCGTATGACCGGGGTGTCGTACGGGACCGTTCGCGTGCGATCCCTCTATTTTTTTACGAAGATGAAGAAGAGACTTTCGTTCCTGTTCGCCGTGTTCGGCGCGACCCTGCTGCTGATGGCGCTGCAAAAACCGATTTTTCTCGCCCGGTACGCTCCGGCGGGTACGGGAATCGCGGCGTGGCTGCAGGTCGTCTGGCACGGACTTTCGCTCGATGCGACCGTCGCGGGCTATGTCACGGCCCTGCCGCTGGTCGCGACGCTGGTTTCGCTGTGGGTCGCGGTGCCGGCGTGCACGTGGCGGCGGATCTTCAGGGGCTATTTCACGGTCGTTTCGATCGTTTCGGCCCTCGTCTTCGCCGTGGACATCGCGCTGTACGAACATTGGGGGTTCCGCATCGACGGGACCGTGCTGATCTACCTGGCCGATCCGAAGGATGCGATGGCCAACGTGGACGGCTGGCTCGCGGTGCGGCAGCTGCTCTTCTGCGCGCTCGTCGCGGCGGCGATGATCGGCGTCTATTTCCGCGTCGTCGGGCTGTTCGACGGCGGCCGCGTTCGGCTGCGGGGCGTGTGGAGCGGGGTGCTGCTGCTGTTGGCCGGGTTCGACTTCCTGGCGATCCGCGGCGGCACGGGAGCCTCGGTGGCCAACGTGTCGAAGGTCTGCTTCAGTACGGACATGCTGCTGAACCATGCGGCCGTCAATCCGCTCTTTTCGTTCCTCTCGACGCTCGGCCCCGAAGAGAACTTCGCGGAGGCCTATCCTTTCTTCGACGAGCCGACCCGGGCGGCCCGTTTCGAGCGGCTGCGCGGCAATACGGGGCGCGAGGAGGCGACGCTGCCCGTGCTCCGCAGGCGGCGGCCCAATATCGCGCTGGTGATCCTCGAGAGTTTCGGCTCGACGGTCATGGAGGCCGAGACCGAAGGGCAGCCGGTCATGCCCCATATGCAGCGGCTGAAGCACGAGGGGGTCTGGTTCGAGAATTTCTATGCCAATTCGTTCCGCACGGACCGGGGCGAGGTGGCCATCCTGAGCGGGTTTCCGGCCCAGACGAAGGTCTCGATCATGAAGATGCCCGCCAAATGCGCCGGGCTGCCCTCGCTGGCGCGTTCGCTGGGGCGCGAGGGCTATTCGTCGTTCTTCGTCTACGGCGGCGACCTGAATTTCACCAACCAGTCCTCCTACATGTACGCTACGGGGTGGCAGGAGCTGATCTGGCAGAAAGAGCTGCGGTTCGACGCCGCCCCCTCGAAATGGGGATACGACGATGCCGTGATGTGCGACTATTTCGCCGACGAGGTGATCGCCCGCAGCGCCTCGTCCGAGGTGCCGTTCCTCGGCGGGCTGCTGACGCTGAGCAGCCATATCCCCTTCGACGTGCCCTATGCCAAGTTCGCCGACGAGGTGCTCAACGCCATGGCCTTCTCCGACGAGTGCGTGGGGCGCATGGTCGAGCGGCTGAAGGCGTCGCCCGCGTGGGACGACCTGCTGCTCATCCTGGTCGCCGACCACGGCTACCCCTATCCGTACGGCATCGCCTACAACATTCCCGAGCGGCACTGCATTCCGATGATCTGGCTGGGCGGGGCGGTCGACGGCGCGCGCAGCGTGGCCGAGTACGGCTCGCAGATCGACCTGTGCGCCACGCTGCTGGCGCAGCTGGGCGTTCCGCACGACGAGTTCGATTACAGCCGGAACCTGCTCGACACGCTCGATCCGCCCCGCCGGTTCGCCTATTACACCTTCAACGAGGGGTTCGGGGCGATCGACGCTACGGGCGAGGCCGTCTGGGACGCTGCGAGCGGCAGGACGCTCGGCGACGCCGATCCGGAGCTGCTCGACGCCGGGCGGACGATGTTGCAGACCACCTACGTCGATCTCGACCGGCGCTGACGGCGGGCGATATACCTGAAACTGGGTATTGGAACGCTCCGGTTTATTCCCTATTTTTGACGATCGCAATTTACAGAACCCATGTACAGAATCGGAAAATACGGAGCCGACGACCGGATGTGCGATCTGGTCTGCGCCCACAGTTCGGTGTTGCTGGTGATGAGCCGGTTCGGCATCGCGCTGGGGTTCGGCGAACGCACGATCGGCGAGACGTGCCGCGAGGCGCATGTCGATGCCGACACCTTCCTGGCGGTCGTCAACCTGCCCATTGCGGGCGAGCGGGCGGCCGATCCCTCCTGCGTGTCGGTCGCCGCGCTGACCGACTACCTCCACCGGTCGCACGGCTATTTCCTCGACTTCCGCCTGCCCGCCATCCGGGCGAAGCTGGCCGATGCGGTCGCCGGCGGGGGCGATCTGAGCGTGGCGATCCTGCGCTTCTTCGACGAATACGTCTCGGAGGTGCACAAACATATGGCCAACGAGGAGGCGCGGCTTTTCCCCTACGTGCGGGCCTTGCTGGAGGGGCGGCGCCCGACGGAGTACTCGATCGACGAATTCAGCCGCCAGCACGACCGCATTGAGGCCAAACTCACCGAACTGAAGAACATCCTGATCAAATACTATCCTGCGGGGCGTACGAACGAGCTGAACGGCGTGTTGTTCGACATCTTTCTCTGCGAGGAGGACCTCGCTTCGCACAACGAGGTCGAAAACCGGATCTACGTCCCCGCCATCCGCCGTCTGGAGAGAGGAGGCGCGCGATGAGGCCGCTGAAGCTGGCCGTGGCCGAGCCTTCGCTCGTGCTGCGCAAAGGGGTGGTGACGGTGCTGGAGCGGCTGTCGTCGCAGGCGGTCGAGATCGTGGAGGTCGAGGAGCCCTCGCTGCTGGTCGTGCAGCTGCGGCGGCATACGCCCGATCTGCTGATCGTCAATCCGGCGACGCCCGGGCTGCCCTCGCCCGAGCGGCTGCGGGAGGAGGCGCACTGTCCGGAGATGAAATGCGCGGCCCTGCAGATGACGATGCTCGACGACACGGTGCTGCGCGCCTACGACGGTGTGATCTCGATTTACGACTCGGCGGAGCAGATCGGTGCGAAGATCGCTGCGCTGACCGCGTCGGATAACGTGCGCGACATGCGTCGGGAGCCGCTCAGCCCGCGCGAACGCGAGATCGTCGTGTGCATAGTCAAAGGAATGACCAACAAGCAGATCGCCGATTGCCTCTGCATCTCTACGCATACGGTCATCACGCACCGCCGCAACATCGCGGCCAAATTGCAGATCCACTCCGCAGCGGGTCTTACGATCTATGCCATCGTCAACCGGCTGGTCGAACTTTCTGAGATCGAGCCGGCTTATGGCGGCGACCGGTGACGGCTGCGCGGGCGGGTGCCGCCGCGAAGGGCGGTTCCGCCGGGTGCGGCCGGGGGCTGCCGGCGCGCAGACCGTTCCGGCCGGCGTGTTCCGCCGGGCGCTTCGGCGCGCAAGGCGCTGCCGTGTCCGGTGCCGCCGGGCGCGTTCGGAAAGTTTCTCGGGAGAATGCCGTCAGGGGACGGGGTCGTAGCCGCTGCCGCCCCACGGATGGCAGCGGGCGAGCCGCTTGAGCGTGAGCCACGAACCCTTCAGCGGGCCGTATTTGCGCAGCGCCTCCACGGCGTACTGCGAGCAGGTGGGCGTATAGCGGCAGGAAGGGGGTGTGAAGGGGGAGATGCAGGTCTGGTAGAACCTTACGAGCAGCAGCAGCGGCAGGGCGAGCAGCCTCTTACATCCGTTCCGCAATCTTTTCCAGGATGCGTCGTACCGCATTTTCGATCGTTTTGTAGGGCAGAACCGCTTTCGACGAATAGATGAGGGCCAGGTCCACGGCCGCCGGATTCCCGCCCGTCCGCAGCAGCTCCTTGTTCAGCCTGTAACACTCCTTGGTGCGGCGCCGCAGCAGGTTGCGTTTGTTGGCGCGTTTGTGGAACTTCTTGGGTACCGAGAAGAGTACCTCCGCGGTCGGGAGCACGTCCGCCTCGGCATGCCAGACATAGCGGAAGGGGAAGACGAAGCCGCTTTCGCCCTGCTCGAACAGATGCCGGATGGCGCCGAGCGACCGCAGCCGTTCGGTGCGCGGAAGTCGCTGGTCGGCCATGGCTACTTTTTCGGTTCGGCTGCCGGGCGGCGTACGCGGGGTTTCTTGGCCAGCTTGTGCTGCTGGTTGCGGATGAACTCCTCCTTCTGCGTGTCGGCGGTCAGTTCGACCGGCGCGACCTCTTCGCCGTTGCCGATTTTCGTGAGATAGATGTCCATCGCCTTGACCATCGAGGGGACGAGCGGCGTGGGGGCGTTGGCCCGCACGGGAATGCCGACCTCGAGCGCCGCCCGCAGCGTGCTCTCTCCGAAGACGGCCACGGCGGGCAGGTTCTCCGTGCCGAAGGTGGCGATGAGCGTCTTCACGTCCGAAGGCGAGTAGAGCGCCAGCAGGCCGTATTGCGACAGATCGACGCCGCTCAGGTCGGCCGCTTCGGTCTTGGCCAGGATCACGGGGTGGTAATGGAGCTTGAGCTTCGTGAGCGTATCGGGCAGTTCGGGCTTGTGCGGTTCGCTCAGCGCGAGCAGGAATTTCTCGTCCTTATGCTTGACGATCAGCTCGATGAACGACGTGAACGTACCGTCGGCGAACGAAATCTTGCGTTTGCGGTAGACGATGTACTTTTGCAGATAGAGCGCCACGGCCTCCGTCTGGCAGATGTACTTCATCGTCTCCGGTACGGTGATGCGCGCCTCTTCGCAGATGCGGAAAAAGCTGTCCACCGTCGTGCGGGAGGTGAAAATTACGGCCGTATGGTCGAGGATTTCGATTCGCTGGCTCCGGAACTCTTTCAGAGAGACGCCCGCCACGCGGATGAAAGGCTTGTATTCGATCTGGACCTTGTGCTTCTGGGCGATTTCGTAGAACGGAGATTTTTCGATTATCGCAGGCCGGGGCTGCGAAACCAGTACGCTGTTAATTTTCAACTCTGACCAAATTTTAGATTCAGGGCACTACCGCCGTACCAGCATCAGTGCTATGAAACTGATTGGCAGGCATTCGACGGTGCAAAGATACAAAAACCAATGCAAAATCGGAATTTTTTTGGAAATAAACAGGGCCAGGGACTCCTTCAGGAAAAACAGACACAGGATAACCGATACGCCTGCAGCCACATACAGCGGTGCTTCGCGGAGCGGCTCCGGCGCGAGGACATAGAGCGAAAAGACGGGAATCAATCCCAGAAAAGCCGCGGCGAAATGGGTCCGGCGCAGGTGGACGAGCCGTTCGACGAAGGGCTGCGTGAGCGTGAGCGCGCCTGCCGACAGCAGGGCTCCGAACTGGAGCAGCGAGAGGAGTCCGAGCCCCAGGCTGATGCCGAGGCTGACCGGGAGTGCCGCGTGCGGAGCGAAGGGGGCGTGCGGTTGTCCCTCGGCGAAGCGGAGCGCCACGACGCCTGCGAAGAGCGCTCCCAGCGTCCATGCCGCGTGGAGGAAGCGGGAGAATCCCGCGTTGTTCCGGTCGTCGAACGCCTGCTGCTCGCGGGCGACCGCATCGGCCGTGATGCGTGAGAAGAGCAGCCGCACGTCGTTGATGTGGCGGTAGACGAAGCGGATGTAGAGGGCCACCAGCATCAGCAGGAAGAGCTGGTAGAGCGGATCGGCCGTCAGCGGATGCGCCTCGTGCGGCGGGAGCGGAGCGGCGGCGGCCGTCGTCGACTGCGTGCCGAACAGCTCCTCGGGGGCGATGGGGCGGAAGACCTTTTCGAGGGCCGACAAGGTGTCGGCGGCCGGCGTGTCGCATGCGTACGTGTCCGGCGCGTCCGTCGGGGGTGCGAGGCTGTCGGCCGGTTCCGCGTCTGCGTATGCCTCCGAGCGCGACAGCGAGTCGCTTGCGCCGAACGCTTCGGCCGACGATGCGTTTGCGGAGATGTCGTGCCCCTCGGCCGCTGCGTCCGAAGCGGCTCCGTGCGCCGAAGCGGCGGTTCGCGCGTATTCCGGGCGGGGAGACGGGGCCTCCGGCGCCGGCCGAAGGAGGGTGTCGGCAGCGGTGCGCATCACTCGAAGAGGCGTTTGAGAGTGATACGAATGGTGGTGCCTTTACCGATCTCCGAGTCGACGACGGCGATCCGCCCCTGGTGGTAATCCTCCACGATGCGGCGCGACAGCGACAGCCCGAGGCCCCAGCCGCGGGTTTTGGTGGTGAAGCCGGGCTCGAAGATCCGCTTCCAGTTGCTCTTGGGAATCCCCTTGCCGGTGTCGCGCACGTCGATCATCACGTATTTGTCGTCCGACGAGATGTTGACTACGAGCGCTCCGTGGCCCTGGAGGGCGTCGAGCGAGTTCTTCATCAGGTTCTCGACCACCCATTCGAACAGGGCGGCGTTGATGTTGGCCCGCACGGGGGCGATGGCCAGCCCGTTGTAGTCGAGCGTCACGTTGCGGGGGATGCGTTTGCGGAAATACATGACCGATTCGCCCACCACCTCGTTGATGTTGGCCGGGGCGAGCGTCGTTTCGGATCCGATCTTCGAGAAGCGGTCGACGATCTTCATCAGGTGGGCCAGGTCTTTCTGCATCTCGTCCACGGCGCTCTGGTCGATCTGCTGGCTTCGGAGGTACTCGATCCACCCGAGCAGCGACGAGGTGGGGGTGCCCAGCTGGTGGGCGGTCTCCTTGGCCAGGCCGATCCACACGCGGTTCTGCTCGTCGTGCTTCGACGACCGGAAGGCGATGAAACCCAGCAGGATGAAGACCGTGACGACCAGAATCTGGATGTAGGGGAAGTAGTAGAGCGACTTGAGCAGCGCCGAGCGGCCGTAGAAGATGATGTGGTAATGTTCGTCCGACCACCAGTAGCGGATCGGGATCGGGGTGTTCTCCTCCGTGAAGCGGTCGATCCGGCGGCGCAGCCGGTCGGGATGGTCGATGATCTCGTCGGGGATCAGGTGGGAGTTGATGACCTCGAGATTCTCGTTGGTCATGATGAACGGGATGTTGTTGCCGTTGGACATGATGTCGGCCACCAGCGGGTCCTCCATCGCACCGCCCATGATGTCGCGGTTCACCCGCTCCATCGCATGCGCCCACAGCGCCACGTCGTGCTGCTCCTTCTGCTTCAGCCGCCGGGCCATGTCGTTGGTGTAGAGGAGCGACATGGCGCCCAGCGCCACCCCCACGAAGATGACCACCACGCGGTTGCGGAACGAGAATATGTCGCGACGCAGTTTCATGCCGTCATTTCCTTTCCGTGTCCTGTTCCGTCAGGATCCGTGCGTACTCGGCCGGATCGCGCAGCAGCTCCACGGCGCGCTCCGTCTCGCGGTCGTGCGCCAGGCCGTGCTCGACGACCCCGCGGGTATAGCCGTGGCGCAGCACGATGTCGTTGTCGATCGTCTCCGTGATTTCGCGGCGGTAGCTCTCCAGATTGGTTTGCGTGTCGTCTTTCAGTTCGCTCTCCAGCTGTGCGAGCTTCTCCTTCAGGTCGTCGTAGCGGTCGGACTGCGCGGCGTTCTTCAGGCTGCTGAGCACGCGCCGGGTCTCCGACTCGTAGGGCACCTCCTTGTCCTGCATGAACCGTTTGAATGCCTCGTAGTCGGCGTCGGTGATCGTGAAGGTGCGGATGTCGATCGTGTCGCCGGCGTGGCGGACCATGTAGTCGTCGACGAAATCCTCGATGAACCCCAGCGCGTAGAGCGTTACGGCGAAGCGGCTCACGTATTCGGGTTCGGTGCGCAGGTCGGGCATGATGCCGCCGCCGTCGTAGATCTTGCGGCCGTTGCGGGTCGCGTAGGTGCGGATCAGCGAGTCGGGCACGGTGCGCACCGTGCCTTCCTGGGCGTGGGAGTAGTCGATCGCCTGGATGCAGCGGCCCGACGGGATGTGGTACTTGGCCGTCGTGAGCTTGAGCATCGTGTTGTATCCCAGCGGATAGGTGCTCTGCACCAGCCCCTTGCCGAAGCTCTTCTGGCCGATCAGCACCGCGCGGTCGAGGTCCTGCAGGGCGCCCGAGACGATCTCGGCCGCCGAGGCCGTGTTGCCGTTGATCAGCACCGCCAGGGGCAGGTCGGGCAGGATGGGTTCGGCCGCGGTCTTGTAGACGGCCGAGTCCGTGCGCCCCCGGGTCGTGACGACGGTGGTTCCTTTCGGCACGAACATCGACAGGATCTTCACCGCCTCCTGCATGATGCCGCCGCCGTTGTTGCGGTAGTCGAGAATCAGCCCGCGCAGGTCGCCCTCCTGCTGCAGCTGCTCGATTTCGCGGCGCATCTCTTCGTAGCACCCCTCCGTGAAGTCGCTGTGCTGGATGTAGCCGATGCCGTCGGCCGCATAGCCGGCATAGGGGACGCCGGGGATGGCGATGCGTTCGCGCCGGATGCGCAGCGTCTCGGGCTTGTCGCTGCCGAGGTGCTGCACCGCGACCTTCACGAACGAGCCGGGATCGCCCTTGAGCCGAGCGCTCACCTCGTCGGTCGTGAATCCGCGGGCATCCTCGCCGTCGATCTCCACGATCCGGTCGCCGATCTTCAGTCCGGCGCGGTCGGCCGGCGAGCCTTCGTAGGGCTGGGCGATGATGACGTAATCGCCCTTTTTGCGGATCAGGGCGCCGATGCCGCCGTATTTTCCCGTGGTGAGCAGTTCGAAATTCGACATCTGCTCTTCGGGCATGAACTCCGTGTAGGGGTCGAGCGAGCGGACCATGCCGGCGGCTGCCCCCTCCATCAGTTTGTCGGGGTCGACCGGGTCGACATAGCGGAGCGAGAGTTCGCGCATCATGTTGACGGCGATCTCCATGTTGCGGCCCAGCCCGAAGTCGTTGCGTACGGCGCGGACCGCCAGCGCAAGGGCCGCGCCCGCCGCCAGGACGGCGGCGTATCGTAGGGTTCGTCGAATCATCCTCATCGTTCGAAATAAGATTTCAGTTTGTGTTCCGCGCGCAGCGTCTGCTTGCCCGGCCCTTCGAGCAGGATCCACTGGCCGTATTGGCATACGGCGATCTCGTCCTCGAAGAGCAGCGCCAGCCGCCGCAGGGGGTTGGCGGCGCGGAACCGCATCGTCCCCTCCTCCTCGGCGGCCAGTTCGTAGCCGACCGACTTCATGGCGTTCAGCAGCCGGGTCCGCTCCTGTTCGAGGTCGGCCTCGACGCGCCGCACCGGGAATCCGAGGCGCGGATAGAGGGCCGAGAAGAGTACGGCGGCACCCGTCAGCATCCACCCCCGCGAAGTGTGCAGCAGCACGTGGGGGATGTCGGCGGGCGTCAGCGGGGTCATTCCGGCCAGCATCAGCACCGCATAGGCGGCTATGCAAATAACGCACAGTTTGAGAAAATATTTCAGCGAACGGATGAGGTATTTCATAACGTATCGGTTTTCGTGTCGCGGGATCGGGGATCGTCCGACGGGTTTTATTCGGTTTTGTTCGTGAGCGCGGCGATCGCGTCGGCGATCTCGTGCATCAGCCATTTCGGGGTGGAGGTGGCGCCGCAGATGCCCACCGACGAGGCGCCGTCGAACCATTCGCGGCGCAACTCGGCAGCCTCCTCGATCTTGCAGGTGCGGGGGTTGGCCGTGCGGCACACCTCGAAGAGCACCTTGCCGTTCGACGACTGGCGGCCGCAGACGAAGACGATCCGGTCGTAGCGCCGCGAGAATTCGGTCAGATGCTGTTCGCGGTTGGCCACCTGGCGGCAGATCGTGTCGTCGAGGCGGACCTGCGCGGGGTCGGCCGCACGGCGGAGCATTTCGGCGCCCAGCTCCTCGAACAGCGCGATGCTCTGGGTGGTTTGCGACAGGAAGTGGATCGGCCGGGCGAAGTCGACGAGCGCCAGGTCGTCGCGGCTCTCGATCACCGTCACCGGCTCTTCGACCTGTCCCGTGAGGCCGACGACCTCCGCATGGCCGCGTTTGCCCAGGATGACGACCTGTCCGCCGACGCGGCGCATCTGCTCGGCGGCGCGGACCACCCGGGCCTGGAGCTTCGCCACGACCGGGCAGGTGGCGTCGATCACCTCGATGCCCAGCGCTGCGGCCCGGCGGTAGGTGGTCGGCGGTTCGCCGTGGGCGCGGATGAAGAGCCGCTGGCCGCCGAGCGCCGGAATGTCGTCGTGGGTCACCGTCCGCAGCCCCATGCGTTCGAGGCGGCGGATCTCCATGCGGTTGTGCACGATGTCGCCCAGCGAGTAGACCGTGGCGCCTCCGGCGAGGGCCTTCTCGGCCTCCGTGATCGCCCGGACCACGCCGAAGCAGAAGCCCGATTTATCGTCGATTTCGATTAACATAGGGTCGAAAGAGTCGTTGGGTGCCGCGAGCGGCGCAGACGGCCGCCGATTCGCGGCGCGCGTCCTGCCGTCCGCTTACAGCGCGTTTTTCGTTTCGGCCAGGCGGGCCATGAACCACTCCATCTGTTCGTCGACGGTCATGCGGCTGTTGTCCAGCACGATGGCGTCTTCGGCCTGCCGGAGGGGCGACACCCGGCGGCTCATGTCGGCCTTGTCGCGTTCGACGACGTTGCGCTCGATCTCCTCCAGCGTCACCTCGTCGCCCTTGGCGCGCAGTTCGTCGTAACGGCGCCGTGCGCGGACCTTCGGATCGGCCGTCATGAAGAGTTTCATCTCCGCGTCGGGGAAGACCACCGTCCCGATGTCGCGGCCGTCCATCACCACCCCTTTGCGCCGTCCCATCTCCTGCTGCATGGCCACCAGCTTGGCGCGCACCTCGGGGATGGCGCTCACGCGGCTCACGCAGTTCGAGACCTCGATGGTCCGGATCTTGCCCTCGGCCAGGTCGCCGTTGACGTAGATGTCGCTGGCGCCGCGCTCGGGGTTGAAGCGGAAGGTGATGGCGATGCGGTCGAGCAGCGCCGCGACCTCGTCCTCGTGCACGATGCCCGAGCGGATGGCGCCCTGCTCGAGGGCGAAGAGCGTCACGGCGCGGTACATGGCGCCCGTGTCGATGAAGATGTAGCCCAGACGTGCGGCGATGGCTTTGGCGAAGGTGCTTTTGCCGCACGACGAGAAGCCGTCGACGGCGATTATGATTTTGGGTTGTTTAGTATCCGACATTGGGGAATATATCAAAGAAGGTGGATAGGATCGTATAGATGCCGAGCAGCCCGATCAGCAGTCCGGCGACATGGTTGATCGTGAGCATGTGGCGCGGGCGGAACCGTCGGCGGAAGAGGTTGATCACGCAGGCGAGCAGCGTCCACCAGGCCGCCGCGCCACCGAAGAATCCCGCGATGGTGAAGACCGCCCGCAGCAATCCGCCGAATCCCGCGTGGGTCATGTCGCCGCCCGAGATCTCGAACACGGCGAAGAAGGCCAGGATGTAGGGGATGACCATGATGAAGTTGGCGATCGTCAGCCCGAAGATCGAGGCGAAATCCTGCCACAGCGTGCTTTTGCCGGCCCGGTTGCGGCGGATCTGCGGCACGGGGTTCTGCAGGAAGACGTAGACCCCCACGATCACCACGAAGATGCCGCCTATCACGCGCAGCAGCGTGTTGTACTGCTCGATCTGCGTCTGGAGCATGGAGTAGAAGAACAGGGCGGCCATCGCCATGAACGTGTCCGCGCAGGCCACGCCGATGCCCGAGACGATGCCCGAGCGGCGGTTTTTGGAGAGCGTGCGCTGGATGCACAGCACGGCCACCGGGCCTACGGTGATCGAGGCTGCCACGCCTACGCAGATGCCGCGGAAGAGTATTTCGAGTATGTCGATGCCCATTGTGTCCGGTTGAGTCGGGTTTTCCGATCGCAAAGATACGAATAAGCGAGCGCAGTGCCAAATCTATTTGTGCATTGCCGGGCGGAAGTATCCAAGACGAAGTCAAAGATACGAAAAGTCGCGGGCAGAAACAAGTGCGGGTCCGATAATATACGGACGTTTTCGGCATCGCCGCAGATAGGGCGGGGCTGCGGGCGAAGGCGGATTCGAAGGCCTGCGCGCAAGGTCGGGCATCCGGGTGCGGCCGGAAGGCCGGGAAAACGCGGGTCCCCGCCGGACCGGGGCGGCGACAGGCTTTCGCGGGCGGGGAAAACGAAGGTTCGGTGCGGAAGTTGCTTTTTCGAAATAAAACGGGTATATTTGTTCGAGCGCAGCCGGTGCGCGCACCGACGCGTCCCGCAGAAACGGAACGAAACGAATCAGGCATATGACGGAAGCGAAACAATTCGGCATCGACATCGAACTCGACGATGCGGTGGCCCAGGGACACTATTCGAATCTGGCGATCATCGCCCATTCCTCCTCGGAGTTCATTCTGGACTTCGCGACGGCGCTCCCGGGCGTGCAGAAGGCCCGCGTGAAGAGCCGCATCATCCTCACGCCCGAACACGCCAAGCGGCTGCTCTATTCGCTGCAGGACAATATCGCGCGGTACGAGAGCACGATGGGACGGATCGAGATTCCGAAGCCCCCGATGCCGGAGCCTGGGCCCAAAATGGGTCAGGCCTGAGCGCCTGCCCGGGCCGCACGACGGCCGCGGCGCCGGCTGCCGTGAAGGCCGGATAGGAATAAGCGGCACCGCCCCTGTCGGAAATCATTCCGACAGGGGCGGTGCTGTTTCGGGAGGCCCGTCGTGCGGCCGATGTTTCGGCGGCGGGGAGGCGTTTGCGCCGTATCCGTCGCCGGCCGCTCCCGGACGGACAGGTTTCCGTCCGCCGCGGCCGAGCGCGTGCCGCCGATGTTACAACGCTTCGCCCACGACGTAGGTGCTGCCTCCGATGAAGATCATGTCGTTCTCGGTGGCCAGCTCGCGGGCGCGGGCGACGGCCTCCCCGACCTTCCCGCAGCATTCGCCCCGCAGCCCGGCTTCGGCCGCGCGGGCTGCCAGTTCGGCCGCCGGAAGCGCCCGGTGCGTGGCGGCCTGCGTGAAGAGGTAGTACGCGTCGCGGGGCAGCAGCGGCAGGATGCGGTCGATCTCCTTGTCGCGCACGAATCCGAGGACGCAGTAGAGTTTCTCGTAGGTGCACTGGCGCAGCTGTGCGGCGACGTAGGCGATGCCGTGCGGGTTGTGCCCCGTGTCGCAGATCGTCAGCGGCCGGTCGCCCAGCTTCTGCCAGCGGCCGCGGAGCGAGGTGTTGGCCGCCGCGTCGCACGTCCCGGCCAGGAAGGCCCGGCGGCTGATGGTCAGGGGGGTCTGCTCGTGCAGCAGGTCGATGGCCGCCGCCGCGGTCACGATGTTGCGCAGCTGGTAGTTGCCGGCCAGGTCGAGGTAGACCTCGAATTCGTGTCCGTCGCGGTTGCGGCGCAGGCGGAACCGCTGTCTGTCGCCCTGCATGTCGTGCTGCGTGCAGACGAACTCGCGCTCGGCATAGACGAGTTTCGACTTGTTGGCCGCGGCCGCCTGCTCGAACACGTCGTCGTAGGATTCGTCCGACTCGCCGAGGACGATCGGTATGCTCTTCTTGATGATTCCCGCCTTTTCCGCGGCGATCTGCCGGATCGTACCGCCCAGCAGCGCCGTATGCTCCAGCCCGATGTTGGTCACGATGCCGACGATCGGCACGATGATGTTCGTGGCGTCGAGCCGCCCGCCGAGCCCCGTTTCGATCACGGCCACCTCCACGTCGCTCTGGGCGAAGTAGTCGAAGGCCAGCGCCGCCGTCATCTCGAAGAACGAGAGGTCGAGTTCGGTCATCTTGTCGCGGTGTTTGTCCACGAAGTTCACCACCTTCTGTTTGGGGATCATCTCGCCGTCGACGCGGATGCGTTCGCGGAAATCCTTCAGGTGCGGCGACGTGAACAGTCCCGTGCGGTATCCGGCCTGCTGCAATACCGAGGCGAGGATGTGCGACACGGAGCCTTTGCCGTCGGTTCCCGCTACGTGGATGGTGAAGAAGTTGCGCTGCGGATTGCCCAAATGGCGGCAGAAGGCGGCGATGCGCTCCAATCCCGGTTTGTAGGCCGTGGCGCCTGCGGTTTCGAAGGCGGGCAGCGACTGGAAGAGGAATTCGAGGGTTTGGGTATAGTTCATATGTCGGAGTGGGTTATTCGACCAGATGGTTCTTTTTTTTCACCCGGTAGGCGACGTAGTAGAGCAGGCACAGCAGCATGAGGTACTGGGCGATGCGGCCGATGTAGTCGCCGTAGCGGGTATAGAAGGTGATGCGGGATTCGAGCGGCACCTGCGCCGTCAGCACGCCCCGCTCCTCCCAGCCGAGCGTGGCGCCGATGTCGCCGCGCGGCGAGATGAAGCCCGAAATGCCGGTGTTGGCCGCCCGGGCGATGGCGCGGCGGTGCTCGACGGCCCGCAGCCGCGAGATGGTGAACAGATGGCGGTAGCCCGGCGTGTCGCCCCACCAGCCGTCGTTGGAGATGATGGCCATGAAGCGTGCGCCGCGGCGCACGAAGCCGCCGTAGAAGTCGCCGTAGAGCCCTTCGTAGCAGATGGCGGTGCCCACCGGTCCGCCCTGGCTGACGAACGGCTGCGTGGTCTGTCCCTTGCCGATCTGGCCCAGCGTGCCGCCCAGGTCGATGACCAGGAAACGCAGCACGTCGAAGATCCACGTGGGGGTATTCTCGACGCCGATCACCAGCCGGCCCTTGTGGTGGATCTGCGTGCGGCCCGCGGAGTCGAGCCCCACGGCCGAGTTGAAGATGTCGTAATAGCCGCCATAGGGGCTTCGGCGTGCCGTGGCCGTGCGGCCGGCGGCCGTATAGGCGCGCGTGGTGTTGGCCCCCGCGACGAGCAGGGCGCCGGGATGGCGCCGCCGCAGCGTGTCGGCCAGCTCCTGCCAGAAAGCTCTCGCGACGCCGCTGCCGGGCAGCTCTTCGAGCGCGGGTTCGGCATAGTAGCCCGGCACGGCCGTTTCGGGCAGCAGGATCACCTGCGCGTCGTCGGGAACCTGCGAAAGCAGGTCGACGATATTGCGCTCCTGGCGGGCGTCGTCGCCGTCGAACTTGCTGTAGCAGTCGACATCGGGTTGGATGACGCTTACCCGGGCTTCGGGTCGCGGTGTCAGGGGCGAGCGGACGCCCGCGAGTTTCGCCCCCTCGGTCTGCCAGATCCACAGCGACACGCCCATCGGCAGCACGACGGTGCAGGCTGCGAGGAGCCACCGCCGCACGCTGCGGCGCGCGCGCCACGCCTCGAAGAGGGCGAGGTTGCACAGCAGGACCCACAGCGAACCGCCGAAGACGCCCGTGTATTCGTACCATTGCACGGCCCAGACGTCGTGGGAGAATCCGTTGCCCAGGACGAGCCACGGCCACGAGAACTCGCCCACCGTATACCAGTATTCGGTCGCGATCCACGCGGCGACGAACAGCGTGTAGGCCAACGGTTTCCGTCCTCCGCGCAGCACGGTGTAGAACGACATGAAGGCGATCATGTTGAGCAGCGTCGAGGCGAGCGTCGCGGCGACGGGGCCGACGGGGGTGGCGTTCCAGATCCACCACACGGTGGCGGCGTTCCATCCCGTGAAGACGAGCAGCGCCCAGCCGAAGACCCGCCACCACGAACGGCGCGACGCGTCGTACGAGAAGGCGATCCACAGCAGCGGAACGAAAGCCGTCAGAAGAGGAATGCCCGTCAGGCCGAGCCATCCTGCCGAGAGGAGGAGCACCGAGAGGAGAACCGCTGCCGATCGACGTAACATGTGGGGCGTGATTTTTACGAGGGCAAAAGTAATTAAAGCATCCTATATTTCAAAATAATTTCTATATTTGACAAATCGTTCGAATTTCGGAAAATCATGAAGAAAATCATCCTTCTCTGGTGTGCCGCCGCAGCGCTGTTCGCTGTCGGCTGCCGATCGTCGGTCGGATACGAGATCCGCGACGGAGTGCTCGTCTTCGACGAACCGCAGCGTGCGCCGGGCCAGGCCTCGGTGCTCGGCCTGGCCGCGGATCCGATTCCCGTCGTGCGCGTGGGCTTCATCGGCCTGGGCATGCGCGGGCCGAGCGCCGTGGAGCGCTTCGCCTATCTCGACGGGGTGGAGATCGTCGCCCTGTGCGACCTCTATCCCGAACGGGTCGAGGCGTCGCAGCAGATCCTTGCCCGGCACGGGCTTCCCGCGGCCGCGGAGTACAGCGGCGAGGAGGGCTGGCGCGAACTCTGCCGGCGCGACGACATCGATCTGGTCTACGTGTGCACGCCGTGGCAGCAGCACGTGCCGATGGCCGTTTATGCCATGGAGCAGGGGCGCCACGTCGCCGTGGAGGTGCCGGCGGCCGCGTCGCTCGCCGAGTGCTGGCAGCTGGTCGACACGGCCGAGCGGACGCGCCGCCACTGCATGATGCTCGAGAACTGCGTCTACGACTTCTTCGAGCTCACGACGCTCAACATGGCGCAGCAGGGGCTTTTCGGCGAGATCCTCGAGGCCGAAGGCTCGTATATCCACAACCTCGAGCCCTACTGGGACTACTACCAGGGCAACTGGCGGCTCGATTTCAACCGCGAACACCGGGGCGACGTCTACGCCACGCACGGACTGGGGCCCGTATGCCAGCTGCTCGACATCCATCGCGGCGACCGCATGACGCGGCTGGTGGCCATGGACACCCCTTCGGTCAACGGCGCGAAGCTGGCCCGCGAAAAGATGGGGGCCGAGACGTTCGCCAACGGCGACCATACGCTCACGCTCGTGCAGACCGCCCGCGGAAAGGTGATCCACCTGCAGCACAACGTCTACACGCCGCGCCCCTACGACCGCATGTATGCGCTGACCGGCACGGAGGGCTACGCCTGCAAATACCCGATCGAGGGCTATGCGTTCCGCCCCGCACAGCTGGCGGCGGCCGAGGTGCCCGATCACGAGAACCTGAACGAGCACGCCTTCGTCCCCGACGAGGTGCGCGAGGCGCTCATGGCGCGCTATGCGCATCCGATCGCCCGCGACATCGCCGAGAAGGCCCGCGAGGTGGGCGGCCACGGCGGGATGGACTTCATCATGGACTACCGGCTGATCTACTGCCTGCGCAACGGGTTGCCGCTGGACCAGGATGTGTACGACGCGGCCGAATGGTCGTGCATCGGGGCGCTGACCGCCGCGTCGCTCGAGCGCAACAGCATGCCCGTGGCCGTGCCCGACTTCACGCGCGGCGCATGGAACGAAGTGCAGGGCTACCGGCACGCGATGGCGGAGTAGTCCGGAGGAGCGGCGAGCGTCCGGCCGTACCCCCGTTCCCGGGCGGATGCGGCCGGGCGCACCGTACATTGGGAGTCCGCGCATCCGTGCCTTCCGGCGGTGAGCCGGGGGCGGGGTGCGTCGCAGGCCCGCAAAACCGAAAAAAATGATAACGATCCGAAAAGCCGCCGAAGCGGATTGCCGTACGATCCGCCGTCTGGCCGAAACGGCCTTCCCGGCCGCCTATCGCGCGATCCTGTCGCCGCCGCAGATCGCATACATGCTGGAATGGATGTATGCCGAACCCGAACTGCTGCGGCAGATGCGCGACGGGCACGTCTACTACCTGGCCTTGGACGAGGGGGTGCCGTGCGGCTACGTCTCCGTCGAGCGCCAGGCCCCCGATCTCTTCCATCTGCAGCGGCTCTACGTGCTTCCCGCATTCCAGGGCCGGGGGATCGGGGCCTCGCTGTTCGGACGGGCCGTGGCCCATGTCCGCGCGGCGCATCCGGCTCCGTGCAGGATGGAGCTGAACGTCAACCGCCGCAACCGGGCGCTGCGTTTCTACGAACGGATGGGGATGCGGATCCTGCGCGAAGGCGATTTCGCCATCGGCGGGGGTTTCTACATGAACGACTACATCCTGGGAATGGAGATCGGCCCGGCGGAAGCGGATGCCGGGGTGCTGCAGAACGGCGGACGGAGATGAGAGTCCGCGCGGGATACCGTGCGGCGCATGCGACCGGAACGGCTGCCGCGGATGCCGGCCGATGGGCGCGCTACGACTCTTTGAACAGATCCACCTCGCCGGTCTCCACCTTGCGGTACATGTCCGCCAGTTCGGCGATCGCCGGAGAGACGTACTCCAGCGTATCGGTCACGGCGGCGGTGTCGCCCTGTCCCTTGATGCGGTAGAGCATGGCGGCGTAGAGCGTGCGGAAGGCGAGTTCCGTGTCGCTCATGCCCACGTTCGCAGCCCCCAGAATCGTCCGCAGCCGCGGGAGCTGCGGCTCCAGGCGGGCGAAGGTTTCGCGGTAGTGCCTGCCGACGGGGAGCTTCAGCAGCTGCAGATGCAGGTTGTGCAGATCGCCGATCAGGTGCAGCGTGTGTTCCAGGTGCCCCTTCTCCTCCTTGCCCTCCTGGCGCAGCAGGTTGGCGATATCCATGTACCACAGCAGGAAAACGTGTTTCTGCTCCTCGGGAATATCCTGCCGCGGAGCGACGAGCTGCGAGAAGATCGCTTCGGGGCTGAACTGCAGCGCCCGCAGCAGGTCTTCCAGCTGCCAGAGGTAGAGGATGTATTCGGCGATATTCTCGCGTCGTTTGTTTTTGGCGATGTCCATTGTCCGTGGAGGGCGGTTCCGCCCCGCTATTTGATCCAGTTTTTCGGCGCCTCGCGGTGGCGGAGGAAGTATTGCTGCGACTTGAGCAGGTTGCGCGACTGGAGCACCATGTTCTTGGTCTCGTTCAGAATCGTGAGGTAGAGCATCGAGGCCTTGGTGTTCGAGCGGGCCTCGTTGATGCGCGTCAGCTCGGTCTTGATCTTGTCGGCGATCGTCTCGAAGAGCTGGTCGCGCATCGTGAGCACCATCTCGATGTCCGAGAAGTCGCCCGTGCGCAGCATCGTGTTGATCTGCCGGTAGATCGACTCCACGTCGTCGTTGATGGCCATCAGGTCGCGGACCTGCTCCTTCGAAAGCCCTTCGTGGTTGTTGTCGATGTGCTCGAAGGCCGGGCGGGTGATGTGCATCAGCGCCTTGGTCATTTCGTTGAGGTAGTCGACCACCTGCACGTAGTAGTGGGCCGTGTTGACGTCGCCGGTCTGGAGCCGTTTGAGCGTAGGCAGCAGCGTGTATTTGTGTTCGCGCGACTTGTAGAACAGATCGTTGGCCTCCTTGACCATATCGCGCAATACCTTGCGGTTCTCCTTCATGACGGCGATCAGCGTGTGGTCGTAGATCTTCGTGGCGCACTCCATCGTGTGGCACACCTCCTCGCGCAGGTCGGAGATGATGTCGGCGTTGGTGGTCGCGGCGACGGGCGTCTCGTCCGCGCCGCGCGAACGGGCCTTCTTGCTGAGCTTGCTCCGGTAAAGGATCCAGCCGCACAGCACCGTGACGATCGCGAACATGACCGTTCCGCCGTAGATGAGCGCGAGCCCTACGGCCAGTGCGATCAGGAAGCCGCCCAAAGCCGTCACGAACCATCCGGCGACGACGGTCATCACGCCCGAGATGCGGTATACGGCGCTCTCGCGGCCCCAGGCGCGGTCGGCCAGCGACGATCCCATGGCCACCATGAAGCAGACGTAGGTGGTCGAGAGCGGCAGTTTGAGCGACGTGGCCAGGGCGATGAGCAGGGCTGAGGTGGTGAGGTTGACCGTGGCCCGGATCATGTCGTAGGGGGAGCCGCTGTGTTCGACGTCCTCGAATTCGAAGCGGCGGGCGATCGCCTCGCGCATCCGTTCCGGGACGACGCGTTCGATGCCGGCGTTGATGTTCAGGGCCGCCCGCACGATCGTCCGCGAAAAGGCCGAGGAGTCGTACTGCATCTGCCCCTCCTCGCCCTGCGTCGAGAGCGAGAGCTCGGTCTGCGTGACGCGCAGGATGGCCCGCTTGGAGCTCCACAGCGCGACGATCATGATGATGCCGGCCGTGAGCAGGATGGACATGTTGGCCGGGACGTTCTCGTTCAGCGCGGTCATCAGCATGCCGGTGTCGCCCGTCTCGCGTGCGATGCCGTAGGCGTCGAATCCCGCCACGGGGACGCCGATGAAGTTCACCAGGTCGTTGCCCGCGAATGCCAGGGCCAGCGCGAAGACGCCCGAGAGGATGGTGATGCGCAGGATGTTGACCTTGAACCGCTGGATGAAGAAGAGCAGCAGCGAGCATACCGCCCAGCAGACGAACAGGGCCATGAGCAGGTGGTCGTCCACCATGCGGATGAAATCGTTGCCCGCGAGCAGCGATTTGAGCCCCTTGAACACGGCGAAGTAGATGACCGCCGTGAGTGCGGCGCCGCACCAGAGCGAGCCGAACCGGCGGAAGATAGCCGTATAGCGGAAGGTGAAGATCATGCGCGAGACGTACATGACGATCGAGCCGCACGTGAAGGCGATCACCACCGACAGCAGGATGGCCGAGACGACGCCCATGGCCCGCGACGTGTTGATGAACTCGCCGAGCGAGGTGATGTCGATCGAGGGATCGTTCGAGATCTTGTAGATGGAGACCGCCACGGCCGAGCCCAGCAGACAGAAGATCAGCGACACGGTGGTCGACGTGGGCAGTCCGAGCGAGTTGTACAGCCCCAGCAGGATGACGTTGGCGAACATCACGCCCAGGTAGAGCATCATCACTTCGTGGAAGGTGAACAGCCCCGGGTTGAACATGCCGCTGCGTGCCACCTCCATCATGCCGCTCGACGTGACGACGCCGATCACGATGCCCACGGAGGCGACCAGCATGATGACTTTCAGCGAAGCGGCTTTGGAACCGATGGCGGAGTTGAGGAAGTTGACGGCGTCGTTTGTCACGCCGACGAAAAGGCCCGATACGGCCAGGATGCCGAGAATGACGATGATTACGGTGTAAATCTCGCTCATGATAGGTCAGTAGTGCAATTTCCGAACAAATGTAAACCAATTTTTCCGAGGAAACGGACAGCCCGGTCATTGTTAACGTTTTTTTAACACTTCGTCCGCCGGTCCCGGGCGGAGCGCTGCGGAGGGATCCGCCTTCCCGGCTGCGGCGCCGGCCTGCGGAGGGGCGGATTCGGCTCCCGCGGCGAAAAAAACGGAGGTCCGGCATACGAATCCGCCTCCGCGGAACGTTCCGTAAGAGAGCGGGCCGGCATGCCGGCTCCGGAACGACAACCGCCCGGAAGGGCTTGCGGAGAATTGCGATGAAACTGGGAATTCTGTTTGTTTTTGCGGCGCTGGCGGCCGGCTTGCGGGCCGAAGCGCAGATACGGACGGTGCGGACCGATCTCGACGGCCATTGCCGCATCACGGTGCAGGTCGGCGAACGCCGGTTCGTGACGGTGGATCCGTCGGGCCGTTTCGACCGTATGGAGTGGCGCGGGCGCCGCGAGTATTACGATTCGTTCGCCAACAGCTGCAAGCAGGGCAAGCTCAAACGGCTGGACGGCGTGGAGTTCGACTATTACGACAGCTTCGACAATCGCGACAAGCAGGGGCGCATCAAACGGATCGGCGACGTCGTTTTCGACTACTACGACAGTTTCGACGACGAGATCAGGCGAGGCCGGATCAAACGGATCGGCACGGCGACGATCGACTATTACGACCGTTTCGACAACGATGCCAAGTGCGGAAAGATCAAACGGATCGGGAGCGTCGGATTCGATTATTACGACACATTCGCGCCCGACTTCAAATGCGGACGCTTGGCCCGCATCGGCGGCGAGCGGTTCGACTACGATGCGTTCGACGGCGATGTCCGGCCCGTCTGCGGCAATCCCGCGTTCGACGAGGGCGGCATCCGCTTCCGGGTGCGCTGGCCTTGAAGATCCGACGCGCCGGGCGGTGCGATGCCTTTGTCACGAAGTCCTTCTCTCCGGGTCTGCCGATCCCGGCGGGTCGGCCGGTCGCCTGTCGTTTCGATAGACTTTACGGGTTCCGGCGGCCGCGGCGGCCGAGGATTCCGCCGGTCCGGAAGTCCTGCCGCCCCGGCGGCCCGCGGATCCGGCTCCGCCGTTGTCCGGACGGCCGGGAGGCATTTGCGTCCGGCCGGATTTGCCCGGACGAATCGCGCCTCTGCCGACCCAGGCCGGACCGCGGACGCACGTGCCGGTTCGGAGCCGGAAAACCGGCGCCGCACCGTTCTGCGGGCGGCCGTTTCGCAGCATGCCTCGTCTCCGGCGGAAATACGACGCGGGGAGCCGATCGGTAAAGGCGCCCCCCGGCGGTGGTATACGCCCGGGACAACACGTCGTCCCGGGCGGGGT